>JBILUV010000413.1:0-2742 GCA_044370825.1 Burkholderiales bacterium | reverse complement strand
ACGCTGAAGGGGATTTTTTGCGCCTGGAGAATGGGAGCCGTGGAAGCGCACGGGGTGCGCGTGATCGTTGTCGGTGTGGTCGCAACGATTCACAGTGTCATCTCTCGCGGCGCTTCGTTGATCTCGCGTTGGCTACTCGGGAATGAATTTCGCAGGGGCGACTATGTAATCGAGCGGGCTGCTTCTACGCTGGCTCTTGCTAGGCGGCTGCGTCGCCGTCTTGGTCGTGCCCTCGCGGCGCTGAAAAGCATTTCGGTTGACTGGTCCGTCCGACGCGCCGTCGACTTTGTATGCGGGAGATATTCCGTGCTCACTCGCGCGTGCACGATGCGCGGGATACCCTGACCTGCCCCCCTGCTTTGCGGCCGCTGGCGCGCTTCAAACCCATGGCCAGGCCCGACCCCAGCAGGACGATCGCCCACGCCGGCAACGGCACGTCGCTGTCGGCTACGGGTGCTACCACTGCGATCTCTCCGCTCGTGTGGAGCGCCGTGGTATCCCAGGTGAGTCCGTGGGGCAGAGCCGGCAGGTTGACCGTGCCGAAAGTACCGGTCAGCGTGCCCCAGTCCAGCACATCGAATCGCTGCCCGGCCGCAGGCACGAACCCGTTGATCAGCACCACGTTCATCGTCGGCCCCCGCAGGCTGAGCGAAAGCGCGACGGCATAGCGGTCGTAGCCGGTGCAGGCGGTGGTGCCGCCAAGCTCGATCTCCAGTTGCGCCCCCGCCTCGAACACCACATTACCCTGGTCCGTGACGCAACCCGGGCTCGAGCCGGGCGCGACCTTGCCCTGGATAACCCGCGTGCCGGGGTCGGCGATGTCGCCGTGGCCGCCCAGGGTGGCGTGCACCATCCAGGCACCGTCGGCGCGCTGCACCGCACCGGCGAGCCCGGTCACGCCGGCCGCACGCGACTGCAGGCGCTGGCGCGCGGCCGCGGGGTTCGCCGCGCCCGCACGCGAATCTGCTGCGGGTGCGCGGGCAGTCGGCCGCGACTCCCCCCGTGCCTGAGCCACGCCGGCGCTCAGCACAACGCCCAATGCCACGGCGGCAACGGCGCCATTCACGGGGGTGCCCTTCATGGTTTGGCTCTTCCGATGTCGTCTCGGGCCATCGGGGCGCGACCGCGCCGGCGCGCAGTCCCGCCGACCAGCGCCAGCCCGGCCAGCAGCATTGCCCACTCGCCGGGCTCCGGTACAGCGGCGATGCTGATCGTGCCGTCGACATACAGCCGGCTCACGTCGAGCCTGGTGCCGCTGGCCAGAACCAGTCCGTCGGCATCGATGGTGTCGAAGGCTCCCTCCGTCGTGCCCCAGTCGAACAGGTCATAGCTGTGCCCCGCCTGCCCGGTGAAGCCCTGCCACGAGGTGAGCTTCAGCGTGCCGCCGAAGCTGAGCCTGCCGCCCACGACGTACTTGTCGAACCCGCTGCCGGGCACGAGACCGCCGATCTCGGCCTCGTAGAAATTGCCGGAGTCGAAGGTCACGTCGCCGGCATCCATGCCCAGCCCGGGAGAGCCGCCCACCGCGAGGCCACCCACGTAGAACTTGACGCCGGAGCCGGAGAAGGTGGAGCCGGTGCGCTGCACCACCCGGCCGAAGAACACCGCCGCCGACCCGGCGGATACCAGCAATTCGCCCCCGCCGCCGATGTCCACCATATCGTAGAAGGTGGTGTTGCTGTTGCCCGACAGGATCACCTTGCCGCCGCTGGTGGTGGTGACGTTGCCGAAGATCGCGCTTTCGCCAAAGGTGAACTGCATCTGACCGCTGTTGGTCAGCCCCCCATTGAATCTCAGCACTGCGTCGTCCGACTGGATGCGACCGCCGGTGGCGTTCGTCACGGCCGAGGCAAAGCGCACGGTGGCGTCGGAGACATAAAGCTGGCCACCGCTGTTGTTGGCGAAGGTGCCGGTGACGACCAGATTGCCACCGCCAATCGCTTCGATCTGCCCGGCGTTGCTGTGAGACGCGCCCGACAGACGGAGGGTCTGCCCCGCGCCGGCCTGCACCAGACCGCTGGAGGCGTTGATCAGGCCGGTGTTGAGCCGGCCGTCGCCGTTGACCAGCCCCTGGTTGGTGAGCCCGCCCGAGAGCGTCAGGTTCTGCGCGTTCACGGTGCCGAGGTTGGTGATCGCTCCGTTGATCGTGCCGTCGCCGGTCAGCACGCCGTTGGCGCTGATGGTGGCGAATGCGCCGCCGCTGCCCAGCACGCTGATCGTGCCCCCGTCGAGAGACAGGGTCGCGATGCCGTTGTTGCCGGTGGCGTCGCCGCCGATGGCGAGCGTCCTGACGCTCGCGCTCGCGCTGGGCCCGGTCACCGTGAGGCTGCGCACCGGATCGATCGTCACGTTCATGCGCGACACGGGGGTCACGCCGAAGGACCAGCCATTCCTGTCATCCCAGCTCCCGGAGATGCCGCCTTCCCAGACCACGGTGTCCAACGACAACAGATAGGCGCTCGTCTGACCACCCAGACTCCCGGTTCCGGTGATCTGCAGTGTGTCGTTGACACCCCTGGCGTCGAACAGGGTCCACCCGCTCCCGGCCACGCCGGCCACGGTGTTGAGGTCGGTCATGGTGCCGTCACGGTAGAGGAAGGCATGGAGGTTGGCGTCGGCGGTGTATGAGTAGCCGGTCACGTGGCCGGCGTTGCTGATGGCTCTGCCCTCACTGTAGTCGCCGCCGAGAGTGCCGAGGTCGGTCATGGTGCCGTTGCTGGTGAGGAAGGCTCGGAACACCGC
>JBILUV010000412.1:0-2744 GCA_044370825.1 Burkholderiales bacterium | reverse complement strand
GACGCCGCTCCCGCTGCCGTCGCCCGTGTCGGAGCTCCAGGCGACGGTGAAGCCGGTGGCATCGGCGGCCACCGCGGGGGCCCACTGCACGCCGCTGCTGGAGCCTTCCACCGTGATCTCGCCACCCAGCAGGATGCCGACCGGGTCGACGAAACGGGCGAAGATGTCGTTGTTGCGCTCGAACACGACCACGAGATCGTCATTGCCCAGGCGGGCAATGTCGCCGCGCTCGCCGGACCCGAGATTCAGCTCGGCGGTGCGGGGCGTCCCGTCGGCGTTCATGATCCGCACCCGGACACTGGCACCAGCGCCGCTGTCCCAGTTGTAGACGACCGCGAAGCCGCCATCAGGCAGCGCCGCCACCTTCGGTGACACCCAGAACAGGCTGTCGGTCACACCGGTGAGGCCGACCAGGAACTGCCCCGTCTGGGCAGCGCCGGCGCGATCGTAGACGCGGCCATAGGTACCCTGGCTGGCCCCGCTGACCTCACCAGCCCAGACCACCACG
The DNA here is from genome assembly GCA_044370825.1 of Burkholderiales bacterium. GTDB lineage: Bacteria > Pseudomonadota > Gammaproteobacteria > Burkholderiales. The sequence goes on along the minus strand of JBILUV010000412.1, from coordinate 2,236 downwards.
AAGCGATTCGCGTCCAGCACGGCCACGCTGGGCGCGTAGCCTTCGTTCGGATTGCTCAGCGGGGTGCTGACGGAGACGTCGCCCGTGGCCGCCGTACCGTCGGCATTGAACGCACGGGCCTCGATCCACGAGGCGACACCCGCGCGCTGCTCGGCCCAGGCGATGACGAAGCCGCCGTCGGCGAAGGCCGCCACGGTCGGTGTGTACTGCACATCAGCCGTGGTCGCGTTGACGCGGAATTCCGTCCCGACCGGGTTGCCGCGTGCGTCGAAGCGCTGGGCGTAGATGCTGGTGTCGACCCCATCGGAGGCTTTCCAGGCGGCGACGAATCCACCACCGGGCCGGCCGGCGACCGCGGCGCTGTCCTGATCGCCCACCGTCGTGCCGTTCAGGATGAGGTCGGACACGAGTCGCGGCGAGAAGGCGAGATCGGTCGGCGCGGAATTCACGGCGGTGATGTTCGCCGTGATACTGCCCGAGGCAACCCCTGCCCCGCCCGCGCCCTGCGGCCCGGCGTTGCCGTCGCTGAACATCCAGTCGATCTGCACCGAGGCTGGCAGGAAGCCCGGTGCGTGGCCGTAGGCGATCTGCCGCACAGCTTCGTTGACCAGCGCATTGGTGGCACCGGCGCCGAAGCTCAGCATCAGGGTGCCGCCACTGTTGGTGGTGACGGTACCGATGGTCGTGCCGCCCACCGTCAGTGCCGCGCCCTGGGTCAGCGGCCCGAGCGTGCCGGTGGCGGAGAACACGTCCAGCGGGTTGGCGCCGCCGTTGCGCGCCAACGTCAGCGTGGCGCCCGCGAAATCGTCCGCCGCACTCAGTTCGGCATCGAACACCTCGGCCGCCAGCCCCAGGACAACCGGTGTGCCGCCTTCCACCACCGCGATCTGCGCAGGCGCGGTTGCCGCCAGCCGCGCGACCTCAGCAGTGCTCAGCGCCCGGGAAAACACGGCAATGTCGTCCATGGCCCCGCGGAACTGCCGGTCCGCCACCCAGTTGGAGGCCCCGATCAGGTTGCTCGTCCAGTTCGCGAAGTTGATCGTCCCGCTCAACGTACCGGTTTGCGCGAGGCTCCCATCGACATAAAGGCTCAGCACGTTCGCGCTGTCGAGAGTCACGGCGAGATGGGTCCATTGCCCGATCCGCCCCGAGAGCGCCCCTGGCTGGGTCATCAATCCGACCTGGGTCGCACCCGAAAACGCCGTGAGGCTCAGGTCGTTGCTCGTGGTACGTCGGGAAAGCGCAAGATTGTCGGCCGCCGCACCGCCGCCGAAGTCGAAGACCCTCTCCCAGCCCTGGGTCGTGTCCAGTGCGTCGAAGCGCACCCAGGCGGCGAAGCTGAACGCTCCGTTCGTCGCCACCTCGGGGAGCGTGCTCAGCGTCACCTGCGGGTTCGTGCTGTCCGCATCAGCCGTGAACAGCAGCCCGCTCGACCCGGTGAACCGTCCGGCGCCCGCGCTGGTGGTGACGGTCCCGCTCAGCGTCATCGCCGGTCCGCTGGGTACGAAGGACACAGGCCCCCCGCCGCCCTCGCAGTCATAGCCGGCCACGGCATCGCCGACCGGCAGGGTGCGCGGCGCGTCGTTGAGGGCGCCCACGGTGATGCCTGCCGAAGCCGCGGCGGTACTGAACGCGGTACTGCCCCCGTTGCTGGTGGTGTCGGCGGTGGCGCCGGCCACCCCGGTGGTGCGATCCCAGGCCCGGAATGTCAGTCCGCTGGCCAGGGTGCCATTCCAGTTGGCCGCGGGGACGAAGCGCACCCGCGTGCTCGCGTCAGCAGCCAATAGTCTTGCCGTGGTCGCGTCGGGGCTGCCGAAGCCGGTCCAGGTGCTGCCACCGTCCGTGCTGTAATGCCAGATACCGTTGATGTTGTTCACCGCCGTCACGGCGATGCCAGGGAGCGCACCCGCGTCCCCGTCAGTCACCTGGCCGGCAATCAGCGCCGACACCAGCGTCCCGGCATTGCTCGCCGGGTCCTCGCTGATGCCCGCGAAATCATGGGCGCCGGTCAGCACCGGGGCGTCGTTCACCGCCGTGATGTTCACCGTCACGCTGCCCGCGTCAGACAGCGCGCCGCCCGTGCCCTGCGCGCCGCTGTTGCCGTCGCTGAAGGTCCAGTCGATCTGCACGCTGGCCGGGGGCGCGTCGCTGCTGTTGGCGTAAGCAATCTGCTGCATCGCCGAGTTCACCCGCGCATTGGTGGCGCTGCTGTTGAACGTGAACACCAGCGTGCCGG
>JBILUV010000411.1:0-2755 GCA_044370825.1 Burkholderiales bacterium | reverse complement strand
CTTCGTTCGACCTTCACGGCCGGCTTGAGCTGGACCGAGCGTGGCGCCGATCCCGTCTCCAGCCACTCGCGAACGACCTACACCAGCGGCAACCTGATCGCCGACGTGATCGACGAGCTGAGCCTGGGCGTGGAGACCCTCTACGGCGAAAACGACCTGGGTGCGGCGCGCAGCGCCGAGGTGTTGCGCCTCATGTTCTCCGCGCAGTACCGGTTCTGAGAACGCCGGCTGGCGGGACAACCGCCCCGGAGCGCCGGGGGTACGTTCCGTCCTCCCGCCCGGCTGGCGCGCCCGAGACAGCCTGTCCCGCCCGCCGTCGACGATGCCGGTCCGATCGCTTACCATTCCGACGGATGCATACGGCGGAGTGCCGGAGCCGACGGCAGCGGGCGCGACGCCCTGCCTCATCGGAAAGGGTGAAGCACGTGCCGCCGATCCGCGTGCGGTGCTGACCGCTGGTCTGTCCCGGTCGGTACCCCGAGCGCGCTGACGTCACACCGAACGTCCGCCGCGCGAGGTGCCCGGCACTGCCGCCGCGTCTGACGAAATCCCAAGGCAAGAGACCCCATGCCAAACATGCCTGTGACCTTCCGATCCCTTCTGGTTGCCCAGCTGATGGCTGCAGCGGTCACCCTGGCACACGCCGCCCCGACCGAAGCCCCCCCCTGGCGCGCCACCCAGAGCCCGCCGCTGGCCGACACCGCCGTGCGCTCTGCCGGCCGCTGCGCCGGTGCGGAGGAGGCCTGGCACTGGCGCCATGAAGATCTCGTTCGCGAGCGCGCGCGCCTGGACGCAGCCCACGAGGCCGCCCTGGCGGAGCGTGCCGCCCACCTGGCCGAGCGCGCACGGCTGGATGCCGAATCCGCCGAGCTCGCCCGCGAGCGCAACCGCCTGAACGCCGAGGAGGCGGAACTCGGCCGTCTGCAGCGCGAGGTCGAGCGCCTGCACCTCCAGAAGCGCCGTGACCCCGGCGCCGCGGAACGCACCGCCCGGGTTGCCGAGAGCCTGGATCAGCGCGCAGCCGCCCACGGCGCCGCGCTGCGCGACTTCATCCCGCGCTCGGAACAGCTGCAGGGCGCCCTCGCCCAATTCAACGAGGCCACCGCCGAGCGCAACCGCGCCGCCATCCGCCTGCGCGAGTCGAGCACCGAGTACGCCAGCCGCTGGGAGGCCTTCGCCCGCCGGATCGCCGACGCCGAGCGCGACTGCGCCCCCCGCTTCCCTGCCGAATAATCGGGGTCTGACCCCACAACCTCTTTTTCTTTCAGGTAGTTGAAGACGAAAACAGGGGGTTTTTCGGCCTTACATCAGGGTTTTTGCACCCAAAATCGTCTGGCTCCGCCCCCAAGGGCCGCGCCGCGACGCGGGAAGATCCATTTCAACGGCGTCGTGCCAGAACCCGGATACCGGGGGACGGACGGGGCATGCGGGGCCGGACGGTATGGGGGAGCCCTGACGGGACGCGATCAGGGCAGCGCCGGTCTCTGACCGGCCCGGCGCATCATCTCAGCAATGAGGGCTTCGAACTGGCGTTCCGCCTGTCGCCGCAAAACCGCCGGGCCGATGAGTGGTGGCACCCAGAAATCGGGCACCAGCACCGCCCGATAATCGACCCGCACCCCCTCCCCCACGGCCGTCAGCCGGGTCTCCATCTCGAGCTTGCGCATGTTGCCGCGCAGCGCACGAGAGCGCACCGCCCGGTGAGGATCGAGTGTCACCTCGCGCTCGACCTCGTAGTCGAAGCTCAGCGGCCCCAGCCGGGTCACGCCGCGCTGCAGGACCCGCAGACGGCCGCCGGCGTCTTCGAGCACCCTGCTCTCCAGCATGTCGACCACGAACCGGCTCATGTCGTCGTAGTCGGTGAGAACCTCCCAGGCAACCAGCGGCGGCACCGCCACCGTCAGGCTGCCCTCGACGAGATACTCGCCCTCGACACGCCTGACCGAGAAGGGATGAGGCTCCGCCCGGACTCCGGCGGGCATGCCGACCGCGAGGGCGAGTGCAAGCCCGAGAAGGCGTCGACGGGCACTGGATAGGGGGTGCGCAGGCATGCCATTGCGACTGTGGCCGGAGGCAATGGTTCGCACCTCCAGCCAAGGCCTCAGGTGCGTCTGCGGGGGAAACGGCGCCCGGAGCCGCAGCCACGCGGCCCCGCGAGACTTCCGATCGCTCAGAGCATCGAGAACAGAGACAGCTCCTGGATGCGCACGAACGACTTCTGCGCGGCGTCCAGGGACACCTGCTGGAAGGACAGCTTGCTGATCGCCTCGGCGTAGTCGAGATCCTGCAGCTCCGACAGGCTGGTGCTCAGCTGCATGGAGGTGTCTCCAGCGGTCTCGACCGCACTGTCGACCTCGCGCATGTAGGTGCCGAGGGAAGCGACCATGGTGAGGTTGACGTCTAGGGCGTTGTCCAGGCCGTTCTGCGCGGGGTTTATCGAGTTCTGCAACCGTGCGCGGCCCGCGGGCCCGCTGGCCGCCCCCTGCAGCGAAGAGATCAGGTCCTGCATGACGGAGAACACGTCGCGCGGCGTGCTGGGCGCAAGGCTGAAGACGTCGCTGTTGCCGGGCTGCCCCGTGATGATCAGTTCCGCACCGTAGTCGAAGGGCTGGGGGTTGGTATCGGGCGGTGCCACGGTCTCGAGCCGGATGGTCGCGCCGGGCTGGAAGGTCCGCAGGTGCGGACCGGCGGCAGGCGCCTGACCCGTCAGCAGGGAAACGCTGTTGGCCGTGTCCACGATGTCGTAGGTGGTGCT
>JBILUV010000267.1:0-4812 GCA_044370825.1 Burkholderiales bacterium | reverse complement strand
TCGCCGACGGCCTCCCCTGGGAGCCCGTCGGCGTTTTCGGCCTCGGCCCGGCGGCGTGGTCGGGGTACCCCTGGGCCGGCAGGCCTACAATGGACGCCGTCCGAATTCAAAGGTGGTACTGATGGTTCTCCTTCGTGCCGGAGCGTCCGTTTTCCTCGCGTGGCTCGCTCTGGCTGGCTGGGCGCTGGCGCAACCTGTCACGCTGTCCATAGGCTCGGGCAATACCGGCGGCGTCTACTATCCGCTGGCGGGCGGCATCGCCCAGGTGCTCACCCGTCAGGTCCGGGGCTGGCAGGTCACCGCCGAGGTCACAGGTGGTTCCATCGACAACCTCAAGCTGGTCGGAACCGGCAAGGCCGACCTGGGGTTGACCATGGCCGATGTCGCCTGGGACGCCCTTACTGGGCAGGACAAGTTCGCCGGACGGAAGATGCCGCTTCGAACCCTCATGGTTCTCTATCCGAACCGAATGCATGTCGTGACCACCGAGGAGTCGGGCATCGTGGTCATGAAGGATCTGGAAGGCAGGCGTGTGTCCCTCGGTTCCCCCGGGGGCGCTACCGAGGTGCTTGGCATGCGGGTGTTGGCCGTCTACGGGCTCGCCGACCGTATCCGCCGCGAGCGCCTCTCTGTCAATGAGGCGGTCAACGCCATCAAGGATCGCAAGATCGACGCCTTCCTGTGGAGCGGGGGCGTGCCGACGGCCGCGGTGACCGATCTGGCGGCCGGAGCTGGGGTTCGCATCCGGCTGCTCGACCACGCCGATGCCGTGGACGCCCTGAACCGCCAGTACGGCCCGCTCTACAGCCGCGGGGTGATTCCCAGGAGCGCCTACGGTGCAGCGCAGGATGCCGGGAACGTCAACGTCTGGAACCTGTTGGTGGCCAATGCCGCCATGTCCGACGACATGGCCTACGCGATCGTCCGTGCGGTATTCGAACGACGCGCCGATCTGGTGGCGGTGCACAAGGAGTTCGCCACCCTGTCCCTCGAATACCAGACCCGCGGTGCCTCGGCTATCCCCTATCATCCCGGGGCGGTGCGCTATTTCGCGGAGAAAGGCCTCAAGCTCCAATAGTCCGGATGTTTCACTAGATCGGCCCCGAGAATGAGCTGCGCACCGAGACACACTCGCTTTTCAACGAAACAGCTGTCGGGACGCTTTGGTCTGCTGGCCTCCGAGGGAGCTGGAGAACAACTTGCGGGCATCCGGCGGCCTGCCTCGCAAGGCGTCTCGCCATCATCCCGTAGCCTGATGAAATATCCGGACTAGCCGGGGCCAGCTCATGACCGGATCCCCTCCCCCCCGCGGAGTTGTCGAGGCCACCCGTCTGGCTGCGGCCGACCGCTTCGTCGAAGAGGAGGAGGGGGCCACGCACCGCCTCCGCGGCCGCAGTGCCGTGCTGCTCAAGGCGGCTCTGGCGCTCACGTCTGTCCTGCATCTTTACGCGGCCTTCGACGTGGTCAGCGCACCGTGGTTGCGGGGCACCCACGTCGCCCTGATGCTGGGGCTGCTGTTTCTCACCCTGCCGGCCGGTCGTGCGTGGCGCGATCGCATCATGTTCTGGGACTGGCCGCTGGCGCTGGCGAGCCTCGCGTGCGTCGCCTATCTGCTGCACGACTGGGACGCCCTGGCTGACCGCGCCACCGAGCCCGAGCCCTGGGATGTCGCCGCCGGCGGACTGCTGATTCTCCTGGTGCTTGAGGCGGTGCGCCGGGCCAGCGGCTGGGTGATGCCCCTTGTGGTGGGGGTCTTTCTTGCCTATGCCTTTGCCGGGCCGGTGCTGCCGGCGCCCTGGACCCACAAGGGCTACTCGCTCGACCGTCTGGTCGGTCATATGACCATGACCCTGGAGGGCGTGTTCGGCACCCCGGCCGATGTCAGCGCGACCCTGATCATCCTGTTCACCATCTATGGTGCGGTGCTGCAACAGTCCGGTGCCGGACGCTTCTTCATCGACTTCGCGCTGGCCGTGATGGGGCGTCGCCGCGGTGCACCGGGACGGGCCGTGGTGCTCGGGTCCTTCCTGCTCGGCGGGCCTTCCGGCAGCGGCGTCGCGACCACGGTGACGCTCGGTACCGTCGCCTACCCCTTGCTGGCGCGGGCTGGCTACAGCCGCGAGGCCGCCGGCGGCCTGCTGGCCGCCGGTGGAATGGGTGCCATCCTGTCCCCGCCGGTACTGGGTGCAGCCGCCTTCCTGATTGCCGAGTTCCTCAAGATCTCCTATCTCGAAGTCATCCGCATGGCGGTCGTTCCCACCGTCCTGTACTACCTGTCGCTGTTCGTCATGGTCGAGATCGACGCGCGCCGCTTCGGTGGTCTGGCGGAGACGGTGGCCGGTCCCGGGGTGTGGGCACTGCTGCGAAGCCAGGGCCAGCACTTCCTGTCGTTGATGGCGGTGGTCGTGTTCCTGGTGCTCGGCTTTTCGGCCACGACCTCGGTGTTCTGGGCCATCGTGCTCGCGGTGGCGGTGAGTTTCCTGCGGCGCGAGAGCGCACTGTGGCCAACCCGGCTCGCCAGCGCCCTGGCGGAGGGCTCGCGCGGCGTGCTCGGGGTGGCGGCCACCTGCGCCGCCGCCGGCGTCATCGTCGGTGTGGTCACCCTGACGGGCCTTGGCCTGAAATTCAGCGGCATCGTCATCGACTACGCGGATGGCAGCCGTGCCCTCACCGCCCTGTACACCGCGCTGCTGGTGTGGATCGTCGGTCTGGCGGTGCCGGTGACCGCCTCGTACATCATCTGCGCGGTGGTGGCGGCCCCGGCGCTGATCGGCGTCGGAGTGCCGGATTTCGCTGCCCACATGTTCATCTTCTACTACGCCGTGCTGTCCGAGGTCTCGCCGCCGACCGCCCTTTCGCCCTTCGCCGCAGCTGCCATCACCGGGGGCAGCCCCTATCGCACCACCCTGTCCTCATGGAAATACACCCTTCCGGCCTTCGTGACCCCGTTCATGTTCGTGCTTGCCCCCGAGGGGACCGGCCTCCTGCTCGCCGGTGCCCCGCTCGACATCGTGCTCGTCTGCTGTACCGCTGTCGCCGGCATCGTGGTGCTCGCGATCGGAGCCCAGGGCTGGATCGGCCAGCGCCTGAGTCTGATCGAGCGCAGTGCCTTCATCCTGGCCGGCTTGCTGCTCGCGTGGTCGGCGCGCTGGAGCGACGCGGCCGGCCTCGCGCTGGCGCTCGCCGCCTTCGGACTGTACCGGCTGCGCAGCGGTGGCCTGACGGCGCGGGCCTGAACGGAAGCGGCCGGCGGCGTGTCCTCCTCAGCCCCCCAACGACGCGGCCGTGTGCGCGTGGCACGGCCAACCCCGGATGACCCGCTGATCGACGCCTTCTGTGACGCCCTCTGGCTGGAGGACGGGCTGTCGCGCAACACCCTCGATGCCTATCGGCGCGATCTCGCGCTGTTCGCCACCTGGCTGCACGACGGGCGCGACGGCTCACTGCTTGCCGCCTCCCACGCCGACATCCTGGGCTATCTCGCGCATCGCTACCGGCAGCGGACCAAGGCCACTTCGGCCGGGCGGCTGCTCTCGACCCTGAAGCGCTTCTATCGCCTGCAGCTCAGGGATGGACGCCTGCAGGCGGACCCGACCCTGAACGTGGAATCGCCGAAACTACCGCGGCCGCTGCCGAAATCGCTGACCGAGGAGGACGTGGGGCGCCTGCTGGAAGCGCCGCACACGGGCGATGCCATGGGCCTGCGCGACCGGGCGATGCTGGAACTGCTCTATGCCACGGGCCTGCGCGTCACCGAACTGGTCACCCTGCGCATGGCGCAGGTGAGCCTGGATGCCGGTGTCCTGCGGGTGCTCGGCAAGGGTGCCAAGGAGCGGCTGGTACCGATCGGGGAACAGGCGGTGGACTGGATCACGCGCTATCTGCGCGAGGCGCGGCCGGCACTGCTGACGGGACGCAGCGCCGATGCCTTGTTCGTGACCCAGCGTGCCGAAGCCATGAGCCGCCAGATGTTCTGGATCCTGGTCAAGCGGCATGCCCTGGCGGCGGGCATCACGCGTCCCATCTCGCCGCACGTGCTCAGGCACGCCTTCGCCACCCACCTGCTCAACCATGGTGCCGACCTGCGCGTGGTGCAGATGCTGCTGGGCCATGCCGACGTGTCCACCACCCAGATCTACACCCACGTGGCGCGCGAGCGCCTGCGCCAGTTGCACGCGCAGCACCATCCGCGCGGTTGAGCGTCGAGAGCTGCCGCGCCGGCTCTTGAAGCGCGTCCCGCCAGCCCTCACCTGCGTTCCATGACGGGCAGCCGCCCGTCGCCGATGGAGCGGATGCACATGATGGAATTTCTCCCCAGGCTGCAGGAGATGCTGACGGGTGATCGCAAGGGACGGGAGGCCGACAGCGGGACGGGATCGGCGGCGGTGGAATCGCTGCGGCCTCTGCCCGACGACGCGATGATCGTCATTCCGATGCGCAATGCAGTGCTGTTCCCCGGGGTGTTGTCGCCGGTGTCGGTGGGGCGGGCCAGTTCCGTCGGTGCCGCCGAGCATGCGGTGCGTGAGGAACTGCCGGTGGGATTCCTGCTACAGCGCGATGCCGCGCTGACCGACGTGTCGCCGGACGACCTGCACTGGGTCGGCACGGCCGGCCGCATCGCGCGCCACATCGCTGCGCCCGAGGGGGTGCACCACCTCGTTGTGCAGGGGCAGGGCCGCTTCCGCGTGCTGCAATTCCTGGAGGGCTGGCCGTTCATGGTCGCCCGCATCGCGCCTGTCGATGTGGTCGAGGCCGGTGGCCCCGAGATCGAGGCGCGCTTCCTGCAACTTAGCGAGCAGGCCGGCGAGGCCA
>JBILUV010000012.1:0-28283 GCA_044370825.1 Burkholderiales bacterium | reverse complement strand
GAACTCAAGGCGGTGATCCAGGGCATGGATACCCCCGGGCTGCTGGCAGACATGGTGGCGAACATCATCGACGCCAGGCGTGAGGAGAAGCAGGACGTCCTCGAGACCTTCGACGTGAAGCGCCGGCTCGACAAGGTCCTGGCGTTGCTGGGCGCGCGTGTCGAGGTGCTGCGCCTGTCGCGCGAGATCGGCGAGAAAACCCGCAAGGAGTTCGACGAGCGCCAGCGCGAGCACGTGCTGCGCGAGCAACTGCGCCAGATCCGCAAGGAGCTGGGCGACGACGCCGACACCGCGGAGGAACTGGAGGAACTGCGCGGCGCGATCGACGCCGCCGGCATGCCGGACGAGACCCGGGAGCATGCCCGCAAGGAGTTGCGCCGGCTCGAGCGCATGAACGAGAACTCGGCCGAGTCCTCCATGCTTCGCACCTACCTGGACTGGCTGGTCGATCTGCCCTGGAAGGCGGACGATGCGCCGGAGATCGACATCGTACAGGCGCGTGGTGTGCTCGACGAGGACCACTTCGGGCTGGACAAGATCAAGCGCCGCATCCTCGAGCATTTGGCGGTGCGCAAGCTCAACCCCCGTGGCCGCAGTCCGATCCTGTGTTTCGCCGGTCCCCCTGGCGTGGGCAAGACCTCCCTGGGACAGTCCATCGCCCGTGCCACTGGCCGGCCGTTCCAGCGCGTGGCGCTGGGGGGCGTTCACGACGAGGCCGAGATCCGCGGACATCGCCGGACCTACATCGGCGCCATGCCGGGCAACATCGTCCAGGCACTGAAGCGGGCCGGTTCACGCAATGCCGTGCTCATGCTCGACGAGATCGACAAGCTCGGCGCGGGTGGTTTCCACGGCGATCCGTCCTCGGCGCTGCTGGAGGTGCTGGATCCGGAGCAGAACGTCCGCTTCCGGGACAACTATCTGGGCGTGGACTTCGATCTGTCGCGCATCCTGTTCATCGCCACGGCCAACCAGCTCGACACCATTCCCGGACCGCTGCGCGATCGCATGGAGGTCATCCCGCTCTCCGGCTACACCGAGGAGGAGAAGCTGGAGATCGTGCGCCGTCACCTGCTGGCGCGCCAGCTGGAGGCCAATGGGCTGGCTGCCGGCCATGCGGAGGTCACACCGGCCGCATTGGGGGCCATCGTGGCCGGCTACACGCGCGAGGCCGGGGTGCGCAACCTCGAGCGGGAACTCGGATCCGTCCTGCGGCACGCCGTCATGCGCATCGCCGAGGGTGAGCCTGTTCCGGTGGTTGTGGATGCCGGGGATTTACCCGCCATCCTGGGGCCGCGCCGCTTCGACAACGAGGTGGCCGGCCGTACCCCGGTCCCGGGGGTGGCCACAGGTCTTGCCTGGACGCCGGTGGGAGGAGACATCCTGTTCATCGAAGCCGCCAGGGTGCCCGGAACCGGGCGTCTGACCCTCACGGGGCAGCTGGGTGAGGTGATGAAGGAATCGGCCCAGGCCGCCATGACGCTTGCGAGGACCCATCTGGGCGAGAAGCTGGACACCTGGGACATCCACATCCACGTGCCCGCGGGTGCGACGCCCAAGGACGGCCCCAGCGCCGGGGTGGCGATGTTCCTGGCCATGGTGTCGGCCATCACCGGGCGATCGGTGAGGCCGGAGGTCGCCATGACGGGCGAGATCTCCCTGCGGGGGCTGGTGCTGCCGATCGGTGGCGTCAAGGAAAAGACCCTCGCCGCACTGCGGGCCGGCATCCGTACCGTGATGCTGCCCCGGCGCAACGAAAAGGATCTCGCGGACGTGCCGGCCGAGGCGCGCGAGGCCCTGGAGTTTGTCCTGCTCGACCGGGTGGAGGATGCCCTCGCGGTGGCCTTCACGGCCGTTCCCGAAGCAGCCTCCGAGGGCGAGGCAGCGGGGGGCTGACGAACGATCCCGGCCAGACCGGTGATGTCAACCGCTTGGCCGGGAAAATGAACACCGCGAGCGCGACGATCGGATTTGCGGTCGCTCGACAGAGGTACGCATTCGTCCGCTCACCTCTGCCGGTGCCGGCGGGCCGCCTTGCGGTCATCCCGTGGCTGGATTGCACCCCCAGGTCAGAGTTCCCGCGCGAGCCGGAAGCCCACCTGGTAGTTGCGGTAACCAGCGTCCTCGGGATGCCGGTAGGCTGACCGAGTCGTGGAGGCGCCGTCGATCCAGGCCCCGCCGCGCACGATGCGCTTCTCGCAGTCCTTCTCATCCCAGACCGCGCCATCGGCAGGGGCATCCTTGTAGCCGGCGTGGTGGCAGTCCAGTACCCACTCGCGGAGGTTGCCGAGGATGTCGTGCAGGCCGAAGGGATTGGGCGCGAACCTGCCCACCGGGGCGGTCTCGCCGAAGCCGTCGGCGCACTTGTGGTTGGACCACACGTACATCGGGTGCGCGTCCTTGCCGGTCTCGTCGTGGGTGTTGGCGAACTGACAGGCCTTGCTGGAGCCTGCACTGTCCTCGGCCGGGCCCCAGAACCAGGGGGTGTTCGTGCCCCCCCGGGCTGCGTACTCCCACTCCGCCTCGCTGGGCAGCCGGTACTTCTGACCGGTGCGGGCCGACAGCCAGGCGGCGAAGGCACGGGCGTCGTTCCAGTGCACGTTGAACACCGGCACGCTGCCACGACCGAGTCCATCGTCGGACGAGGCCTCGCATTTGCCGTCGGCGACGCAGGCGTCCCACTGTTCGAAGGTGATTTCGAACTTCGACAGGGCGAAGGCGCGACCGATCTTCACCGCATGCTGGGGTTTTTCGTCGGGGTGACCGCTCTCCTCGTAGGTCGAACCCATCAGGAACTCCCCGGCCGGGATGACCACCATTTCCGGGCAGTTGGGGCAGTCGCGGAACACGCTGCCGGGTTCACGGGCCTCGGCCTGCGCGGACAGCGACGGCGCCTGGGAAACGATGATCGCGGCCAGGGTGGCCCGGACTGCTCGCGCTGCGCGCTTGTGATGTGACACGGCGGCTCCTCCAGTGTTGTGAGACGGATGGGCGTCCACCATAGCCCGCGGGACTCGCGTGCGGTTGATTTCGATCAATCGTCTTCCACCGCGGTCGGCACATGGACGCAGCCACTCATGAGCCGGCGGGCGCTGCGGCTCATCAGTGCCCGTTCGACGTGCCAGCGACCACCCGTCTCGCCGACCTCGGCACCCACGGTCATGGTGCCTGACGGATGGCCGATGCGTACCCGCGCGCTGGCGCCGCCCCGGGCGGCCCGCGCCACCACCGATCCGGGTAACGCGGCGGCCACCGCCAGCGCCACGGCGCCGGTGCCGGTGTAGGCGTGGTGCAGTGTGCCCATGGAAAGGATGCGGGCCAGCAGGTCGACGTCGTCGGCCCTCACGGGCCTGCCGGCGGACGACAGGTAGGCAGCCGGCGGCGCGACGAACGACAGCTTCGGCGTGGCAGGGCGGGAGCGCGTGGCGGACTCCGCCGAGTCTGCAAGCCCCATGCGAACCGCAGCGTGCGCCCGCACCTGTTCGCAGGTCTCGAGCAACGATACCCGGTTGTTCACGTCGGGCTGCAGCTCGGTTCCGTCCAGGCCGAGGCTGGCGGCGGCCACGAACACTGTCGGGTTGCCGGCGTTGACCAGACTCACTTCCAGCGTTCCTACGCCGGGGACTTCCAGCGCCTCTGCGACCTTGCCGGTGGACAGCAGCGCACCCTCGCCGCCACCTGGGTCGAGGAATTCGAGCAGGATCTCGGCACCGGGAAACGCGACGCCGTCCATCAGGAACGCGCCCGATTCCACGGGTCTGCCGTTGCGCACCGGCACGTGGGCGACGATGCGCTTGCCCAGGTTGTCCTGCCACATGCCGACGCTGGTCACGCCCTCGACCGGCGTCATCAGGCCGTGGAGGAGGGCAAAGGGGCCGACGGCTGTGGTCAGGTTGCCGCAGTTCCCCGACCAGTCGATCACCGGTCGATCGATGGCCACCGCGCCGAACCGGTACTCGACGGCGCAACCGGTCCGCGTGGACGGCCGCACCAGCACGACCTTGCTGGTGCTCGAGGTGGCCGCCCCGAGCCCGTCGATCTGCTTGCCGTAGGGGTCCGGGCTGCCGATGGTGCGCAGCAGCAGGGCGTCACGTCTTACCGGATCGGCGGGCAGGTCGCGTTCATGAAAGAACAGGCCCTTGCTGGTGCCGCCGCGCCAGAGTTCGGCAGTGATCTCGATGGTGTCCATCCGGTGATCTCCGAGGAGCGCCGATTATGCATTCGCGGCGCCGCGCGGGCAGCGTTCAAGATCCACCGGAAAAGCCGTTAACCGGATGGGATCAGTCACTCCTCCCGGAGGATTTCTTGCGTTCTGGCGCCACCCCGCGCGGATTCACCCTGGTAGAACTGATGACCGCGATGGCCATCGTCGCGATTCTCGCCGCCGTCATCACACCCATGATCATCGCCACCGCCAAACGCGACAAGGAACACGAGTTGCGCGTGGCGCTGAGGCAGATCCGCCAGGCCCTCGACGACTACAAGCAGGCCGGGGATCTCGGACGCATCCCGAGGTTGCCGGGCGAATCCGGCTATCCGCCTTCGCTCGGGGTGTTGGTCACCGGCTTGCGTGATCAGCTCGATCCTGCCGGGCGGCGCATTTTCTTCCTGCGGCGGCTGCCACGGGATCCCTTCGCCAGCGAGCGGCTTCCGCCCGAGGAAACGTGGGCGATACGGAGCTACGGCGCGGAGCCTGGCGCCCCCGGGGCAGGCGGTGACGTGTTCGACGTCCACTCGCTGTCGCGGGGCATCGGGCACAACGGCGTGCCCTACCGGGAATGGTGAGACGCGTGCCGGTCAGGGGGACGCAGGGCGGCTTCATCATGGCGCTCACCCTGCTGTTGCTGATGGTGGTCACCTCGGTCATGTTCCTGATGGTGCGTCGCTGGGAACTCGAGGAGAAATCCATCCGGGAGCGCGACCTGTACTGGATGGGGGGGCAGTTCGCCGCCGCCCTCGGCAGCTATGCCATGGCGACGCCCGCCGGCCAGTCCCCCACGCCGCGTGAACTGACCGACCTGCTCCGCGACGATCGCGTTCCCGCACCGCGCCAGCACCTGCGCAGGCTCTACGTGGACCCGATGACGGCCCGGGCCGACTGGGCCGTGGTGCGGGCCCCCGACGGCGGCATCGTCGGGGTGCATTCACGTTCCCGGGGCCGGCCCCTGCCGCGCGACGGTCTCTGGCCGGTCGATCCGGCCTTCCAGGCCGCCACGCGTTATTCCGACTGGGTGTTCGTCGCCGGGATGCGGGTGTCCGGCCTCTGAGGCCTTCGCCTGGTCAGGCCAGCGCGCGGCTCACCACCTCGGTCACGTCCTTCGACAGGCCGGGAGATGACCGGATCCGTTCCAGCACCTCCTGTGCCCTGGTCTGACGGCCCAGGTCGAACTTTCGCCAGCGGTCCATCGCCCGCGCCAGCCGCGCCGCCACCTGTGGATTGAGGGCATCGAGCTGGATCACGTTCTCGGCCAGGAAGTCGTAGCCGGAGCCGTCGGCAGCGTGGAATCTCGCCTGGTTGTGATGACAGAAGCTGCCTACCAGGGCCCGGGCGCGGTTCGGATTACGGATGTCGAAGTCCGGATGCCGGGCCAGCGAGCGCACCGTTTCCAGGGTTGCGGGCAGGCGGGACATCGCCTGGACCGAGAACCACTTGTCCAGCACCAGAGCTTCGCGCCGCCAGAGCCGGTGGAAGCGCGCCAGGGCGGGCTCGCGTTCCGGGCACTCGGTGTTGGCGAGCGCCGTCAGTGCGGCCAGGGTGTCGGTCATGTTGTCCGCCCCCTCGGACTGCGCGACGCAGACGGCACGTACCTCGTCGTCGTCCAGTTCCATCAGCAGGCCCAGGCACAGGTTTCGCAGCGCCCGACGGCCCGCCGACGCGGCGTCCGGACTGTAGCGCCCCGGCACGGCCATGTTTCGATAGGTGGCAAGGAGCGGATCGCGCAAGGCCTCGGCGACATGCTGGCGCAGGCGCACGCGCACGGCATGGATCGCATCGGGGTCGCAGACCTCCATCTGTTCGCCGACATAGGCCTCCGAGGGCAGGGCCAGCACCTCGGCAGCGAATGCCGGGTCGGTGGCCGCGCCCTGCAGCACCCGCTCAAGCGCCTCGATGAAGCTGGTCGGGATCTCGAACGCGCGGCCGCTCTGGCGTCTGGACACACATTGCAGCATCAATCGGCTGGCCAGACGCTGCCCTGCTTCCCAGCGGTTGAACGGGTCGCTGTCGTGGGCGAGCAGGTGACACAACGAGGCCTCGTCGTCGTCGGTGTCCAGGACCACCGGCGCGGAGAAGCCGCGGCCCACCGACGCCACCGGGCGTACCGGGACGTCCACGAACTCGAACAGTTGCTCGGCTGCGGTCACGGACAGCACGCGCGTACCGGGTACGGCTGCGGTCTCGCCCTCCAGTCGCAGCGGCAGGTCGTGTCCCTCCGGGCCCACCAGTCCCACCGCAAGCGGAATGTGGAGCGGCTGCTTGCCGGTCTGTCCGGGGGTGGGGGGGGTGTGCTGCCGGACCTTCAGCAGGAAGCGGCGGCCGGCCTCGTCGTAGGCGGTACGCACCTGCACGCGGGGCGTGCCCGCCTGGTCATACCAGCGACGGAACTGATCCAGGTCCACACCGCTCGCGTCTTCCATGGACTGCACGAATTCATCGCAGGTGACGGCCTGGCCATCGTGCCGGGCGAAGTAGAGGTCCATGCCGCCGCGGAACGCCTCCGCGCCGAGCAGGGTGTGGATCATGCGAACCACCTCCGCGCCCTTCTCGTAGACGGTGGCGGTGTAGAAGTTCGAGATCTCCATGTAGGCCTGGGGCCGGATCGGGTGAGCCATGGGCCCGGCGTCCTCGGAGAATTGCATCGCTCGCAGGCCGCGCACCTCCTGGATGCGCTGTACCGGTCGCGAGTAGGTGTCGGCGCCGTATTCCTGATCGCGGAACACCGTCAGCCCCTCCTTCAGCGACAGCTGGAACCAGTCGCGGCAGGTGACGCGGTTGCCGGTCCAGTTGTGGAAATACTCGTGGGCCACGACGCGGTCGATGTTCAGGTAGTCGGCGTCCGTGGCCGTGTCCGGCCGCGCCAGCACGTAGCGGGTGTTGAATATGTTCAGACCCTTGTTCTCCATCGCCCCCATGTTGAAGTCGCCGACAGCCACGATCATGAAGCGGTCGAGATCGAGTTCCAGGCCGAACACCCGCTCGTCCCAGCGCATGGAGCGCTTCAAGGCCTCCATGGCGAATCCGGCCTGGTCCAGCTTGCCCGGCTCGACGTGCACCTGGAGCAGGGCGCGCCGTCCCGACCGGGTCACGAAGTGGTCCTCCAGGACGTCGAGCTTCGCGGCCACCATGGCGAACAGGTAGCAGGGTTTGGGGAAGGGATCCTCCCAGCGCGCGAAATGGCGTCCGCCGGGCTCGTCGCCCTGCGCCACAAGGTTGCCGTTGGACAGCAGCGTCGGGTGGCGTGCACGGTCGGCGTGAAGCGTGACCTGATAGCGCGACATCACGTCCGGCCGGTCGATGAACCAGGTGATGCGGCGGAAGCCTTCGGACTCGCATTGCGTGAACAGGCCGTCGCACGACTGGAACAGGCCCATCAGCCGGGTGTTGCCGAAGGGATCGATGCGGGTGACGGTGCGCAGCGTGAGCGCCGCTGCGGCCGTCCTGATCACCAGCCGGGTGGCGTCGACCTCGAATTCGTCCGCGGCCAGCGGCCGTCCGTCGATCGACACAGACTCCAGCGAAAGCTCATCGCCATCGAGTATCAGAGGCTCCGCCGTACCAACGTCCGCCGCCGGGTTGCGGCGCACGGCGAGGACGGCGCTGACCAGGGCGTGGTCAGCCTGGAGGTCGACGTCGAGTTCGACGGTGTCGACGAGGAAGGCCGGCGGCGTGTAGTCATCCAGCCGGATGACGGTGGGGGCGGGGTCGCGCATCTGGCGGGGCTCCGTGGGATCATGGGTGGCAGGGGATGCCGGACGTCGCGCCCGGGGCGGGCATGGCGGGCATCAGGGCTCCGCCGGCGAGGGGCCGGCGGATTGGAAGAAGGACTCCAGACGGCTGCTGTCGAGACCGCTCATGCGCGCCACGACGCTGGCCGAGGCCAAGCGCCCAGTCGGCCTCGCAGGAGGCTGGCACCGGAGGTTCCGGCAGGCGCACCCCGGCGCGGGTGGCGGCGTGACGGCCATGTCGGGATACCACCCAGGCCTCCAGGAACAGCAACTGGGCGATGCGCACTGGACTGTGGAATTTCACCTCCATGCGGGTGGTCAGGCCGAGGCAGCCGGCATGCATGATCAAGGCCCAGGCCGCGGTCTCGTCCAGCAAGGTGGAGACGATGCCGCCGTGGGCCATGCCTCCCGGCCCGCAGTGTCGCGCCGGAAGCGAATGGGCCGCCTGGCAGCCGACCGTCGTCCGCCGGAAACGCAACTGGAACCCGGCGGGATTATCGGGGAAACAGCCGAAAAACCGGCCAGGCAAAGGGGTGGTGTCTTCGATCACGCCTGTCTGCAGGGTCTGCGGTATCGGCAAGCAGGTTGGTTTCCAGGGCGATCACCGGGAACGCGGTTCGGGTGCCCGGCATGACGTGGATCAAATCCGCGCTGACCCTCGGTGTGGCATCCTCGGATCTCCGAAGTTCCAGCGCCGGGGGCGAGCCGATGATCCCAGAAGTGAAGGCATTTTTCGATGATGCCACCTGGACCTTGAGCTATGTGGCGTGGCATCCCGACACCGGGGACGCAGTGGTCATCGATCCGGTGCTCGAGTACGACCCGGCCGCCTCCCGGGTGTCCTACAGGCCGATCGATCAGATTGCCGGGTTCATCCGCGATGGCGGTCTGCGCCTGCACTTGTTGCTCGATACCCATGCACACGCCGACCACCTCACCGGTTCGCAGGCGCTGAAGGAGCGCTTCCCCGAGGCCGCGGTGGCGATCGGCGCGGGCATCCTGCAGGTCCAGTCGATCTTCGGCCGCATGCTCAACCTCGGTCCCTCGTTCCCGGTCGACGGCCGCCAGTTCGACCGGCTGCTGCGCGACGGCGAGGTGCTGCGGGCCGGTGCCCTGGAAATACGTGCCATTGCCACACCCGGCCACACGCCGGCCTGCATGTGCTTCCTCATGGGCGACGCCGTGTTCACTGGCGACACGCTGTTCATGCCGGACTACGGGGTCGGTCGCTGCGATTTTCCGGGCGGCAGCGCGGCCGATCTGTACGATTCGATCACCGCCAAGCTGTATGCCCTGCCTGACCAGACGCGCGTCTTCGTCGGTCACGATTACAAGCCCGGCGGGCGCGACGTCCTCTGGGAGACCACCATCGGTGAAGAGAAGCGCGGCAACGTCCAGCTGCCGTCCGGTGAGTCGCGGGAGGGCTTCGTCGAGTTCCGCCAGGCCCGCGACCGGCGTCTGAATGCGCCCCGCCTGCTATACCCGAGCATCCAGTTCAACATGAATGCCGGGCGCATGCCCGAGCCCGAGGACAACGGCAACCGCTACCTCAAGATCCCGCTCCGCGCCTGACATCCGCCAGCCGGGTGACGCGCGGGCCCCGACCGATCGCACGGCCGCATACAAGCCGTTTCCCGGGACGCGCCGTGCGCTCGCGGGATGCGAGCTTGCGCGTATCATCCGGCGAGTCCCGGCCATCAGGGCGGGCGCCTGCGCGTCTTGCCCTGCGGCAACGCCCTGATGGTTCGGGGCACCCATCGCGAATGCGCGCGCCATTGCCGTCATTGCGGAGACTCCTTTGAACTCACTCGCGCGTATTCCCCGTGTTCTGTTCGTCGCCTTGTTGTCGGTGTCGTTGCTCGCGGATGGCGGGCGCTGCGCGCGCGCTGGGGACGAGGCCGAGACCGAAGACAACCCCGGGATGGGTGGCGGGCCCCTGACAGGAAGCTATCAGGGCATCGTGTTGAACGGGGACGATTTCGATCCGGTGCTCACAGCCTTTTCCCGGGATTCGACCGGTCGTTGGTCCGGTACCTACGCGATCGGCGAAGAGGACGGCATTCAGGTGGGGATGCTCGACGAATGCGAATGGGAGGCGGTCTACCTTTTGCGCTGCAACTGGGGTGACGCCCACGGCAGTGGCGTCGTGCGCTGGCTGTTTTCCTCGGACTACCGGGCGTTCCGTGGCTACTGGGGGGAGAACGCCGAGTCCACCAGCATGCCGTGGGACGGTCTGAAGCAATAGGCGCGACCATGAACCTGCTCCAGACCCTCGGCCTTCAGGTTCCCGTGATCCAGGCCCCGATGGCAGGCCATCAGGCTGGAGCCATGGCGCTGGCCGTGTCCGAGGCCGGCGGGCTGGGTTCGCTGCCCTGCGCCACTTTGTCGGCGGACGGCATCGGTCGTGAGCTGCAGACTCTCGCCGCGGCCACCGACCGGCCGGTGAACGTGAATTTCTTCGTGCACGAGGTCCCGCCGGAGGACGACGCCCGGGAGATGGCCTGGCGCAAGACGCTCGCACCCTGGTACGCCGAGTTCGGCATCGACGCCGGCGCGATCCGGCCGGCGCCCGGGCGCTCCCCGTTCGACGCCGAGGCCGCCGAGGTGCTCGCGCGTTTCCGCCCGCGGGTGGTGAGTTTCCACTTCGGCCTGCCGGCCCCGGAACTGCTTGAACGCGTGAAGTCCTGGGGCAGTCTGGTCATGGCCTCCGCCACCACCGTCGATGAGGCGCTGTGGCTGGAGGCCCGTGGTGCTGACATCATCATCGCCCAGGGCGTCGAGGCTGGAGGGCACCGCGGCATGTTCCTCAGCGCGGACATCACCACCCAGATCGGCACCCTGGCCCTGCTGCCCCAGGTGGCGCGTGCGGTACGCCTGCCGGTGGTCGCGGCCGGCGGCATCGCCGACGCGGCCGGGGTCCGTGCCGCGCTGGCGCTGGGTGCCAGCGCCGTGCAGGTCGGCACGGCGTTTCTGCTGTGTCCGGAGGCCACCATCAGCGAGGTGCACCGGCGCGCTCTCGCCAGTCCGGCAGTGCGCCACACCGCGCTCACCAACCTCTTCACCGGGCGTCCCGCGCGCGGCATCTTCAACCGTGCGATGCGTGAACTCGGTCCGATGCGCGACGACGTGCCGCGATTTCCTCTCGCCACCACCGCCATGGCCCCTCTGCGCAGTGCCGCCGAGGCGGCAGGCAGCGGCGACTTCTCCCCCTTGTGGTCGGGTCAGAACGCCAGCGGCTGCCGGCAGGTGCCCGCAGGAGCGCTGGCACGCTCGCTGGCCGGGCTTGACTGAGCGCCTGAGCCCAGTCAAGGGCGCGGGCCGGGTCCGTGCCGCCCCTCGAACTGGACCGGTGCCGCGGGAGCCGGGCGCACGGTAGCCCCTGTGGCAGGGTCTGCTGGAATGCACCCTTGCCGATGTGCGGTTGCGCGCCGGATGCCGACGCCGCCGCGAGTCCGTTACACTTCGTTACATTCAGGTCCTTGCGGGGCTGGAGCATGATTGCACTGAAGGAGGCGTGGCACGCCGGGCTCCTCGGCCGCGGGCACTGGGTGCCCAACATCGTCTCGGGTCTCATCGTCGGTGTGGTGGCGCTGCCCCTGGCCATGGCCTTTGCCATCGCCAGCGGTGCCAAGCCGGAGCAGGGGCTCTACACGGCCATCGTCGCCGGGTTCCTGGTGTCGGCTCTGGGGGGCAGCAGGTTGCAGATTGCCGGCCCCACCGGCGCCTTCATCGTCATCCTGTCGGGCATCACGGCGAAGCACGGCGTCGACGGCCTGCAGATCGCGACCCTGATGGCGGGCTTCATGTTGCTGGGCATGGGTCTGGCCCGGGTGGGCGCGGTCATCCGCTTCATCCCGGCACCGGTGATCGTCGGGTTCACCGCCGGTATCGGGGTCATCATCTGGGTCGGGCAGTGGCGCTACTTCTTCGGCCTGCCGGCACCGGCGGGCGAGCATTTCCATCAGAAGCTCTGGGCCTTGCTGCAGTCCCTGCCCGCCCTGCACCTGCCCACCACCGCCGTGGCCGTCGCCAGTCTGGTGCTGGTCGTGTTTGCACCGAGACTTCCAGGCTTCAGGCGGGTGCCCGGGCCTCTGGTGGCCATGGTGCTCGCCACGCTGGCGCAGGTCGTCTTCGGCTTCGAGGGCGTCACCACGATCGGCAGTGCCTTCGGGGGCATTCCGCGCGGACTGCCATCGTTTTCCATCCCCGAGGTCACGCCCGCGCGAGTGGTGGAACTGATCGGCCCGGCGTTCACCGTGGCGATGCTCGGCGCCATCGAGTCTCTGCTCTCCGCGGTGGTGGCTGATGGCATGGCAGGCACCCGCCACGACTCCAACCAGGAACTGGTGGGGCAGGGCATCGCCAACATCGCCGCGCCGCTGTTCGGTGGCTTCGCCGCCACCGGGGCCATCGCCCGCACCGCGACCAATGTGCGCAACGGTGGCACCGGGCCGATCGCCGGCATGGCCCATGCACTCACCCTGGTGCTCATCATCCTGTTCCTCGCCCCGCTCGCGGCCCACGTTCCCCTCGCCGCGCTGGCGGCCATCCTGTTCGTGGTGGCGTACAACATGAGCGAGCTGAAGCACTTTGCGAGGATGGTGCAGCGAGCACCGCGTGCCGACGTGGTCATCCTGGTGATCACCTTCGTGCTGACGGTGTTCGCCGATCTGGTCGTGGCGGTCAACATCGGCGTCATCCTGGCGACGCTGCATTTCCTGCGACGCATGGCGGCGTCGGTGGAGGTGAAGCCTGTGGCCGGGCGTGAACTGGCCCATGCGCTCGGACAGACGCAGGACGCTTCTCTCCCGGACGGCGTGCTGGTCTATGCCATCGACGGGCCGTTCTTTTTCGCCGCGGTCGGGCAATTCGAGCACGCGCTTGCCGTCACCCACCCCGATCCCCGGGCCGTGGTGATCCGCCTCGGGCGGGTGCCGTTCATGGACATCACTGGACTGCAGGCGCTGGAGGAGGTTGCGGACAAGCTGCGCCAGCGTGGTGTCCGGGTGGTGATGTGCGAAGCCAACGATCTGGTTCGGAGCAAGCTGGAGCGCGCCGGGATCCCCGCCATGCTGGGCGAGGGCGGCTACGCCGACGACCTCACTTCAGCCCTGCGCCAGTGCGCTCCGGCCGTCGTTCCGAACAGCGTTTGACCGTCGCGACCTCGGCGGCGTGGTGGAGACGTCGGCGACACCCGGGTGGCACACCTGCCCCCGCCGCGGTTCAAGCTCAGCGCTTGTCGCGCCAGACCTCGGCCAGCCGTGCGTCGCGGCCGCAGGACGTCCGGTAGACCTTGTAGCGGATCGGATTCTTGCGATAGTAGTCCTGGTGGTACTCCTCAGCCGGGTGGAACGTCCCCGCCGGCACCAAGTCGGTGTGAATGCGGGCGAAGCGGCCGCTGCGCTCCAGGGCTGCCTTGCTTGCCTCGGCCGCCTGGCGCTGCGTCTCACCCAGGGTGAAGATCGCGCTGCGGTACTGCGAACCGGCGTCGCAGAACTGGCGGTCCTTCACGGTCGGGTCGATGTTGCGCCAGAAGTGTTCGAGCAACTGTTCGTAACTTACCCGCGCCGGATCGAAGACGACGCGCACCGCCTCCGCGTGACCGGTGCCGCCCGCGCTCACCTGCTCATAGGTGGGGGCGGGGGTGTGCCCGCCGATGTACCCGGACTCCGCCGAGAGCACGCCGGGCACCTTCTCGAAATCCGCCTCGACGCACCAGAAACAGCCACCGGCGAAGATGGCGGTGCCCGTGCGTCCCGGCTTGCCGCCAGCGTCGTCTGCGGCCTGTGGCGTCGCCATCTGCAGGGCGGTCAGGCCCAGCCCAAAGATCGCCCCGAGGACGATACGTCGCCCCGGGCTCATGTGCGCAGCGCCGGAAGAGGCTCACCCCGGGGCACGAACTGCAGGGCGAGACCGTTGTTGCAGTAGCGCAGGCCGGTGGGCTTGGGGCCATCGTCGAACACGTGACCCTGATGCCCGCCGCAGCGCGCACAGTGGTACTCGGTGCGAGGCCACACCAGCTTGAAGTCGCGCCTGGTGCCCAGCGCGCTGGCACGGGCATCCCAGAAGCTCGGCCAGCCTGTGCCACTGTCGTATTTGCGGTCGGCGTCGAACAGGGGAAGGAAACACGCTGCGCAGACGAAGGTACCGTCGCGCTTCTCGCGGTTCAGCGGGCTGGTGTGTGGCGCCTCGGTGTCTTCCTCGAACAGGATGGCGTAGCGCTCCGGAGGCAGCAGGTTCTTCCACTCGGTGCGGCTCTTCTTGAGCGTTGGCGTTGCGGCCGTGGCGCCCCCTGACAGGGCCGGGCCCACGGCGACGGGCAGGAGCAGAAGGTTCATGAAGGAACGACGGTACATGGAGGACCTACCTCACAGGACATGACGCTTGCTTGGAGCATGGGCGGGGGGCGGAGTTCAGCCGGGGCGCTGTGTCGGTGGCATCTCCGGCGGTGGCGTGGTCGCGCGCACCGCGCGCCAGGTGATCAGGGCGGACATGAAGGCGCAGCCCGACAGGAACAGCAGGCCCACCTCGAAGCTGCCGCTGCTGTCCTTGATCCAGCCGACCACGAAGGGACCGACGTAGCCGCCGATGTTGCCGATGGAATTGATCAGCGCCAGGCCTGCCGCGGCGGCAGTGCTGGTGAGGAAGAGCGAGGGCATGGGCCAGAAGGTCGGGCGGCAGCCATACAGGCCAAGGGTCGCCACGGACATTGCGGCGACGGCGAGCAGCGACCGGCTGAGCAGGCCCGCCAGCAGCAGCCCCGTCGCGCCGATGA
Source organism: Burkholderiales bacterium (assembly GCA_044370825.1). GTDB lineage: Bacteria > Pseudomonadota > Gammaproteobacteria > Burkholderiales. The sequence continues at coordinate 13,564 of JBILUV010000012.1, read as the reverse complement.
GGGTGGCGGCGATGAGGTGCCGCCTGCGTTCGTTGCGGCGGTCGGAGGACCAGCCCCAGGCCACCAGGCCTATCAGGCCGATGGTGTAGGGGACCGCCGTGACGAAGCCCGTGGCGAGGTTGGACAGGCCCATGCCCTTCACGATCTGCGGCATGAAGAAAACGATGCCGTAGCTGGCCGTCACGTTGGTGAGGTAGATCAGGGACAGCGCGATCACACGCCTGTCGGTGAGAGCCTGCAGCAGGCTGGCGATGCCGTGTCGTGCCACCGCGTCGCGCTCCGCCTGCAGCCGCGCCTCCAGCCAGTCGCGTTCCTCCGGCCTGAGCCAGGCCGCCGCGCGCGGGCGGCCGGTCATGGCCGTCAGCACCACCACACCCCGCAGCAACGCCGGAATCGCCACGATGATGAAGATCCACTGCCAGCCGCGCAGGCCCCAGATGCCATCCATCTGCAGCAGCGCCCCGGAGATCATGGAGGCGAGCGCGTTCGACATCGGTACCGCCAGGTAGAGGGTGGAGATGGCGCGCGCCCGGTAGGCGGCCGGAAACCAGAAGGTCAGGTAGAAGATGATCCCCGGGAAGAAGCCCGCCTCGGCCACGCCCAGCAGGAAGCGCAGGACCAGGAAGCTGGTCGGCCCCGACACGGCGGCCATCAGTCCGGAGATGATCCCCCAGGTGATCATGATGCGCGCGATCCAGAGGCGGGCGCTGGTGCGTTGCAGCACCATGTTGCTGGGCACTTCGAACAGCGCGTAACCGAGGAAGAAGATGCCGGCGCCCCAACCGTACAACGTGGCCGAGAAGCCGAGGTCGGCGTTCATCGTGAGCGCGGCGAAGGAGATGTTGGTGCGGTCGATGTAGGCCACCAGGTAGCCCGCCACCACCAGCGGCAGCAGGCGCCAGGAAACCTTGCGCATCAACAGCCGTTCCTGCTCGGGCGACAACGGCGACTGCATGGAACCTCCCCTGCGTGGTGGCGCTGGAGTGCGTCGGCCCGGGTGGGTCGGCGGCGCCGGCACGATAACCCGCTCCTGGCGTTGCACTCAATGTGCGGTGCACACCGGATCCGGGAAAGGGCGTGGCCGATCGCCCGGGGAAGTCGACGGTCTACACTGACGTCTGGATGCGTTTTCCGGGGGTTCACGTGGTTGCCGTCATTTTCGAAGTCTGGCCCGCCGAGGGCCGGCTGCAGGACTATCTCGATCTCGCAGCCGTGCTGCGGACCGACCTCGAACACTCGGACGGCTTCATCTCGGTGGAACGCTTCGCCAGCCTGTCGGCGCCCGGCAAGTACGTGTCGCTGTCGTTCTGGCGCGACGAGGCGGCAGTGCAGGCCTGGCGCAACCGTGCCGGGCACCGGCTGGCGCAGGCCAAGGGCCGCGAGGGAGTGTTCGCCGACTACCGGCTGCGCGTGGCGGCGGTGGTGCGTGACTACGGATTGCACGATCGCGCTCAGGTACCGCTGGACAGTGTCGCGGTGCATGGGTGAGGTTGGTGGCTCCGGCTCGCGACGCAGTGGAACAGTCGGGCAGGCCAGCGTCGATGCGCCGACGCCCTGAAGTTACGCCGATGGGGTAAGGGTGCTCTCCCAGCCGCGGGGCGGGTCTTCCGGACCTTCCGATTCACGGCTGCCCGCCACCGGCTTCTCGATGTTCGAGGGAGCGGTCCGCAGGCGTGGACGTGGCTCCGCAGCGGCCTCCAGCGGTGAGCCGCGCGCGTAGCACGGGCAACTGCTGCGATCCGCCACGCGGGGAACCCCCTGGCGGCACCAGAATACCGAGGTCCGGGCGGCCGCCACCACGGCGGGGATCATGGTGCCGAATCGGCAGGTGCAACAGAGGGCGGGAACGGTGTCCATGGCCTGAATAATGGCCATGGGGGTGGCTCATGGCGTGAGCCAGCCCCCTTGCAGACTGCAGCCCGCGCGGGGGTGCTCCCGCGGATGCAACCTTCAGCCCTTGGCGCGCGAGTCCTTCAGGGTGACGGCTCGGTTGAACACCGGAGCGCCGGGACGGGAGTCGCGCCGGTCGGCGACAAAGTAGCCGTGGCGTTCGAACTGGAAGCGGTCCTCGGGCCGTGCGCCGGAGAGGCTGGGCTCGAGCTTGGCGCGGATCACTCGCACCGCATCGGGATTGATCTGGGTGAGGTAGTCCGTGTCGCCGCCGCCGGGAGCGGGCACCGTGAACAGGCGCTCGTACAGCCGCACCTCGGCATCGACGGCGTCGGCCGCCGCGACCCAGTGGATGTTGCCCTTGACCTTGTAGTTGTCGGCGCCCGGGGTGCCGGACTTGGAGTCGGGCTGGACTTCGCAGTGCACGGCGACGACATTGCCGGCCGCGTCCTTGTCGCAGCCAGTACATTTCACCACATGGCCGTAGCGCAGCCGCACCAGGTTGCCCGGGAACAGGCGGAAGAACCCCTTGGGCGGGGTCTCCGCGAAATCCTCGCGCTCGATCCAGAGTTCCCGCCCGAAGCCGAACGCGCGCCGGCCGAGTTCCGGCTTGTGGGGATGCACCGGGGCGTCGCAGGGCTCGACGAGATCCGCCGGCCAGTTGTCGATGACCAGCCTCAGCGGGTCCAGCACGGCGGTCGCGCGTGGCGCGCGCTCGTTCAGGTCGTCGCGCAGGCAGTCCTCGAGGATGGACATGTCGATGGTCGAATTCTCCTTCGACACGCCGATGCGCTCGGCGAACAGGCGGACGGACTCGGGTGTGTAGCCCCTGCGGCGGAAGCCGACGATGGTGGGCATGCGCGGATCGTCCCAGCCGTCGACGTGCTTCTCCTCGACCAGCTGGATCAGCTTGCGCTTGGACAGCACGGTGTAGGTCAGGTTGAGCCGGGCGAACTCGTACTGCCGCGGCAGCGGCCGCGCCAGCAGCCCGAGGTCGGCGAGACGTTCCAGCACCCAGTCGTACAGCGGGCGGTGATCCTCGAACTCGAGCGTGCACAGCGAGTGGGTGATGTTCTCCAGCGCGTCCGAGATGCAGTGCGTGTAGTCGTACATCGGGTAGATGCACCACGCGTCGCCCGTGCGGTGATGATGCGCGTGCCGGATGCGGTAGATCACCGGGTCGCGCAGATTGATGTTGGGCGAGGCCATGTCGATCTTCAGCCGCAGGACGTGGGCGCCGTCGGGAAACTCTCCGGTGCGCATGCGGCGGAACAGGTCGAGGTTCTCGGTCGCGGTGCGGCTGCGATAGGGACTGTCCTTGCCCGCCTCCGTGAGGGTGCCGCGCAGGGCCCGCATCTGCTCCGGGCTGATGGAGTCGACGTAAGCCAGGCCGTGTTCGATGAAGGCCTCGGCGAAGCGATACAGCGTCTCGAAGTAGTCGGAGGCGTAGAACAGATGGTTGCCCCAGTCGAAGCCCAGCCAGCGCACCGCGTCGAGGATGGAGTCGACGTACTCCTGCTCCTCCCTGGTCGGGTTGGTGTCGTCGAAGCGCATGTGGCAGGCGCCGCCGTAATCGCGCGCCGTGCCGAAGTTCAGGCAGATCGACTTGGCGTGGCCGATGTGCAGGTAGCCGTTGGGTTCCGGGGGGAAGCGGGTGCGGATGCGGGCAGGATCGTGCGTGCCGCCGGCCTGCACCGCGGCCGGGCCGGGGCGGCCGCTCCAGAGGCGGCCGGCATAGGCGTCGCGCGCCAGATCGGCGTCGATGATGCCGCGGATGAAGTTGGAGGCGGGTGCCGCTGCGGCGCTGGTGTCAGGCTTATTCAACTGGGCTTCCTTGGAGGGGGCGCACCCGTGGGTACACCGGTCACGACCCGTGATTTTACGGGCAAGGCGGTCCCAACTCACGTTGCCCGTCGCCCGGCAGGGCGATCCGGGCCGGGCGGTGCGTGAGGATGACGGATTTCACGCCCCCGCGTTGGCTGCGGGGGCGAGCGCCGGAAGAAGTTGCAGGTCGACGACCCGATAGGCCGGTGCGTGGGCGGCGCGGTAGGCCTCCGAGTGACGCACCGCCGGCCAGCCCTCCTCGCGCCGAGCGTTCATGAAGGCTTCCACCGCCGCGCGGGGAAACGGCAGACCACCGGCATCGGCCAGATCACCCAGGCAGGCGCAGAATTTCGCCAGCCGCTCCACCGAACCCTGGTAGCCCGCGGCCGTCTCGGCGAAGGCGCGGGCCAGCGCCGCCGGTTCGTGGCCTGCGGCGAGGTAGGGGCGCAGGTGCACGCGGGCCAGCCGGCCATCAGGGGAGATCACCTCGAACAGCGGGTCGGCTTGTGGCGCATCGGTCTGCGCGCGTGCGGGCAGGGTGGCGATCTCGGCCAGGAGGCTGGCTTCGGCGTCCCCCTGGCTGACGGCGTGTGCCGGTCCGAGCGCCGCCTGATGCAGCAGTTTGTAGACGTCGGCGGGTTGCATGTCCGGGTGACGGGCGAGCTGCGCGCCCAGCAGTTGGCTGATGAACTTCACGGCTTTCCTCCGCGGGGTGTTGCCGGGTTGCCGGGCTTCATTCGGCGACGATGTTGCGGCTGCGGGCCAGTTCGCCCCAGCGCGCGCTTTCGGTGCGGATCAGCTTCCCGAAGTCGGCGGCACTGCCACCCGCCGGTTCGAGATCGATCTCGGCGAAGCGCTTCTGCACCGCGGCGTCACGCATCGCTTCGTTGAATGCCGTGTTGAGGCGTGCCAGCACGGGAGCGGGAGTCCTGGCCGGCGCGAGCAACCCGAACCACGGGTTGATGGTCACTCCGGGGTGGCCCGCCTCGCGCATGGTCGGCACCTTGGGAAACAGCTTCGAGCGCACGGTGCCCGTCACCGCCAGCGGCCGCACCTTGCCCGCCAGCGCATGTTGCGAAATGGAGGGCATGTTGTCGAACATGATCTGGGTCTCGCCAGCCATCAGCGCGGTGACCGCCAGGGCGCTGCCCTTGTAGGGCACGTGGCGCAGTTCCACGCCGGTCTCGGCCTGGAACACCTCGGCGATCAGGTGCACCGAGGAGCCGAAGCCGGAGCTGGCGTAGGTCAGGCCTCCCGGCGTGGCCCGCGCCAGGGCCACCAGATCGGCCACGCTGTTCGCCTTCACCGAGGGGTGCACCGCCAGCAGGTTGGAGATCGAGCCAACCAGCATGACCGGGGCGAAATCCTTGTCCACGTCGAAGCCCACCTTGCGGTAGACGTGCGGGTTGATGGCGCAGGTGCCGATGGTGCCCATGATGAGGGTGTGACCGTCAGCGGGCGCGCGGGCCACCGCCTCCATCGCCACATTGCCCCCGGCGCCGGGCCGGTTCTCCACCACCACGGACTGTCCGAACAGCTGTGAAGCACGCTGCCCCAGCAGGCGCGAAAGCATGTCCGGCGTGCCGCCGGGGGGGAAGGGGACGACGATCCTGACGGGCCGGCGAGGGAAGTCCTGGGCGCGCGCGCCATCCGTGGCGATCGCGGCGGCCGCAGGCAGCAGGGACAGGAAGGTTCGACGGCGCATGGGCAGCTCTGGCGTGCAGGAAAGACGATCTATGTTCGCAGAAAAACTGCGCGCGGCTCACACGGCCCGCGGACGTCCCTCGAACCAGCGATAGACCGCGGGCAGCACCAGCAGCGTCAGAGCGGTCGAACTGACCAGCCCGCCGATCACCACCACCGCCAGCGGGCGCGTCACCTCGGAGCCGGGGCCGGTCGAGAACAGCATCGGGATCAGGGCCAGCATCGCCACCGTGGCGGTCATCATGACCGGCCGCAGGCGCGCCAGGCAGCCCTCGCGGATCGCATCCCGGGCCTCCATGCCCTCGAGGCGCAGTTCGCGGATGCGGCTGACCAGCACCACGCCGTTGAGCACGGCGATGCCCCAGAGATTGATGAAGCCCACCGCGGCCGGAACGGACAGGTACTCGCCCGAGATCAGCAGGCCGAACACTCCGCCGATGGCGGCCAGCGGCAGCACCAGGATGATGAGGGCTGCGTGGCGCAGGGTGCCGAACAGCAGGAACAACAGGAAGAAGATGGCGGCGATGGTGAGTGGCACGATGATGGACAGGCGCTTCATGGCGCGCTCCATGTTCTCGAACTGTCCACCCCATTCCAGGTAATAGCCGGTCGGCAGCGGCACCTCGCGTGCGATGCGCTCGCGGGCCTCGGCCACGAAGCCGCCGAGATCGCGCCCCAGGACGTTGGCGCCGATGACCAGCCTGCGCCGGCCATCCTCGCGTGACACCTGCGGCGGTCCGTCGACCAGCTGGATGTCCGCGAGATCTCGCAGGCGCACCAGCGCCCCGCCACCGGAGCGGATGACGATGTCTCCGACGTCCCGGACGCTGGCGCGGTGCGCCAGGGGGAAGCGGACCGCGAGGTCGTAGCGCCGCTCGCCCTCGAAGATGGTGGTGATGATGCTGCCGCGTATCGCCGACTCGATGACGTCGTGCACGTCCTCGACATTGAGGCCGTAGCGCGCGATCTCCTCGCGCCGGATGCGGGCGGTGAGGTAGTTCTGGCCGGCGGCGAGTTCCAGTCGCAGGTCGGCCGCACCCTCGAGCGACTGGATGACGCGGGCGATGCGCTGGCTGAGTGTTCCCAGGGTGTCCAGATCGTCGCCGAAGATCTTGATCACCACCTGTGAGCGCACGCCCGAGACCATCTCATCGACCCGCGCCGCGATCGGCTGGCTGACCGAGAACTCGATGCCCGGCAGGACGTGAAGCTTCTCGCGTATGGCGTCGGCGAAGGTGTCCTGGGTCCATCCCACGGGCCATTGGTCCCTGGGCGCCAGCGTGACGATGGGGTCGGATTCGTGCGGCTGGCCCGCGTCGGCCGGGGACTCCCCGCGGCCGAGCCGGGATACCGCGCCGGTGATGCCGGGAATCTGCATGATCGCCTGCAGCGCCTGCTTCTCCAGCCGGATCGACTCGTCGATGGCTATGCGTGGCACCCGGGCGATGACCGGCGTGAGCTGGCCCTCCTTCATGACCGGGATGAAGGATGTGCCCAGCAACGGGATGCAGGCCACGGCCGCGCCCATGGCCGCGATCGCGCCGGCGGCGACGGCCTTGGGCGAGTCGAGGGCGTGGTCCAGAAGCGGCGCATAGGGCCGCTTGAACAGCCGCAGCAGCCAGGTGTCGTGCTCCGTGCCCCCTTTCAGGAAGTAGGCGCAGAGGACGGGCGACAGGGTCAGCGACAGCAGCAGCGAGATGCTCAGGGCGATGGCGATGGTCAGGGCGAGCGGGGCGAACAGCTTGCCTTCCATGCCCTCCAGGGAGAGCAGCGGCAGGAACACCAGGATGATGATGCCGACGCCGAACAGCACCGGCTTGCCGACTTCGAGGGTCGCAGCCAGAACGGCCTCGAGGCGTTGCGCGGTCCCGGTGACGCCATGGCCCAGGCGTGCAAAGGTGTTCTCCACCACCACCACGGAGCCATCCACCATCAGGCCGATGGCGATGGCCAGCCCGCCGAGCGACATCAGGTTGGCCGACAGGTCGATGCGTCCCATCACCAGGAAGGTGACCAGGGGCGTGAGCAGCAGCGTGGCGACGACGATCAGCGACGAGCGCACATCGCCGAGGAACAGGAACAGCACCACCACCACCAGCACCACGCCCTCGATCAGCACCTTGACGACGTTGGACAGGGCGGCGTCGACCAGCGTGGTCCGGTCGTAGAACGGCACGATCTTCAGTCCGCCGAGCAGCGTCGGATTGGCGTTGATCTCGGCGACCTTCGCCTTGATGCGGGCCACCACCTCGCGCGCGTTGCCGCCGCGCACCATCTGGATGATGCCTGCCACCGATTCGGTGGTGCCGTTCCTGACCGCGGCACCGGCGCGCACCTCCTCGCCGATCACGACGTCCGCCACATCATCCAGGCGGACCGGCACGCCGGCGACCTCCTTGAGAACGATGCGGCGGATGTCGTCGAGGGTCTCGATCAGGCCGGTCCCGCGTACCAGGAACTGTTCACCCCCGGCGAACAGCGCGCCACCCGAGGAATTGGCGTTGTTGAGCGTGACCGCCGTGGTCAGGTCGCGGATGGTGAAGCCGTAGTGCCGCATGCGGTCCGGATCGGGGATGACCTGATACTGGCGCACGAAGCCACCCTGGGTGTTGATCTCGGCCACCCCGGGCACGGCCCGCAGCAGCGGGCGCACCACCCAGTCCTGGACGTCGCGGCGGTGGCGCAACTCCTCCACGCCGAGCGCCTGATCGCCATCGTCGGGCCGCTCCAGCGTGTACTGGTAGACCTCGCCCAGACCCGTGGTGACCGGGCCGAGAACGGGCGTGACCCCGGGTGGCATGCGTCCGGTCACCTCCACCAGACGTTCCAGCACCAGTTGGCGGGCAAAGAAGACATTGGTGCTGTCGGTGAACACGAGGGTGATCAGGGACACGCCGTTGCGATTCAGGGACCGCATCTCGGTGAGGCCGGGCAGGCCCCGCATGGCGATCTCGATCGGCACCGTGACGAAGCGTTCCACCTCCTGCGGTGGCCGGCCCGGCACCTCGGTGGCGATCTGCACCTGCACGTTGGTGACGTCGGGGAAGGCGTTCACCGCGAGGTGTTGCACGCCGAACAAGCCGGCGCCGATCAGGACGAGCCCCAGGACCACGACAACGATCCGTTGTCGCAGAGACCATTGCACCAATGCATCGATCAACACACATCTCCAGGTGGGCCGCGCGACCTGGATGACGTTGCCCCGGGCATGTGCAGTGACGCAGGCCAGACGGGCCGGACGGCCATGGAATCGCGGGCGATCTGCAACCCTGGAACATGGCCGGGGCGACACCGCGACGCGACAGACGCCCGAGTGTAGCCGCGGTCTCCGGCGTGAGGATGGAGTCGCGTGTTCCTTCCCCGCCCGGCGGCGGCCAGGACGGGGCGGGAGGTTGGGGAGGCGTCAGCGCACGACCAGCACCGGCACGCGCGAGTGCGTCAGCACCTTGGTGGTCTCACTGCCCAAAAGCACCCCGGCCAGACCCTTGCGGCCGTGGGAGGCCATCACGATGAGGTCGCAGCGTTTCTTCTTCGCCGTCGCGATGATGGCTTCCCAGGGCATGCGGCTGGGGGTGAACAGGGTGCTGCAGGCAACGCCCGCGGCTTCCGCCTCCTTGCGCACCGAGGTGAGGATCTTCTCGGCGCGCGAGGCTGCGCGCTCGTCGTACTCCTCGCGCGGCATCAGGTTGGGCGGGAAGTACTCCCCGTACATGAGGACCTCGTATTCGGGCGGCGAGAAGAAGCCGGTGACACGCGCCCCGCAGGTCTTGGCGAGACCGATCGCCTCTCGGACGGCCTTGCGGGACAGCGGGCTGCCGTCGACGGGGATCAGGATGTTCTTGTACATGATGCGCTTCCCATTGAGGTTCATCGATGAGGTGCAAGTTTCCACCCGCCTGCCTGTCCCGGCTTGACATATGTCAAGCCGGGTGCCGGGCGCGAGGGTCGTGCCGGTTCACGCCTCCGGTGAATTGGGTGGTGAGCGCTTGCCGACGTCATGGTGCCCTGCGATGGGTGTCGACGTGCACTATCATCCCACCAAACTATGAATCCGCTCACTCTTGCCACGCTGCGTTGCCTGTCCGCCTCCCGCCACGTGTCGGGCGAGTCCATCGCCGCGGCGCTGGATGTCACCCGGGCAACGGTGTGGAATGCCATCCGGGAGGCTGGCGCCGCAGGGGTGGTGATCGAGCGGGTGCGAGGGCTTGGCTACCGGCTGGCGCAAGAGTGCACCTGGCTCGACGCGGACGCCATCGCGGATGCGCTGGGCACGCAGAGGCAATGCTTTTCGCTGGAGGTCGTTCCAGCCACCGGCTCGACCAACAGTGATCTGCTGGCACGGGCGAGCGCCGGCGCGACCAGCGGCCACATGATCGTCGCCGAATGGCAGGCCGGCGGGCGCGGCCGGCGCGGCCGCGGCTGGGTCAATCCGCTCGGGGGCGCGCTAACCTTCTCCCTGCTGTGGCGCTTCGAGCGTGGCGTCGCCGCCCTCTCGGGGCTGAGTCTGGTGGTGGGTCTGGCGTGCGCCCGGGCGTTGCGCGCGGCCGGTGCTCGCGACGTCGGCGTCAAGTGGCCCAACGACCTGCAGGTGGACGGCCGGAAGGTGGGGGGTATCCTCATCGAGCTGCAGGGCGATGCCCTGGGCCCTTCGGCCGCCGTGATCGGCATCGGCCTCAACGTCCGGTTGCCCGCACATGCCGCCGCCGGGGTGGACCAGCCCGTGGCCGACATTCATGGGGCGGGTGGCACCACCGACCGCAACCGCCTGCTCGCCATCCTGCTGCAGGAACTGGCGGCAGCGCTGGCCGAGTTCACGGCAAGCGGCTTCGAGCCCTTCGCCGAGGCCTTCCGCGCGTTGCACGTCCTTCAGGACCGTACGGTCGACGTGGCGCTGGGCGACGGTTCCGTGGTGACCGGGGTGGTCGAGGGCGTCGACGCCATCGGTGCCTTGCAGGTGGCCACGACAGGCGGCCTTCGCGTCTTCCACGGCGGTGAGGTCAGCGTGCGCCGGGCGGTGGGCGGATGAGCGCGACGACGATCCTTGTGGTCGATGTCGGCAACACCCGTCTGAAATGGGGCCTGGCACAGGCAGGCCGGTGGCTCCTGCAGGACGCGGTCGACACTGCGGACGCAGAGGGCTTCGAGCATGCGTTGGCCCGACTGCCCGTCACGCCGTCAGTTGCAGTGGGGTGCAATGTCGCCGGACCGGCGGTGGGTGCCCGGGTGTACGCCGCCGTCGTCGCCCGGGGGGTGGACATGCGCTGGAACGTCTCCCAGGCCAGCCAGGCCGGCGTCACCAACGGCTACGACGAACCTTCGCGTCTCGGAGCGGACCGCTGGGCGGCGCTCATCGGGGCCCGGGCGCGCGTCGGCTCGGCCTGCGTGGTGGTCAATGCCGGCACGGCCATCACCGTGGACAGCCTGTCGCGGGACGGACAGTTTCTGGGTGGCATCATCCTCCCCGGACTCGAGACCATGCTGCACGCGCTGGAGGTGCGGACCGCAGGCCTGCGGCGCCTGCCCGGTAGCCATCGTGACTTCCCCACCACGACCGCGGACGCCATGACCACTGGCGTCGTCGATGCCGCCGTCGGTGCCGTGCAGCGGGTGCAGGGACGGCTGGCGCTCCTTGTGCGGGGCGAGGTGAGGACGTTGCTGTCCGGAGGTGCCGCGGAGTCTCTGCGACCGCACCTGGCGGACGGCTGCGAGTGCGTCGACCAGCTCGTGCTCGAGGGCTTGCGCGTCGCGGCGGAGGGCCGTTGATGATTCGCGTCCTCGTTTCAATCCTGGTGATCGCCAACCTCGCCCTGCTGGTGTCCGGCCTTCTCGGTTCCGGTGATCACGGGCGGGGCGGTGGTCCGTCACCGGGGGAGTTGCGCAACCCGGACAGCATACGCATCGTCCGGGGTGAACCCGAGCCTGCCCCCCCACCGCCGGCCGCCTCGTCGGCGATCCGGACCGCGCCCATGCTGGTCCAATCATGTCTGGAGTTCGGTCCGATGTCCGATGACGAGGCGGTGCGCGTACGGCAGGCGCTGGCCGCCGGCGGCCTGCTGGAGCGGACCGTGCAGGCTCCCATGATGGCGACCGCCAGCTGGTGGGTGCACGTGCCACCGAGGCGCTCGCTTCTGCAGGCCGAGAACGAGGTTGCGCGCCTGCGTGCCGCCGGCGTACGGGACGCCTACGTGGTTCTGGAGCAGGGCGACATGCGCTTCGCCGTAGCCCTGGGTCTGTTCCGCACCGAGGAGGCGGCGCGGAATGTGGCCGACCAGATGAAGTCCCGGGGCATAGGCAGCGTCGTCGTCGGCCGTCGTGAGCAGCAGGTCCGCCTCACGGCGTTCTATGTCCGCGAACCATCCGAAGCCGACCTTGGCGAGCTCGAGCAGCTTCGTGCCGGGTTCCAGGGTACCTCCATTCGCACCAGCGCCTGCCCGGAAGCCTCGTCCCGGGGCGTGTCCGGACCCTGATCCGGACGTCCCGATCACCCAGCTCAGACTGCCGTCACGAGCCGCTTGTCCTGAGGGCGCAATTCCAGCACCCGGTCGTGGAACCCGGAGACAGCCGGGCGGTGGGCGATGCTGACCACAGTGGTTCCCGCCAAGCGCTCTTGCACCAGCCGGTACATGCCTTCCTCGGCAGCGGCATCCAGGTTCGATGTGGCCTCGTCGAGGAACAGCCAACGCGGCCTCAGCAGCAGGGCGCGGGCGAAGGCCATGCGCTGCTGCTCGCCCCCTGACAGCTGCTGTGACCACTGCCCGGTCTCGTCGAGACGTCCGGCGAGATGATCGAGACCGACGTCGGACAGCACGGAGCGGATCTCGTCGTCGCCGAACTGCCCGGCCGGTGCCGGGTAGCTGACTGCCTGTCGCAGGCTGCCGAGCGGGAAATAGGGCCGCTGGGGCAGGAACAGCGGCTGGAAATCGGCCGGCAGGCGCAGCCCGCCGGCGGCAAATGGCCAGATCCCGGCGAGGGTGCGGAACACCGTGCTTTTGCCCGAGCCGGACGGACCCCGCAGCAGGACCTTATCGCCCTGCTCGATGCGGAAGGCGGCGTCCTGCACCAGAGTGGCGCCACCCGGGAGCGACACGTCCAGATGCTCGGCCGAGAGAGCGGTCTCGGTGGTGCTTTCGCGCCGCAGGTCCTGCGATGCCATCATAAGGCGCGCCTGCTCGATCGCTGCATGGAACCCGGTCAGGCGTTCCACTGCGGCGCGCCAGCGGGCGAACAGCGAGTAGGCATTGATGAACCACGACAGCGAGCCCTGAACCTGGCCGAACGCGTTCGAGATCTGCATCAAGCCGCCGAGCTGGATCGCGCCGGAGAAGTATCGCGGCGCCCCGACGATGAAGGGGAACACCACCGCCAGCTGGCTGTAGCCGTTGGTGTAGAAATTGAGGATCTTCTGCCGCTTCATGATGCGCCACCAGTTGGCCAGAACATTGGAGAAGCGCTCCCTGAAGCCGGCCAGTTCGTCATGCTCGCCACCGTAGAGGGCGACCCCTTCGGTGTTCTCCCGGAAACGCGCCAGCCCGAAGCGGAAGTCGGCCTCGTAGCGCTGCTGGTCAAAATTGAGCTTCACCAGGGGTTTGCCCAGTCGGTGCGTCAGCCACGATCCGACCAGGGCGTAGGCCACGGCGACCCAGACCATGTAGCCATACAGCTCGTACTGCGCGCCGTTCCAGGAGAAGTCCAGGGCGCCGGACAGGCCCCACAGGATGCCGACGAAGGACACGAAGGTGACCACCGCGTTCAAAAGGCCGAGCACAAGGCTCAGGGTGTCGTCGACGAACAGGTTCATGTCCTCGGCGATGCGCTGGTCCGGGTTGTCGGTGCCGTTGCCGGCGAGTTGCATCCGGTAGTAGGCGCGGTCCCGCAGCCAGTCCCTGACGTAGTTGTCCGTCATCCAGCGGCGCCAGCGGATCTGCAGCATCTGGTTGAGGTAGACCGCGTAGACGGCCACCACGATGTAGGCCACCGCCAGCCCCATGAAGCGCGCCATCTGGTCGAGGAACTCGTCCTTTCGCTTCTCCTGCAGGACGTTGTAGAAGTCGTTGTACCAACTGTTGAACTGCACCGACAGGTAGACCATGGTCAGCGTCAGGGCGACGATGGCGGCGAGCAGCAGGCGGGCCGAGGTCTTCTCCTC
>JBILUV010000410.1:0-2767 GCA_044370825.1 Burkholderiales bacterium | reverse complement strand
CAACGCGGTGTGCTCGCCGGACGTCGCGCTGCGCCAGGTCGTCCGCCACTTCGCCCAACTCGCACGCTGAGCAGAAACGCGGGGAGTGCATTAGAGGCGCCAATCCTCCCCGCCTGCGGGTTCCCGGTTGTGACGGATGCTGGACAACGGTGATTGTCAAGTTCGCGGGTGCGCGGGTAGATCAGAGATTAAAACGATGTCGAAACGAGCCCCTCGATTTGTCTTTCCAGCGCTTGCGCTCGTGTGGGGTTTCGTTCTGGCGTCGGACCCTCCCTCCGTCACCGCAGCGGGGCGGCGAACAGCAGCCCGTGGCGACGCGGCGGCGGGCCACCGATCTGCCAACAGCGTGAGGCGGGTGGATGCGCTGGAGGATTTCGGGAGGGTTTTGTATCTCGATGGGCAGGTGCAGGGCCACCGCTCCCGCACCTCCACGCTGGTGGTGGATTGTGGACTACGCCGGGTCGGAGTAGACGCGTGGCGATTGCACGAGGGTGCTCGCGGCGAGGGTAGGGTAGTGTCCCGCTGGGAGTCCCCAGGGCCTGTGGCCATGCTTCAACCCATTCCAGGCTCCGGCCAGGCGCGCGTCCTTGAGCGCACTTGCGGCGTGGCTGCGGTGGCCACGGCGACTTGAGTCGCTCGGGCTCGGAGAGGCTGCAGAGACGGGCATCATGCGAAGACGAGAGGGGGTCAGTCCGCCTTTTCCTTTTGCATATCGGGGAACTCAGCGGGGGGCTTCCGGTACCTGGGGAGCGCTGTTGCGTAGGCACTTCTTGTCTTCCCGGCAGGCAAGATGCTTCCGCACCGCGCCGCTACTTTTTGAAGATGACGTTGCGTGCCAGCCAGCAGCCGACAGCGATGCCCTCAACTCCGCCCCCGGGCGCTCGGTTGATCCTAAGCGTCCAGTTGCCGGGAGCGGGAGCATCGAGGGATCGGTGGCAGGCGAGGCGCCAGACATCGCGCCCGGCAGCTATCAGCGGCATCAGGGGCCCTGAGCCGAGAAAGCCGCTGAAGCCGGCGAACCAACTTCCGCCAGCATTGAGCACCTCGAGGCTGGAACCGAGTTCCTCCGAGCTGTAGTGTCCGGCGACGTCCTGCGGTTCCGACGCGCAGACCATTGTCGCCGTTACATCGATTGCGTCTCCCGGGCGACGGATGCGGAGCCCTGTCGTCCCCAGGTGGAGGCTCATGTCGAGGCCGCGAGCCACGCCATCGTGGCCCACGCTCAGGACCTCGCTTCCACCGTCATACCTGGCGCCGAGCGTGCCATCCGCATTCACCGTGACATCGAGCAGCAATCCGTTCTCGCCATCTAACCATGAACCGGCGAATGCGCCAGCCGCCGCTCCATGGGAGTGGGCGGGCGCATCGCTTTCGCCTAATGCCGAAGCCAGAACATGCATCGCGGCGCCGTGGCTGTCGCTCTCGTGATTGAAGGCGATGTCCACCGACAGGCGTTCGGACGGCACCCAGAGACGTTGCAGGCGCCAACCGCGGATCGCGCCCCCATGGCCGGTCATGGCACGCTCCCAGCGTATGCGATGCACCAGGCCCAGCCCATAATTCGCCGGCGCTCCGTTCCGGAAGCGCGCGGGACGCGAGAGCAGGGCGTACGGGCTTCCCGGCTCATCGCGCGTTCGGTCGATGAACTGCTCCCAGGCCACCAAGTCGTCAATCGAGGCGCAGATGCCGGCGTCGCCCGACCAGTGCAGCCGGTTGATGCCCGGCCGCCAACCGCTGGCGGAGGTTCCTTCATAGCCTGCCGCACCGCCCGGAACAGCGCTCGTCTCCGCAACGAAGCGGGCCGTCTCCATGCCTGACGGGGCGAGCAGGCGCTCCGAAAGCAATTCACCGAAGTCGCGGCCGGTCTTCCGTTCGATGGCGAGTGCCAGCATGCGGAAGTTGCCGTTGGAATAGGAGTAGGCGGTACCCGGCCTGAAGTGAAGGCTGCGGGTGAGACCGATCAGGGTCTCGGCGTCGGACGGACGGAAATCGCCCTCGGGGCTGGCGCCGCACAGCACCGTGAGCGCCCAGTAGTCACGCAGGCCCGACTGGTTGTTCGCGAGATCCAGCGTCGTGGGCTTTTCGCCTTCAAGTCGCGGCAGCAACGCACCCGTCGACGGATCGAGCGTCGAGGGATCCGGGGCCACCGAGAGCATGGTTGCGCAGGTGAACTGCTTGGTGATCGAACAGATGGGCGCGAGCGTCGATGGCGTGTATGGCTGACGCGTTTCGAGATTGGCGAAGCCCCAGCCGTGACGGATGATGGGCACGCCGTCCTTGACCACCGCGACGGCACCCCCCGGTCCGGGATAGCGGCGGGGAAGGTCTTCGATGGCGTGATCGAGCGCGGTGGAATTCACGGTGGTCATGACCTCAGCCTCCTGGCGAAAGACTCGGCCGAGATGGTAGGCCACGGCGGGCTCCTGGTACCAGACCGTGCGGCGCCGGAATCGATGCCGCTTCAGGCGCGCTCTGCCCAAGTCTCTTTCCCCGGGGCGTGAGCTTTGGTTGTCCCGGGAAGGTCTGATCATGGCGTGCGGATCGCGTTGCGGTCGGAAACGTCCGATGGCAAGGCGGGAGGCGAAGTCGAGATTGGACATCTCGACGAGCAGACCGACGCCGCCGACGCCCGTTCTCGGCACAGCGAAGTTGCGGTGCAGGCTCATGCCGCGACAACAGCGTGATGCCGGAGCCAACCCCCAAGGGCCAGCCGACGTCCCGCGGTTGCGCAAGCCGATCACCTTTGCCTTGTGCGAAAGCGGTTGCC
>JBILUV010000409.1:0-2772 GCA_044370825.1 Burkholderiales bacterium | reverse complement strand
GAGATCGTTGAGCGGCAGCAGGCCGAGCGCGAGCACGCCCAGGATCGCCACCACGATCATCATCTCGAGCAGGGTGAAGCCGCCGCCGCGCCGGTAGCGCCGCGGACCGGGGCCCGATCGGGCGCAAGGTGGCTCGCTCACCGCACCACCGTCACCGTGGCAGAAGCGGGCGGCGTGACCTTGACCGCGTCACCACCCAGGTCGACCAGTTCCATGGCCGACACCGCCAGGGAGGACGCCGACCCGGGCGCACCGATGGCCTTGAAACGCACCTCCACGCCGGAGGACATGCCGGTGGCGGGCAGGCGCAGCCGACCCGGAGAACGCGCGCTCACGCCCAGGGGCTCGAGCACCGCCGGGTCGTAGCCCAGTTCGACCGAACCTTCGCGCACCTCCAGCACCTCGGGCACGCTGAGTTGCACACCGAACACGGCACCGCGCGCCACTTCGGCCGGTGCGTTCATGCTCATCGCGAACACCTGATCGGTCAGGCCAGGGATGTCCGCCGCACCCTCGGCCTGCGCCGCCCCGCCGGTGCCCGCGACGGCGCCCGGTCCGATGGCCAGCGACCCGGGCGCGGTACGCCCGATGCGCAGCGGCGCCACGCCCGGCATGGTGTCCGTGCCCATGGGCATCTCGGCCATCACACCCTCCGGACGCGCGACGTTGCGCACGATGCGCGGCGTGATGAGCAGCACGATCTCGGTCTTGACCTTGTTGGTGTTCTCCGTGCCGAACAGCCGACCCAGCACCGGCAGGTCACCCAGACCGGGCACACGCTGCGAGGAGCGACGGTCCTCGTCGCTGATCAGGCCGGCAAGGATCTGCGTCTGGCCATCGCGCATCTGCAGCGCGGTGGCGGTGTTGCGCGTGCCCAGCCGGTAGGCAACCGTCTGGGCCGTGCCGGCGCCAACGCTGATGGTCTCGACGATGTTGCTCACCTCGAGCGCGACCTTGATGGCCACCTCCTCGGTGATGGTGACCAGCGGCTCGACGTCGAGCTTCAGGCCGACATCCAGGTAGGTCACCGAGGTCGCCACGCCGACGTTGGCGGTGGCCGTGGTGGTGAACACCGGCACCTTGTCGCCGATGTGGATGCGCGCCTTCTCCTTGTTGCGCACGCGGATGCGCGGGTTGGCCAGCAGGTCGGTCTTGCTGACGTTGGCACGCAGGTTGAACACCAGCGCCGGGTTGGCGGTGGTGAACAGCATCGGACTGTCGACCGGGATGGTGGCAGCCGAAGAGATCGCGCCGGCAGCGTCCTGCGCCCCCAGGCTCACGCTGGAAGGCCAGCGCACACCCAGGTCCTGCAGCCGGCTGCGGGTGATCTCGAGCACCTCGACCTCGAGCATGACCTCGGGCTCGGCCAGGTCGATGGTGCGCACCAGCTGGTCGACCAGCCGCAGCACCTCGGGCGTGTCCTTGACCACCATGAGGTTGAGCTTCTCGTCGACGAACACATCCTGGGTCTTGGCCATGGCCTTGACCAGCGCCGCCGACTGCTTCACGTCGGCGTTGCCGAGGTAGTAGCTGCGCACCGCCAGCTCGCGATAGTCCTTCTGCTTGGCCGGGGTGTTGGGGTAGATGACCACGGAGTTGGCGTTGAGCGCCTTGTGGTCCAGCTGCTGCGTGGCGAGGATGAGCTTGAGTGCATCCTCCAGCCGGGTGTTGCGCAGGTGCACGCTCAACTTGACGTCCTGGCGCACGTCGCGGTCGAAGACGAAGTTGATGCCTGAGCTGCGCGCCATGAGGTCGAACACCGAGCGCAACGGAGCGTCCTTGAACTCCAGCGTTACCGGGCGCGCCATGGGCACCTTGAGCACGGGTGCGGGCGTCATCGCGGCCGAGGCCTCGAGCACGCGGCGCAGCAGGTCTCGCGCCCCGGGGTAACTGGGTGATTCCGACAGCAGGGCCCGGAGCCGTGCCTCGGCACCAACGAAGTCGTTGCGCCCGAAGCTGGCGCGCGCCTCGGCCATCAGGGTGCGCCACTGGCGTCCGTTGGCGACATCGCTGAGCCGCGACTGGGCGCGCGCGTCGCCCGGGTCGGCACGCAGGGCGGCACGGTACTGGGCTTCGGCCTCCTCCAGCCGGTCAGTCCGGGCGTGGGCATCGCCAGCGACGATGCGCTCGTTGACCACGCGATCGCGCTCGCGCAGCAGCGCCGCCCGGTAGCGCGGGTTGCGCGGCTCCTCTGCCACGGCCTTCTCCAGTTCGGCCAGGGCGGCGTCGGACTGACCGGCAGCACTCAGGCGGCTGCCCTCCTCGAAGTGACGGCTGGAGGCGCAGCCGGCCAGCAACAGCGCGACCGCGGCGATGACGATCAGAGGTTTCATGGGCTTCCCAGAGTTAGGCTCTGCCGCTGCCCCAGCGGCAGGAAGGTGAAGGTGATGGCACGCTCGCTCACGGCATCGAGCCGCCAGCGCCCGCCCACGGTCGCGCCGGTGCTGACGGCCAGATCACGACCGCCTTCGGACAGGAACACGGTTGTGGTGGCGCCATCGACCAACCGGCCGAGGTAAGTGAAGGGCAGCGGCGGCGCCTGGGGCGGCGGTGGCGGCGGCGCGGCGGCCTGCTGCTCGCGCAGCTCGCGTGCGCTCGGGCGGCGTTGCGGCGGCTCCCAGGAGCGCACCTCGAAGGCATTGGCCGCGGCGCCGCGGGCGTTGCGTTGCAGGCGGCTCAGGTCGATGCCACCACCGGATGGCGCCGGTATCGCAACACCGGTACCCGCGGTGCGCGCCGGCAAGGGCGCAGCTGCAACCGGCGCTGCAGGCG
>JBILUV010000189.1:0-7373 GCA_044370825.1 Burkholderiales bacterium | reverse complement strand
TCCGTCAGTGCGAGCACCCAACCCTCCCACCACACAGCACCTCTCGGCACCGCGCAGCTTCCAGGTAAGCACCCACACCTCTCGGCTGTTCCATGTTTTTAAAGAGCTATACCGATACCAATCTCCTGCTGCACAACGACACCGTATCCGGAGCCACGTTCAGCAAAGAAGCGGGAGTTTGACGACCACAGCCGTTTTCGTCAACCCCGACACACCACATTTTCTTGCCTCACCCTACCAACACCAGACACCCCACCGGAACCCATCAATGAAAACGGCAGCCAAGATCGGGCTGCCGTCATCACGGGCAGTAGGTGGTTGCGGGGGCAGGATTTGAACCTACGACCTTCGGGTTATGAGCCCGACGAGCTGCCAGACTGCTCCACCCCGCGTCCGGTCGAAAACTGAGCTTGAAGTGTACGCCAGCGGCTCTGGCCGGTCAACCGAATGACAGGGCAATCGCCATCACCCACCTTCGACCCCATTGCGCCCTGCCCTGCCTATGCAGACAACCAGTCGAAGATCGGATCCCATTGGGCGCTTTCCCGGGCCGAAAGATAGGTCGGCAGGTCGAACAGGCTGGCGCCCGAAAAGGCGGCGTTGGCGTAGAGCTGTGTGTCACGCAGGTAGGTCAGTACTGGAAGTCCGAACTGACGAAGGAATGCTTCCAGGGTCGCCGCCGCACGCGTTCGGGGGTCGACCCGCATGCCGACGATGCCGACCCGCCCGGCCGCTCCACCGCGGCTCTCGAACGCTGCCACCAGATCACGCAGAAAGTCACTGGTCGCCGCCATGTCGAACAACGAAGGCTGGACCGGCACCATGACCCGGTCTGCGAGTTTGAGTGCGCGCATCAGAGTCTTGCCATGCATGCCCGCGGGTGAGTCGATGATCAGCCAGCCCTTACCCTTGGGCTTGGCCGCTTCATCCTGACCATCTCCCAGGCGGGCGATGCCCGGCAGCGTCCCGGGTCTCACCGCGAGCCACTGGAGGGCTGACTTCTGACGATCGAGATCCCATAGCGTCACCGGAGAACCCCGCACCGTCAGTCCGCCTGCAATGTTGGTCGCAAGGGTGGTCTTGCCGGCACCGCCTTTGGTATTCGCCACGAGGATTGTCTTCATCGGAAACTCCCTACTCCCGATCACCGAAAAGCCATGTGTATCACGATCCACCCCAATCGGACGGACATCAGACCGCCGATGTCCTCACCCCAGACTAATCGCCGACGGACGCTTCAACACGGATATGGCCCACTTCCCCGTCCTCGACCACTCCCCCCACCAGATCCGTCGGGGGTAGCCGCTCCAGCAAAGCCCCCAGGTCGTCGAGCGGCGGCAACTCCGCCAATGAGCGCAGCGACAGATCATCTAGGAACTGTCGGGTTGTCGCATACAGAGACGGCCTTCCCGGCACTTCCTTATGCCCGACCTGCTCCACCCATCCCCTGCCTTCGAGGGCTTTCAGCACGGTGGGCGCCACCCCGACACCGCGCACGTCCTCGATGTCTCCGCGGGTGACCGGCTGGCGGTAGGCGATGATGGCAAGCGTCTCGAGCACCGCCCGGGAATAGCGCGGCGGCTTCTGCGGATTGAGCCGATCGACCACGAACTGGAACTCCGGACGGGTCTGGAATCGCCACCCGCTGGCTACGGACATCAACTCCACGCCGCGCCCGGACCACTGCTGGCGTAACTCATCCACCAGCCGCCGAATGACGTCGCCCTCGAGCTCGTCGTCGAACAGGCGGCGCAGTTGGGCCACCGAAAGCGGTTCTGCGCTGGCAAGCAGCGCGGTCTCGATGATGACCCGCACCCGCTCGAGGTCCACGGCCGCCGCCACCGACGCCAGGGCTCCGGCCGCCTCATTCCTGACCGGGGCCAAGGTGGCCTCTTCTACGCTGCGCTGGACCTCATTGGACAGTGTCTGCATCTCTGAGTCTCACGTAGATCGGGGCGAATGCCGCCTGCTGCGTCAACATGATGAGGCATTCCTTGGCCAGCTCGAGCACGGCAAGAAGCGTCACAACCAACTCAGGCACACCGCCGGCAGGGTTGAACAGGGCTGTGAACTCGGCGAAGGGTCGCTCACGCAAAGTGCGCAGCACCCGTGTCATGTGCTCCCGTACAGACAGTTGCTCCCGCGTGACCTTGTGGTGACGGTTGGACCGGGCGCGCGCCAGCAAGCCCATCCAGGCCTGCCTGAGATCCTCGACCTCCACCCCCGGAAGCAGGACCACCACGGATTTCTCCACCGCCACCCGCGCGGGCGCAACGTCCCTGTCCATCTGGGGAAGGGCATTGACGCGCTGTGCGGCCAGCTTCATCTGCTCATACTCAAGCAGTCGGCGCACCAGTTCCGCGCGTGGATCCAACGGCTCCGCCGATTCGGCCTCCTGGCTGGGTGGCCTGGGCACGAGCATGCGGGACTTTATCTCGATCAGCATCGCCGCCATCAGCAGGTATTCGGCCGCGAGTTCCAGGTAGCGCTCGCGCATGGCTTCGACGTAGTCGAGGTATTGCCGCGTCAGCGTCGCCATGGGGATGTCCAATACGTCCAGATTGTGCCGGCGGATCAGGTAGAGCAGCAGATCCAGCGGGCCCTCGAAGGTCTCCAGGAAGACTTCCAAGGCGTCCGGGGGAATGTAGAGGTCGCTGGGCACCTCATGAACTGGCCGTCCGTAGACGCGGGCGAAAGTCGCCACCTCCGGCCCGGACGCTGCGGGAACTTCCCCATCGATAAGGGCCGATTCCACCAAAGACATGATTCCAATGACAATGTTATGAACGTGCGGGATATGCCACACGACGCGACGCTGTCCGGATTATCCGGCAAAGGCGGCCTGCTTGGCCATGTTGACAACGCCCTAAGAAGTAAAGGTTGCCAGCCGCCTGCCGATACCTCGCATGTCGCCCGGAGCGAACGCACTGCCTGAGCGCGCCTGCTCCCCGCGCGATGAGACTCACGCCCAAACCGACCGCAGGGACAAGCATGTCCGACCTGATGAAGACGATCGACGCCCGCACCAAACTGGCGGGTACGAACAAACTGGAAATCCTGCTTTTCTCCCTGGGCCAGGATACCCGCAGCAGCAGGCGGGAGACTTTCGGCATCAACGTCTTCAAAGTGCGCGAGGTCATGCGCGCCCCCGCAGTCACGCGTGCGCCGGAAATGCCCGACTCCGTGGAGGGCATGGTCAGCCTGCGCGGCTCCCTGGTGCCGGTGATCGATCTGGCGCGCTACGCCGGAATCCCTGTGAGTGCACCACCCGACATCATGATCGTCACGGAGTACAACGGCTCCACCCAGGGTTTCCTGGTCGAAGCCGTCGACACGATTCTGAGGCTCGACTGGTCAGCCATGCGCGTGCCGCCCGAGATGCTCGTGTCCAAGATGGGCGGTCTGGTGGTGGCTGTCACCGAACTCAAGGACGATCGACTCGTCATGATGCTCGATGTGGAAAGGATTCTCGCCGAGACCTCGGGTCAGGACGACGAACACCTCTACGTCAACATCGAGCCCGTCGGCCACCGCGGTGGCACGGTCCTGTTCGCGGACGACTCGCCCATCGCCCGCAAGCAGATCCAGAAGACGCTTGACGCCATGGGCGTGCGCTACATCTGCGCCCTTAACGGCGGTCAGGCCTGGCAGGAACTCGACCGCCTCTGCAAGACGGCGACGGCCACGAAGCGCCCGCTCACCGATTTCGTCAACCTTTTGCTGACCGACGTGGAGATGCCGGAGATGGACGGCTACATGTTGACCCGGCAGGTGAAATCGGACCCCCGCCTGTCGCGTCTGCCGGTCATCATGCACTCCTCCCTGTCCGGCACGCAGAACCTTCAGCTTGGCAAGTCGGTGGGCGTTGACGAGTACGTCTCCAAATTCGAACCGCAGAAGCTGGCCGACGCTATCGCGCGGCAGTTGCGGGAAGCCGCCTGAGGCCACCGCCATGGAAATCACCCTCGATCGCCCCGAACACCACAACCTTCTGGATTCGGTGGATGCCCGCACGCGCCTGGCGGGGTCCAACAAGATGGAGATCCTGCTGTTCTCCCTCGGAACCCAGGAGACGTTCGGCATCAACGTCTTCAAGGTCAGGGAGGTAACGCGCACCCCGCCTGTTACGCGCACCCCCAACATGCCGCCAGGCGTGGAGGGGGTCATCTCCCTTCGAGGCAACATCATCCCCGTCATCAGTCTGGCGAAGTTCGTGGATGCCGACTCGGACGGCGCTGACGCCAAGGCGACCATGATGGTGACCGAGTACAGCCGGCGCACCCAGGGCTTTCTGGTGCGGGAGGTCGACCGCATCGTCCGGGTCGACTGGGAACGGGTGCGCGCCCCGGAGGCAGTGCTGTCCGGTCACGACGGGCTGATCACCGCGATCACCCAGCTCCCTGACGGGACCCTTGTGTCTATCCTCGATGTGGAGCAGATCCTGGTCAGTGCTTTCGGCGAGGTCTCCGTACCGGCTCTGGAGGGATTGCGATCGGAGCGTGAACACACCGTGTTCTTCGTCGATGACTCGGTGGTCGCGCGACGCGAGATCGGTCAGGTGCTCGACCGTCTGGGCGTGCGCTACCACCAGGCGAATAACGGCGTGGAGGGCTGGAACCGGCTGCGAGGTCTGGCGAACCGCGCGCAGGCCGAGGGCACCAATCTGGCGGATGCCATCAGCCTCATCCTGCTGGATGCCGAAATGCCCGAAATGGACGGCTATGTGCTCACGCGCCAAATCAAGAGCGACCCGCGGTTCGAGAGCATCCCCGTTGTCATGCACTCCTCGCTGTCCTCGGAGGCCAACAAGGCGATGGGCCGAAGCGTGGGGGTCGACGCTTACGTGGCGAAGTTCGATCCGGTGGTACTGGCAGACACGCTGCGCCCCATGCTGACGCGGTGACGCCGTGAAACATCCACCCGGTTCCACCCGGGCATCGACAAACAAACTGCATTCGCTGGAGCGGCGCTGATGAGCAAGAACATGAAGTTTCTAGTGGTCGACGATTTCTCGACCATGCGGAGGATCGTGCGCAACCTGCTCAAGGAGTTGGGCTACACCAACGTCGACGAGGCCGAGGACGGCGTCGGAGCGCTGGCCAGGCTGCGCGGCGGCGGCTTCGATTTCGTGGTTTCGGACTGGAACATGCCGAACATGACGGGCATCGACATGCTGCGTGCAATCCGCGCCGACGACGACCTCAGACACCTGCCCGTGCTCATGGTGACCGCCGAGGCACGCAAGGAGAACATCATCGAGGCAGCCCAGGCCGGTGCCAGTGGCTACGTGGTCAAGCCCTTCACGGCGGCCACGCTCGAGGAAAAGATCAACAAGATCCTGCAGAAGATCGGGGTGCCGTCATGACCGCGGTGGCGCGCGAGGACGAAGAGGACCTCGAGGCGCTGTTCGACAGCATCGTGGCCGGCTCGTCGAGCGGGGCGCAGCCCGCCCCGCCCACCACGGCGGATCCACAGGCCTACGGCGAGCCCTGCGCCCTGATGGTCAACCGCCTCGGGCAACTGACGCGCTCTCTGCACGACAGTCTGCGCGAACTGGGTTACGACCGCGACATCGAGGAAGCAGCGCGCGCCATGCCGGACACCCAGGACCGGCTGCGGTACATCGCGTCGATGACCGAGCAGGCCGCGGCCCGCACACTCGAGGCCACCGAGTCGGCTCAGCCGATTCAGAAGAAGCTCGGCGAGAGTGCCTCCGTGCTGTGCCGGGACTGGGACCGCCTGTTCGCAGGGGAATCTTCGGTGGAGGAATTCAAGCTGCTGGCACATCGTACGCGCGACTTCCTGCGCGAGGTACCCGCCAGGGCGGATGCCACCAGCCGGCACCTGCAGGACATCATGCTCGCCCAGGACTTCCAGGACCTGACCGGGCAGGTAATCAAGAAGCTGATGGACGTCACCCAGGGCGTGGAGGGTCGGTTGCTCACGCTGTTGCTCGACCAGCTGCCCGCCGAGCGGAAGGAACAGATCGAGGCCAGGGGTCTGGCGGGCCCGGTGATCCGCCACGACGGCGATGATACGGTCGTCACCAGCCAGGAACAGGTGGACGAACTGCTCGAGAGCCTCGGCTTCTGAGCTCACCAGGAGACGCAGACATGAGCGATTTCAGTGGCATGCAGGAGCTTCTCGAGGACTTCCTCACCGAGGCCGGCGAGTTGCTCTCGGACGTTGACAACAAGCTGGTGGAACTCGAGAAGCGCCCGAACGATGCCGGGCTGCTCAACGATGTGTTCCGGGGATTCCACACCATCAAGGGTGGAGCAGGATTCCTCAACGTGGACGAACTCGTCGCGCTGTGCCACCTGACGGAGAACCTGTTCGACAGGCTCCGCAACCATGAAATCGCGCTCAGCCCGGAGCTGATGGACGTCATTCTCTCGGCGACCTCCGGCGTGCGCGACATGTTCGGCCACCTCGAGCGCGGCAGCCGGCCACCGGCAGCCGACGCGGCACTCCTGGCCGCCCTCCAGCGGGGCCTTCAGGGCAGCCTGTCCAGCACGGACGCCCCGACACCGTCGGCCTCGGGTGGCGAACCGGATTGGGACGGCCTGTACGCAGTGCTGGTGGATTCTCCGTCGGTCACCAAGGAGTCGGAGGCGGCTGCCCAGGCTACGGTGCGCGAGGTACAGTCCCGCGGCCCGGGGCGCCGTGCCACCGACCAGCCCGATGCCGAGGGCGCGCGCGCCGGTCGGCGCGAGAACGACCGGGTGGCAGTGTCCCAGGAAACCACCATCCGCATCGACACCAACCGGCTGGACCAGGTGCTCAACCTGTCCGGCGAGATCGGTCTCGCCAAGAACCGGCTTAACTGCCTGCGCACCGACATCCTGGGCGGCAAGACGGACGCCGAGACCCTTCGGGCTCTCGACGAGGCGGTGAGCCACCTCGACCTCCTGGTCGGGGACCTGCAGAACGCGGTGATGAAGACCCGCATGCAGCCCATCGGCCGCCTGTTCCAGAAGTATCCCCGGGTCGCCAGGGACATGTCCCGACAGCTCGGCAAGAAGGTCGAACTCATCCTCGAAGGCGAGGACACCGAACTCGACAAGACCATGATCGAGGAGCTGGGCGACCCGCTCATCCATCTGGTCCGCAACGCGGTGGACCATGGCATCGAATCGCCGGAGGAACGGCTGGCCGCCGGCAAGCCCGAGACGGCCGAGGTCGTCCTGTCCGCGCAGCAACTGGGCGACCACATCGTCCTTCAGATCCGCGACGACGGCCGCGGCATGCGCCCGGACGCGCTGCGGCAGAAGGCCTTGCAGAAGGGGCTCATCGACGCCGAGACAGCGGCCAACCTGGACGACCGACAGGCCCTGCACCTGATTTTCCTTCCGGGCTTCTCGACCAAGGAC
>JBILUV010000372.1:0-3120 GCA_044370825.1 Burkholderiales bacterium | reverse complement strand
CATCCAGAGACTCAACGGCCGCATCGACATCGAATCGGTCTGGGGCCGGGGCAGCACCTTCTCGATCTCGCTGCCGCTAACGCTGGCCATCCTGCCGGTGCTCGTGGTGAAAGCCAATCAGCAATCCTTCGCGCTGCCGCTGGCGCTGGTGCGCGAGATCATCCAGATCCGTCCCCTCGAGGTGCAGGAAGTGGCCGGCCGCGCCACCATGCTGGTCCGCGACGAAGTGCTGGAGATCCGCTCCCTGTCACGCCTCATCGGCTGGCAGCCTTCCGGCCCACCGGCGTACGGTGTGCTGCTCAACGCGGCCATCGGCAGCTTCATCCTGGGCGTCGAAGGATTCGTCGGTCGCGACGACGTGGTCATCAAGCCCCTGGAGGACATCAAGCCCAAGGGCATCGCGGGCGCCACGCTTTCAGGTGACGGCTCGGTCGTGCTGGTGCTCGACATGGAACAGCTGCTGGCCGTGCCGATCCGGGAGACCCGGCGCGAGCTGTTCGAGCTGGCCGCCTGATGGAGGGCGACGCATTCCTGCAGCGCTCGCCCCTGGTGGGCCCCGATGGACGGCACGCCGGGCAGCTTCTGAGCAGCAACCGCCCGGGGGACGACGCGCCCTTCCAGCCGCTGCTCGCGGCCCTGGGCGACGCGGACGATTCCGGCCCGATCCTCTGGATCGATCGCGGCAGGGCATCCGAAGTCCTGACGGATACATCTTGGCCCTTCCGGCTGGGGATGGTGGTGGACGCCTCGGATCATGTTGGCAGAGACGCTCAGCGTCGGCGCGGCGGGCCGCTTTGCCTGCGACGCGACGAGGCCGGGACCGCTGCTGGTGATCCCGACGCGGACGTCTGGTGGTGGCTGCAGGCGGAAGACCTCGCGCGCCGCGCGACGCCGCCTGGCCCGCGCAGGATCATCGCTGCAGGCGTCGCCACCAGCGAGCAGTTCGAGGGGGCAATACGGCACCCCGGGGTGCATTGCCTGCAGGGTAACTGGTATCTCGGGACGCCGGCCGGGCGGCCTGCGCCGGTGACCCCCGCTCAGTCCACGGTGATGGAGCTCATGGACCTGGCCAGCCGCGAGGCCCCTGCGCCACGGATGGAACGAGCACTGCGCCGCGATGCGACGCTCTCTTTCAGGCTGCTGCGCTACATCAATTCCGCCGGTTTCGGTCTGTCCTGCGAGATCCAGTCATTGGGCCACGCCGTCGCCATACTCGGCTACCGCAACCTGTCGCGCTGGCTTGCGCTGCTTCTGGCTGGCACCGGCGGCACTGCCGCTGCTCCGGCGTTGGTGCGGGAGGCCGCCATCCGCGGCCGGCTGACAGAACTGCTCGGCGAAGCCTTCCTCGATCCGGGAGAGCGGGACAGCCTCTTCATCACGGGGGTGTTCTCCATGCTGCCGTGCATCCTGAAGGCCCCGATGTCCGCCCTGCTCGCACAGCTGACCCTACCCAGCCACATCACCGACGCGCTGACCGACAGAAGCGGCCTGCACGGCCCGCTGCTGTCGCTGGCCGAGGCCGTGGAGACACCCGGCGCCGTGGACCCGGACGACACTGCAGCCTCTCTCGGGCTGTCGCCAGCCCTGGTGAACCACCTCCACGTTGAGGCGATCACCTGGGCGGAAAAACTCGCGGCGTAGGAAAGGGGGCGAGGCGGCCAGCCGCCGCGACTCTCGCGTGCCTGGACGCGCCCCCCTTCGCGGAGCTTCGAACGCTCAGACCCTCTCGAAGCGCAGCACCCCACCCACGCAGTCCACACAGACCTTGTCCTTGGCACCGAAACGGCCCTCCAGGATCTGACGGGCCAGCGGGTTCTCGATGCTGCTCTGGATCGCCCGCTTGAGCGGACGTGCGCCGTACACCGGGTCGAAGCCCGCCTGGGCCAGTTCGTCCAGGGCCGCATCGGTCACCTCCAGGGCCACCTCCATCCGCGCAAGCCTCGCCTCGAGGTGGCGCAGCTGGATTCGGGCGATGGACCGGATGTGGCGCTCGTCCAGAGCGTGGAACACAACCACCTCGTCGATGCGATTGATGAACTCGGGGCGGAACTGGGTCTTGACCTCGGCCATGACCGCCATCTTCACCACGGCGTAGTCGCTCCCGGCCATCTGCTGGATCATCTGCGAGCCGAGATTGGAGGTCATCACCACCACGGTGTTGCGGAAGTCGACCGTCCGGCCCTGGCCGTCGGTGAGGCGACCGTCGTCCAGCACCTGCAGCAGGACGTTGAACACATCGGGATGGGCCTTCTCGACCTCGTCGAGCAGGATCACGGAGTACGGCTTGCGGCGCACGGCCTCCGTCAGGTAGCCGCCCTCCTCGTAGCCCACGTACCCGGGCGGCGCACCGATGAGCCGCGCCACGGAATGCTTCTCCATGAACTCGCTCATGTCGATGCGGACGAGGTGCTCCTGGGAGTCGAACAGGAACTCGGCCAGCGTCTTGCACAGCTCGGTCTTGCCCACGCCGGTGGGCCCGAGGAACAGGAAGGAACCGTAGGGCCGGTTCGGATCCGACAAACCCGCGCGGGAGCGCCGGATCGCATCTGCGACCAGACGCACCGCTTCATCCTGACCCACGACACGCTCGTGCAGCCGCTCCTCCATCGACAGAAGCTTGTCGCGCTCACCCTGCATCATCTTCGAGACCGGGATGCCGGTGGCGCGCGACACCACCTCGGCGATCTCCTCGGCGCCCACCTGGGTGCGCAGCAGCCGCGGCTTCTCGGCGCTTTCCTCGGCGTCGGCCTTGACCAGTTGCGCCTCGAGTTGCGGCAGGCGGCCGTACTGCAGTTCCGACATCGTCTGCCAGTCGCCCTTGCGCCTCGCCTCCTCCATCTGCAGGCGGATGCGCTCGATCTCCTCCTTGATGTGCTGGGAGCCCTGGACCTGGGCCTTTTCCGCCTTCCAGATCTCCTCCAGGTCGGCGTACTCGCGCTCCAGTCTGGCGATCTCGTCCTCGATGGCCTGCAGGCGGCGCTGCGAGGCCTCGTCTTTCTCCTTGCGCACCGCCTCGCGCTCGATCTTGAGCTGGATGAGCCGGCGGTCGAGCTTGTCCATTGCTTCCGGCTTGGAGTCGATCTCCATTTTGATGCGGGCAGCCGCCTCGTCGATCAGGTC
>JBILUV010000138.1:0-9077 GCA_044370825.1 Burkholderiales bacterium | reverse complement strand
CTGATCGTCACACCGCTGCAGAAGATCCACGTCATCGAGCCTTTCGTGGCCAGCGTGGGCTTCGTGCACAACGAGGGCGGGCGGGACTCGCGCTTGCGCTGCCTGTCCATCGAGGAGTACCGGACGCAGAAGGCGCAGGGATACACCGGCGGCGCCACACCGTGAATTGGACGACGCCGGAAGACCTGCGCGCCCAGGTACAGCGCCTGTGGGATCGCGGTGACCTGCTGAGGGCGACGGTGTCGGACGCCGTTTCGTGGCCTCTTCGTCTGCCTCTGAAGAGCCCTGCCGCCGCGGACCTCTTGGACCGCTTCGAGGCGGTGCGCGACTGGGTACGCGCGGTCGCCGAAACCCCGTGGGTCCGCATCGAGTGGCGGGAGTGGAGACACCGCGTGCAGGGTAACCAGCGAGTGCCGGCAACCGCCTGGCTCGAGACCCTGCCCGATGCCCTCGCTTTCATCGACAAGGCTTCGCAGGCGGAACGGTTCGCGACCCTTTGGCAGGAGACGGCCGCCACTCAGCCGACGCTGCTGGCCTGGATGTCGCAGCATCCGATCCAGGTGCTGGAACTGGCCGAGCGCTGGACGCGTTTATTGTCAGTGGTCGCGTGGGTGGAGGCGCATCCGCGTCCAAGCGTTTACCTGCGCCAGGTCGACGTGCCAGGGGTGGACAGCAAGTTCATCGAGGCGCACAGGGACATACTGACCGATCTCCTCGACTTCGCTCTCCACGCCGAGGTCGTCGACAGCGAGGCACGCGGCGTCGCGCAGTTCTCCCGGCGCTTCGGCTTCCTGGACAAACCCGCCCGCATTCGTTTCCGTCTTCTGGACACGTCGCTGCCGAGCCTGCCAGGATGTGCGGGCCTGTCCGACGTCACCCTGGACGCAGCCAGCTTTGCCACCCTGGCCCTGCCCGTCGAGCGCGTGTTCATCACCGAGAACGAGATCAATTTTCTTGCCTTCCCGCGGGTGGCCCGGGCAATCGTTGTGTTCGGCGCCGGCTACGGCTGGGAGGCGCTGGCGCGCGCGACATGGCTGCATCGATGCCGCCTGCACTACTGGGGGGATCTCGACACCCACGGCTTCGCCATCCTCGACCAGTTGAGAGCCCACTTCCCCGGTGTGGCGTCGTTTCTCATGGATGGCGAGACGCTGCTCGCTCACCGCGCCCATTGGGGACGGGAACCAGAACCCGCGCGGCATGACCTGTCCCGCCTGACGACACAGGAGGCCGCCGTCTACGACGATCTCAGATTCGACCGGCTTCAGCCCGGGCTGCGACTGGAGCAGGAACGCGTGGGTTACGGCTGGCTGGGCGAGCGGTTGCGCATCTTTGGGTGATGCCTGACGAATGTACGAGTCGGACGCTGTCGGCAGGTTGACTCGCCCAGCCAACATCGGGAACGACCGACTGGAGGCGACGGCACGCACAAACGGATGTCCATTGGAATTCAAGCCTGCAGGGGCGCGCGCCTCCCTGCCTGGCCGAGGAGACCCTGCATCGGATCCGTGGCTGGTCGCCCCCCCTCACAGCCCCGTGCATACCCCCGCCAGCAGATGCGGCAGCACACGGCCGTTCTCGCCCGGCGCAATGTCCTGACGCGAGGACGCCCAGCCGCTCACCGGCATGACGCGCAGGAACCGGCCCGCAGCGCGGTTCACCCTGATGGTGCCGCCCGCCCCCTCGCATTCGAGCAGCCCCGCGGCGTCGAAGTCCTGCCCACACCACGCAAACGGATACCGCCCCTCCAGCGATTTCACCTCCCAGGTGGCGCCCGGCCGGCGGGAGCGATTCAACAGGAGCTTCTCGGTGTCCTGGGCGACCACGGGCAACCAAATCCGCTGCTGGCGGTTGAAGCTGAAGCCCGCCATCTGGTCGGCGACGCACAGGTAGACGGTGGGCTCCGCCCGGACGGGCCCGGCGGAAAGCTGCAGACCCAGCGCCAGCAAGGCGGCCAAGGCGACACGCGTCATGGGTTGGCGGACGGTCATGCCACCCGAGCTCCCGGCAACCTGCACGGCCGTGTGCGTCGCACCGGGGTTGGCGAGCGTTCGCGGCGCCCTGCTTTGCATCGCAGGTGCTGGTGTGGGGGCGCTTGGGCGCATGTTGCTTGATCCGTCCTCGAAATGTGTTGCGGCACGCATCGCGCCGGATGGCGGCACGGGCCGATGACGGCCCCGGGCAAGCGCCGGCGTTGTCTCGGACAACGAGGCTATCCCACGGTTTCGGACCTGCTCCATAATCCGCGCCTCCATTTTCCTGCCAGGTCGATCATGAGCGCCCCTCCCCTCCCCGGTCTCACCCTCGAAAGCGTCCGCATTCGCGCCGTGTCTGTTCCGCTCAAGCGGCCCATCGTCGCCAAGGTGGGGGAGTATCGCCAGTGGCCGTTCATCCTGATCGATGTGCATACCCGCGAAGGGGTGGTCGGCCGCAGCTATCTCGAGCCCTACCTGGCGAAGTCGGTCAAGGCCATCGCTCAGACGATCACCGATCTCGGTGAGGCCTTCGCCGGCAAGCCGCTGGCGCCCCTGGACATCTACCGCGACGGCATGCGCAGCCTGCATCTCGTCGGCCGCGAGGGCGTCACCCTCATCGCGATCTCCGGTCTGGACATGGCGATCTGGGATGCCCTGGCCAAGGCTGCCGGCGTGCCGCTCTGTGTAATGCTCGGCGGTACTGCGGGTCCGGTTCGGGCCTACAACACCAACGGTCTGTGGCTCATCCCTATCGATCGCATCGAGCAGGAAGCGGCGGATCTCGTCGCCCAGGGCGGCTTCAAGGCCATCAAGCTCCGGCTTGGCCGGGAGAAATTGCACGACGACCTCGCAGTCATCGCCGCCGTCCGGCGCGCCGTGGGCGAGGACGTGCAACTGATGTGTGACTTCAACCAGGGGCTGGCGTTCGGCGACGCGCTGCGGCGTCTGCACGCCCTGGACGACCAGGGCCTCTCCTGGTTCGAGGAACCGATCGTCTACGACAACCTCGCGGGTTATGCCCAGATCGCACGCGAAATGAAGACGCCGGTGCAGATCGGCGAGAACATCTACGGCCCGCGCGAGTTCATGAAGGCCGTGCAGGCGGGCGCGGCAGACCTCTACATGCCCGACCTCATGCGCATCGGCGGCGTCACCGGCTGGATGCGCTCCGCCGCGATCGCCGGTGCCGCCGGCCTGCCCCTGTCGAACCACCTGTACGGCATGATCTCGACCCACCTGCTGCGGGTGAGCGAGACGGCGGATTGGCTGGAGTGGAGCGACTGGGCAGAGCCCATCCTTGCCCGGCCGCTCCCGGTGAAGGACGGCTTCGCGATGACACCCGACGTGCCCGGGGTCGGCATCGAATGGAACGAGGAGGCGGTGAAGCGATTGGCGCTGTGAGCTAGCGACCTCCGGGCGTCGCTGTGATGACCCGGTGGTCTCGCCGGTCGTCCCGATCAGGTCCGCAGGGTCCACGCCCTTCAGGGCGAGGAAATATTTTCCACCCATAGCCATTAATCAAGGAAATTCCGGAAGCCTTTTCTCCGAGGGGACACATATTCTTCGCCCGTTAGCAATCCACCGGAGATGCCGTGAGCGAAGATCGTGTGCTGGCCACCTACCTGATCGAGACCCCCCACAGCCTCGAGCATGCCGCGGCGATGATCGCGGGAGAGCAGTCGAGCGGGACCTTCGTGTCCGTTCCGGGGGAGACCAACGAGCTCAAGGAGCGCTTCGGCGCACAGGTGTTGAGCATCGAGCCGCTGGGCACGGTGGACCTGCCGAGTCTGCCGGGCAGCAAGCCACCGAAGTCCAACGCCGCCAATCCCGTGTACCGGCGCGGCCGCATCGTGGTGTCCTTCCCGCTGCACAACTTCGGGCCCTCACTGCCCGTGTTGCTGTCCACGGTGGCGGGCAATCTTTACGAGCTGCAGGAGGTGTCGGGCGTTCGCCTCGAGGACCTCGTGCTGCCGCCAGCATTCGCACGAGCCTATCCCGGTCCCGGCTTCGGCATCGAGGGCACGCGCCAGCTGGCCGGGGTGACCGGGCGACCACTGATCGGCACCATCATCAAGCCGAGCATCGGCCTGCCGGTGGCGGCCATCGCCACGCTGGTGGAGGACCTGACCACCGCAGGACTGGACTTCATCAAGGACGACGAACTCCAGGCCAACCCGCCCTACGCGCCCCTTGAGCAACGCGTCGCCGCAGTGATGCCGGTGATCGAGCGCGTCGCCGACGCCACCGGACGCAAGGCGATGTACGCCTTCAACATCACTGGCGACATCGACCACATGCTGCGCGCCCACGACCTGGTGAAGAAGCATGGTGGCACCTGCGTGATGATCAACGTCAACAGCGTCGGTGTGGCCGCCCTCGCGCACGTGCGGCGTCACTGCGACCTGCCGATCCACGGTCACCGCGCCAACTACGGCGCGATGGCCCGGCACCCGCTGCTCGGCATGGGCTTCAGCGCCTTCCAAAAGGTGTTCCGTCTCGCCGGCATCGACCACCTGCACGTGGGCGGTTTCGACGGCAAGTTCTACGAGACCAACGAGGAGGTGGCGCGCTCCATCCGCGACTGCCTCACACCCCAGTTCGGCGACAAGTGCCTGCTGCCCGCGGTGTCTTCGGCGCAGTGGGCAGGCACCGCTGTGCCCATCCACGCGGCCACCGGAACCGCGGACATTCTCCACCTCGCGGGCGGCGGCATCATTGCCCACCCGGGTGGCACTGCCGCAGGCGTCCTCAGCATGCAGCAGGGATGGGAAGCCGCCCTGTCGGGCACGCGCCTGCAGGACTACGCCGCCACGCATCCCGAGTTGCAGGCTGCGATCGAAAAGTTTGGCGGGCGCGTCTGATGGCCACCGGCAACGATCTGCTGCTCGCCTTCTACGGCGACGACTTCACCGGTTCCACCGACGCGATGGAGGCGCTCGCCGTCTCGGGTCTGCGCACGGTGCTGTTCCTCGCCCCGCCATCGGCGGAATTGATCCGCAGCCGTTTTCCGGACCTGCGCTGCCTCGGGATCGCCGGCACCAGCCGCGCCATGACCCCCGGCGAAATGGATGCCCGGCTCGCCCCGGTGCTCGAAAAGCTCTGGGCCGCGGGCGCCCCGGTGACGCATTACAAAGTGTGCTCCACCTTCGACTCGGCACCCCACGTGGGCAGCATCGGCCACGTCGCCGATCTGGTGCGCACACATCTGTGTCCCGGGCGGGTCATTCCGGTGGTGGCGGGCGCGCCTCCACTGCGGCGCTACACGGTGTTCGGCAACCACTTTGCCGCCGCGGGAGATGCGGTCCACCGCCTCGACCGGCATCCGACCATGTCGCGGCATCCGGTAACGCCGATGCACGAGGCCGACCTGCGCCTTCACCTTGCAGCGCAGACCCGGGCACGCGTCGGACTGATGAGCCTTCCCGAACTCACGGGTGACGCGGCGGACGTGGACGCCCGCCACGCGACAAGGCTCGCCGCCGGCGACGACATGATGCTCTACGACGTCGCCGACGAGACCAGCATGAGCACGGTGGGACGTCTGGTCTGGGAACAGGCGCGGACCGCCCCGCAGTTCGTCATCGGATCTTCGGGCGTCGAATACGCACTGGCCGCCCACTGGCGCGCCACCGGTGTCATTCCCCCGTCGCGCGCCCGCTTCGCACCGATCAAGCCGGTGTCGCAACTGCTGGTGGTGTCCGGCAGTGCATCCCCGATGACCGCAACCCAGATCGAATGGGCGGCGGCCAACGGCTTCGACGCGATTCGCGTTCCGGCGCCCGCGCTGTGCGATCCCGGATTCGCCCGCGCAGCCGAGGCAGAGCTCACCACCACCGCGCTGGCCTCGCTCTCAGCCGGTCGCAGCGTGGTGCTCTACTCCGCCGCCGGCCCGGACGATCCCAGCATCGGCGCGACGCGAGCCCGTCTCGAGGGCGGCGCGTCCGGCATCGCCGCCAACACCGCGCCCCTGCTGGGCGCCGCCCTGGGCCGCGTCGCCCGCGACCTGCTGACCCGCACCGGCCTGAGACGGCTGGTGGTGGCCGGCGGCGACACGTCCAGCTACGCCACCCAGGAACTCGGCCTCTACGGCCTCGAGATGCTGGCAGAGCTCACGCCCGGCGCGCCCTTGTGCCGTGGCCATTCGGACGACCCCGCCTTCGACGGCCTCGAGATCGCCCTGAAGGGCGGACAGATGGGCCGGGCGGACTACTTCGGCATGGCGCGCGGCCTATAAGCCGCGTCCGCCGTCGTCGCGGTCCGTCATGAGCGGACCGCGAAACCCTGCGTTTCCTTACAAGGAGTCAGCAAACATGAAGAAAGTCGCCATCCTTGGCGCCGGTGGCAAGATGGGCTACCGCGTGTCCAACAACCTCAAAGGCTCGCCCTGGGAGGTGAGCCACGTCGAGGTGAGCGAGGCCGGCCGCAAGCGCCTCGAGGAGCTGGACATCACCTGCGTCGATGCCGGCGTCGCCCTGCCCGACGCCGATGTGGTGATCCTCGCCATCCCGGACAACGCGATCGAGAAGGTCACTTCCCGCCTGGTGGACCTGTTCAAGCGCGGCGCAACGCTGATCGCGCTGGACGCGGCCGCGCCTTTCGCCGGCCACCTGCCGGAACGCGAGGACCTGACCATCTTCGTCGCCCACCCCTGCCATCCGTCGATCTTCAACGAGGAGACCGACCTCGACGCGCGCCGCGACTACTTCGGCGGCATCAAGGCACGCCAGGCGATCGTCTGTGCCCTGCTGCGCGGCGACGAGGCCAACTACGCCCTGGCCGAGGAAGTGGCGACGCGCATGTACGCGCCCGTGATCCGCTCGCACCGCGCCACGGTCGACCAGATGGCCATCCTCGAGCCGGTGCTGTCGGAGACCGTCTGCGCCACCTGCCTGACCGTCATCCGCGAAGCCACCGACGAAGCCGTGCGCCGCGGTGTGCCGGAAGCGGCGGCCCGCGATTTCATCCTCGGTCACCTGAACGTGGAACTGGCCATCCTGTTCGACCAGCTGCCGGGCGTGCGCATGTCCGATGCCGCCAACAAGGCGGTGGCGCGCGCCAAGCAGCAGCTGTTCGCGCCGGACTGGAAGAAGGTGTTCGAGCGCGAGGCCATCGCCGAGAACATCCGCGAAATCACCACCGTCTGAGGAGGCTGCCGACATGTTGAAACAGGAAATCGTCAAAGGCACGAAAGGCCGCGTGGTGCTGATGGACTCCATCACCAAGGTCACCCCAGAGGACGAGGGCGCGATCGTCGTGTGTGCCTCCCACGGCGGCACCAGCTCCGGTGAATTCGCCCTCGAGGTGCCGCTCAGGGCGGTGATTTTCAATGACGCAGGGGTGGGGAAGGACAACGCCGGCATCGCCGCGCTCGACATGCTGGCGCAGCGCGGCGTGGCCTCTGCCACCGTGGCCCACACCACCGGCCGCATCGGCGACTCGCTGGACATGTGGGAGAACGGCGTGATCTCCCACGTCAACGCCGTGGCGGCCGCTGCCGGCCTCGCGACGGGCGCACCGGTCAGCAAGGCGCTGCGCGACCTGGTCTCGCGCTGACGCGTCGCAGTACGACGGCCCCGGCATCTTCCGATCGCCGGGGCCGGCTCACAAGGGCGCGATGGCGGCACAATCGGGGATCCGCGTCATCGTTCCCGCCCCCGAGGTGTGCATGCCCGTCGCCGTCCTCCATGCCCTGGCCGCCGCCGCCCTGTTCGGCGCGAGCACGCCGGTGGCCAAGTTGCTGCTCGGCGGCATCGACCCCTGGCTGCTCGGTGGCCTGCTGTACCTCGGCAGTGGACTGGGCCTCGGCGCGGCCCGGCTGGTCCGTGATCGGGGATGGCGCAGCGCGGGCCTGAGCCGCGGTGAATGGCCTTGGCTGCTGGGTGCGATCCTGTTCGGCGGTGTGCTGGGGCCGGTGGCCCTCATGCTTGGGCTGGCCCGCACCGGCGGCGCCACCGCATCCCTGCTGCTCAACCTCGAATCGGTGTTCACGGCGATGCTGGCCTGGCTCGCGTTCCGTGAGAACGCGGGCGCGCGCGTGGTCGCGGGCATGGTGGCGATCGTGGCGGGCGGCCTCGTGCTGTCAGGCCCCGGGCAGGCGAGCGCCCATGACTGGGCGGGTCCGGCGGCCATTGCCGCAGCCTGCCTGTGCTGGGCCATCGACAACAACCTCACGCGCAAGGTCTCGGCCAACGACGCCCTGTTCATCGCTGGCGCCAAGGGGCTGGTGGCCGGCGGAGTGAACACCGGACTCGCGCTGGGCTCGGGCCTGCTGCTGCCAGGGGCCGGATGGGTCGTCTCCGCCATGGGGCTGGGTCTCCTGGGCTATGGCCTGAGCCTCGTGCTGTTCGTGCTGGCGCTGCGCGGCCTGGGTACAGCCCGCACCGGTGCCTACTTCTCGACCGCACC
Organism: Burkholderiales bacterium; assembly: GCA_044370825.1. Lineage (GTDB taxonomy): Bacteria > Pseudomonadota > Gammaproteobacteria > Burkholderiales. The sequence continues at coordinate 696 of JBILUV010000138.1, read as the reverse complement.
GTTCATCGGCGCGGCGGTCGCGCTGGCCCTGCCGGGGGAATCCGCGTCCGCCGCCTTCTGGCTCGCCAGCGCGCTCATGGCGCTGGGCGTGTGGCTGCACCTGACCGAGCACCACGAGCACGAGCACACTCACGAGACGCTGGAGCACAGCCACCCCCACGTGCACGACGAGCACCACCAGCACGATCACGCCGCCGGTGAGCCGGCTGCCGGCGGGTCCCATGAGCACCCGCACCGGCACGCCCCGATCACGCACCGCCACCCGCACTACCCCGACATCCACCACCGCCACGTGCACTGACACGCGCGACCTGGCTCCCCCGGAGATGCACGGCGCGCCGAGGAGGCGTCGCCCCCCTGATGTGGATTCAGTTGCGGGAGGCAGAGACCCGCACGCCATCCTCTATCTTGCTGCCCGGGAACCGGATCACCGTCTCGCCCGCCCGCAGGCCGGCCTGGATGGTGGCCTCGGTGACGTTGCGGGGACCGATCTCGACGACACGCCGACGGGCCCGGCCGTCCTCGACGGTGAAGACGCACCACTGGGCGGCGCAACGGAACAGGGCGCTCGAGGGCACCTTGAGAACGCTGTCGGCGCTGCTGACCACGATGCGCGCAGTGACCCGATAGCCGTCGCCCAGGACGCCTGGCGGATCGACGAAATCGGCGATCACGTTCGTGCGCTTTTCCTCCACG
>JBILUV010000139.1:0-9055 GCA_044370825.1 Burkholderiales bacterium | reverse complement strand
TCACGCCATCGGTGCCGACCGTCCGCGCTGCCGCGAGTCCATGGTGTTTTCCACCCAGTCCACCCACAAGCTGCTCGCCGGGCTGTCGCAGGCTTCGCAGATCCTGGTGCAGGAGTCGGAGAACCGAAAGCTCGACCGCGACGTGTTCAACGAAGCCTACCTGATGCACACCTCTACCTCCCCGCAGTACGCCATCATCGCCTCGTGCGATGTGGCCGCGGCCATGATGGAGCCGCCCGGGGGGACCGCGCTGGTCGAGGAGTCCATCCTCGAGGCGATGGATTTCCGCCGCGCCATGCGCAAGGTGGACGAGGAATTCGGTGCCGACTGGTGGTTCAAGGTCTGGGGCCCCGAGCTCCTGTCCGACGAGGGACTGGGCAGCCGCGAGGACTGGCAGCTGGTCGACGACGATGCCTGGCACGGTTTCGAGAAGCTGGTCCCCGGCTTCAACATGCTTGACCCGATCAAGGCCACGGTGATCACGCCCGGCCTGGACATGGCCGGCAGCTTCAGCGACGGCATCGGCATCCCGGCGGCGATCGTCACCAAGTACCTGTCGGAGCACGGCGTCATCGTCGAGAAGACCGGCCTGTACTCCTTTTTCATCATGTTCACCATCGGCATCACCAAGGGACGCTGGAACACCATGGTGACCGAGCTGCAGCAGTTCAAGGACGACTACGACAACAACCAGCCGCTGTGGCGGGTGCTGCCGGAGTTCGTCGCCAAGCACCCGCGCTACGAGAGGGTGGGATTGCGCGACCTGTGCAACCGCATTCACGACATCTACCGGCGTCACGACATCGCGCGCCTGACCACCGAGATGTATCTGTCGGACATGGAACCTGCGATGAAGCCGGCCGATGCCTTTGCCCGCATGGCCCACCGCGAGATTGACCGCGTACCCATCGACGAACTAGAGGGCCGGGTCACCGCGGTGCTGCTCACGCCCTATCCGCCCGGGATTCCCCTGCTAATCCCGGGTGAGCGCTTCAACCGCACCATCGTGCGCTACCTGCAGTTCGCGCGCGAGTTCAACACCCAGTTCCCCGGCTTCGAGACCGAGATCCACGGGCTGGTGGATGAGAGCGAGGATGGCAGCCTGCGCTATTACGTGGACTGTGTGCGTCAGTAGACGGGTGGGCAGGGCTGGCCGCTGCCGTGCGCGGCAGCGGGACCGAGGCCCCGCTCAGATCGCACGCTCGTAGTCGACGAAGGCGTAGCCCAGGCCTTTCTCGCTGCGGCCTTCGGCGCGGGCGCTGACCCGCCATGCAGAACGGTCCAGCGGCGGAAAGAAGGCGTCCCCCGCCGGCGTGGCATCGACCTCGGTCAGCAGCAGGCGATGCGCCAGCGACAGGGCCTGGGCGTAGATCTCCCCGCCGCCGACCACGAAGATCTCCGGCACCTCCCCGGCCAGGGCGATGGCCGCCTCCAGCGACGCTACGACTTCGACACCGGGATAGGCGAGCCCCGCCTGGCGCGACACGACGATGGTGCGCCGGCCTGGCAGCGGGCGGCCGATGGAGTCGTGCGTCTTGCGGCCCATGACCATCACGTGCCCCAGGGTCAGCGACTTGAAGCGCTTGAGGTCCTCCGGAAGGTGCCAGGGCAGGCGGCCGGAGTCTCCGATCACACCGTTGCGGGCGACGGCGGCGACGAGCGAGATGCGGGCAGGCATTGGGGGGATCGGGCGCAGGGCGGTGATGGTCAGGGGGTGATTAGAACATGCTGGCCAGGTCGGGCCATGCTGTACAAGCGACGCCGTGAATTCGACGTGGGAGCCCGTGGAGCTCCCTGGCCGGCGCGGACAGCTCAGGCCAGGGACAACGCCACCACCTCCGCCGCCAGCGTGCGCAGCCAGACGTGTGCCGGGCTCGCGTCGACGTTGTCGTGCCAGTAGAGGTAGCGTTCCAGCCCCGGTGTCGCGAAGGGCAGGGGCAGCAGCGCGTGGCCGAAGCGCTCGTTCAGCACGGCCGCATGGCTGGCTGGCAGTGTCACGGCGAGATCGGTGCGGGCCACGACGCGGAAGGCCGCGAAATACTGCTGGCAGCGCAGCCTGACCCGGCGGCTCGCGCCCAGCTTCTGCAGCGCCACGTCCTCCAGGCCCGCGCCACGACGGCGCGAGCTGACCAGCACGTGGTCCAGAGCGAGATAAGCCTCGAGGTCCGGTCCGGCGGCGATGGCTGGATGTCCCGCACGCAGCGCCACCACCAGCGCCTCGGCGCCCAGGCGCCTGGTGCGGATCGCGGCCGACACCGGCTGCAGCACGTCCAGCGCGAGGTCCAGCGCGCCCGAGGCCAGATCGGTCTCCAGGCGGCGCCGGTCGAGGCGCACGGCCGCCAGTTCCGCCTGCGGCGCCTCCGAGGCGAGGCGCGATACCAGCGGGGGCAGCAGCACGGCCTCGAGCTCCGCGCGCGTCCCCAGCACGAAGCGCCGATGACTGGTGGCGGCATCGAAACGTTCGCGCCCGTCCAGCGTGCCCTCCAGAGCCCGCAGCGCCTCGCGCACCGGCGCGACCAGGCTGCGCGCCAGTGGCGTGGGCACCATCGCCTGTCCCTGGCGCACGAACAGCGGATCGCCGAACAACTCGCGCAGCCTCGCCAGGGCGTGGCTGATCGCCGGCTGTGACAGGTGCAGCTTCTCGGCCGCCCGCGTGATGCCGCCCTCGGCGTGGATGGTGTCGAACACCACGAACAGATTCAGGTCGACCCGAGAGACATGCATGGCCTGGATGCCCGCCATTCGAAGAACGCATTGGAGCCATTGTCGCCGCGGGCCTAAGCTGGGGGCAATCCCACGTCGGGCCCATACACAGGAGCATCCAATGCATTTCGAGCATTCCCCGAAAGTGAAGGAGCTGATGGCCAGAGTCGATGCGTTCATGGATGAGCACATCTTCCCGAACGAGGCGAGGTTCGAGGCCGAGGTGGCCGAGGGTGACCGCTGGCAGCCGACCCGCGTGATGGAGCAACTCAAGGCCAAGGCCAGGGCCCAGGGGCTGTGGAATCTGTTCCTTCCCGAGTCCGGGCACGGCGCCGGCCTCACCAATCTCGAGTACGCGCCGTTGGCGGAACTCATGGGCCGGGTGCAGTGGGCCTCGGAGGTGTTCAACTGCAGCGCGCCCGACACCGGCAACATGGAGGTGCTCGCCCGCTACGGCAACGAGGCCCAGCAGGCACGCTGGCTGCAGCCCCTGCTGGCCGGCGAGATCCGCTCCGCCTTCGCCATGACCGAACCTGCCGTTGCCTCGAGCGACGCCACCAACATCCAGGCCAGCATCGTCCGCGAGGGTGATACCTACGTCATCAACGGCCGCAAGTGGTGGACCTCCGGTGCCAATGACCCACGCTGCAAGGTGCTCATCTTCATGGGCAAGACCGCGCCCGACCATCCCAACCGGCACGAGCAGCAGACCATGCTGGTGATGCCGCTCGACACCCCGGGCATCAAGGTGCTGCGCCATCTGCCGGTCTTCGGCTACGACGATGCGCCGCACGGGCACGCCGAGGTCGAGTTCCGGAACGTGCGCGTCGGCGTGGCCGACTCCCTGCTGCTGGGCGAGGGGCGCGGGTTCGAAATCGCCCAAGGACGCCTGGGGCCCGGGCGCATCCATCACTGCATGCGGCTGATCGGCCTGTCGGAGCGCGCCCTGGCGCGCATGTGCCGACGCACCCTGGACCGGGTGGCCTTCGGCAAGCCGGTGGCGGAGCAGAGCGTCACGCTGGAGCGCATCGCCGAGGCGCGCATCATGATCGACCAGACCCGTCTGCTGGTGCTCAACGCCGCCTACATGATGGACACGGTTGGCAACAAGGCCGCCCGCAAGGAGATCGCCATGATCAAGGTCGCGGCCGCCAACATGGCCTGCCAGGTGATCGACTGGGCCATTCAGGCCCACGGCGGCTGCGGCGTGACCGAGGACTCGGGCCTGCCCCACGCCTATGCCAGTGCGCGCACCCTGCGCCTGGCCGACGGCCCGGACGAGGTGCACCGCAACCAGATCGGCAAGCTGGAGCTGGCGAGGCACAAGGCGAAGGGGGGCGCGTGAGCCAGTCGGGCGAGGCGCCGACTGCCGCGGCAGAGGGAGCCGGCGCCGATCACGGCGCGGGGTCGATGCTCGCGGCCGTGTTCGCCATGCCGATCGTCCGCGAACTGGGTCTGCGCTTCCCGAGCGTCCGGCCGGGAGAGGTCGAGGTGGAGATGCCCTATGAGGAGCGCTGGAGCTTCCGCCCCGGGCAATTCCAGGCCACGCCGGTGTTCGCCGTGGCGGACTTCGCGGGTGTCTGCGCAGCAGGCACCCTGCTCCCGCCGGGCGGTTCGGTGTCGACGGTGGACTGCACGCTCAAGCTGGTTGCGCCGGCGCTGGCGGGAGTGTTGCGTGCCCGCGGCAGGGTGGTCAAGGAAGGCCGTCTACTGACGGTGTCCAGCGTCGAGGTGTTCGGCGGCGATGGCGACACGCTCTGCGCCACTGCGCTCGTGACGGCCCGGAACATCCTCCCGGGCCGTTGACCGGGCGCCTCAGCGCAGCACGTTCAGCAGTTCCACCTCGAACACGAGGATGGCGTTGGGCGGGATGACCCCGCCCGCGCCGCGGCTGCCGTAGGCGATGGCAGGCGGGCAGGTCAGTTTGGCCTTGCCGCCCTCCTTCATCTTCGCCACGCCCTCGGTCCAGCACTTGATGACGCGGCCCAGCGGAAATTCGGCCGGCGCATTGCGGGAGTAGGAGCTGTCGAACTCGCGCCCGTCGGGGAACATGCCCTTGTAGTGCACCTTGACGGTGTCCGCGGCCACAGGGCTGGCCCCTTTGCCGTCCTTCAGCGATCGGTAGACAAGGCCACTTTCGGTGACAACCGCGCCGGGCTCGGCTCCAGCGGCCTTGAGAACATCGGTATCAGCCAGGGTGGAGGTGGCGGAGGCGAACAGGACGGCTGCGACACAGGAGTTGATGCGTGCTTTCACGTTGATGCTCCAGGAGGAGTGAGGGTCGCGGATGATTTCATGGCGCCGCGCGGCAGGCAAACGACGCTCCCGGGCGCGACGACACCCGGGTTTCGGCAGGCTGCCGGTGACGTCCGGCGGACGCGGACTCAGGCCGTGGCGCGGGCGGCCAGCAGGGCTTCCTCGGTGATGCCCAGCATGGTGTCGATCTCGTCGGGCGTCACGTTGAGCGCCGGCATCAGCCGCAGCAGGTTGGGGCGCGGCGCGTTCAGCAGCAGCCCCAGGTCGCGCGCCTTGTCCACCACCGCGCCGGCGATGTCCTGCTTCAGGTCGATGGCGATGAGCAGGCCGCGTCCGCGCACCTCGCCCAGGCCGTGCTTCGCGGACAGGGCGGTCAGGCCCTGGGTGAGGCGCAGGCCGAGGGCGTTGACCGAGGCTAGGAAGCCCGGCGCCGTGATCGCGTCCAGCACCGCGCTGCCGACCGCAGTCATGAGCGGATTGCCGTTGTAGGTGCCCCCCTGGTCGCCGTGTGCGAAGCAGGACACCGCGTCAGTGGCCACCAGTGCCGCAAGCGGCACGCCACCTCCGAGCATCTTGCCCAGGCTCATGATGTCCGGCGCCACGGCGGAGTGTTCGTAGCCCCAGAGCCGGCCCGTGCGGCCCACGCCGGTCTGGACCTCGTCGACAATGAGAAGCAGGCCGTGTTCACGGGTGAAGGCGCGCAGCGCGCGCATGAACTCGTCCGTGGCCGGGATCACGCCGGCCTCGCCCTGGACCGGCTCGAGCATGACGGCGACAGTCCTGTCCCCCACCAGACGCTCCACCGAGGCCAGGTCATTGAGGACCGCCTTGGGGAAACCCGGCACCTTCGGCTCGAACAGGTCGCGGAACTGCGGCTTGCCGGAGGCCGACATGGTCGCCAGGGTGCGGCCATGGAAGGAGTTCTCGAAGGTGATGATCTCGTAGGCCCCGCCCCGGTGCAGCGCGCCCCACTTGCGCGCCAGCTTGATGGCACCCTCGTTCGCCTCCGCGCCGGTGTTGGCGAAGAACACGTGGTCGAACACGCTGTTGCGCACGATGCGCTCGGCCAGCCCGATGGATGGCTCGTTGTAGAACGCCGGGCTCGGCGTGATGAGCCGGCGCGACTGCTCGGCCAGCACCTCGGCGATCGCCGGCGGGCAGTGGCCCAGGCAGTTCACGGCCCAGCCCTGGACGAAGTCGAGGTAGCGCTTCCCCGCGTGGTCCCAAAGCCACGACCCCTCGCCGCGCACGAAGACGATGGGAGGGCGGGAGGTAATCTCCATCAATGCGGAGATGGGGAAGTCGGTGAATTTCATGGCTCGTGTCTCGGGTGGACGCGGGACGGGCGCCGAAGGCGTCGGCACTGTCCCCGCGGGGCGCGAAGTTCTCGATTCTCCGGTGGCGCAGACGCCACGGTCAAGGATGACCCCGGCGCTTGTCCAGCTCAGAGGCCGGCTTGTCAGAGCCCGGCTGCCGCGCGCTTGGCGGCAAGCTTCTGGTCGAAGCGTGCACGGTCGATGACGAAGCGCTCGTGCCGGCCGCGCGAGATCACGTCCACGCCGTCGTGGGCCTCGACCGTGAACACCAGCTTCCTGCCCTCGACCGCCACCAGTTCGGCGGTGACGGTGACTTCCATGCCGGGCGGCGTGGCGGCCTCGTGGCTGAAGTCCACGTGGGTGCCCACGGTCTGCTCCGCTGGCCAGTCCAGGTGCGGCAGCACCGCCTCCAGGCAGGCCCATTCGAGCAGGCCGACCATGAAGCCGGTGGCAAACACATGTGGCATCTGCCCGAAGGACGGCGCCTCGGGGTACAGAGCCGGCACCGTCTTCGACGCAGGAACGGTGAACTTCATGACGTGCCGGAGACCCGGCTTCAAGCTTTCCTTCATGGGGTGTCCTCGCGAGCGACCGGCCTGCGGCTCAGACGGCCACCGGGGCCTTGATGTGCGGGTGCGGGTCGTAGCCGGTCAGGGTGAAATCCTCGTGGCGGAAGGCGAACAGGTCCCGCACCGCCGGGTTGAGGTGCATCTGCGGCAGTGGCCGGGGCTCGCGCGAGAGCTGCTCGCGCGCCTGATCCAGGTGGTTCAGATACAGGTGTGCGTCGCCGAAGGTGTGGATGAACTCGCCAGGCGCGAGCCCGCACACCTGCGCCACCATCAGGGTAAGCAGGGCATAGGAGGCGATGTTGAACGGGACCCCCAGGAAGATGTCTGCGCTGCGCTGATAGAGCTGGCAGGACAGCCGGCCATCGGCGACGTAGAACTGGAACAGCGCGTGGCAGGGCGCGAGCGCCATGCGCGGGATGTCGACCGGGTTCCAGGCCGAGACGATGAGCCGCCGCGAATCCGGTGTGCGCCGGATGTCGGCCAGCACCTGCGAGATCTGATCGATGCCGCTGCCGTCCGGTGCGGGCCAAGAGCGCCACTGGTATCCGTAGACCGGCCCCAGGTTGCCGTCCGCGTCGGCCCATTCGTCCCAGATGCTGACGCCGTTGTCACGCAGGTAGCGCACATTGGTATCCCCGGTCAGAAACCAGAGCAGCTCGTGGATGATGGACTTCAGGTGCAGCTTCTTGGTGGTCACCAGCGGGAACCCGCGGGCGAGGTCGAAGCGCAGTTGCGCACCGAAGATGCTGAGCGTGCCGGTGCCGGTGCGGTCGGTCTTCCGGGTCCCGTGCTCGAGCACCTGACGCATGAGGTCGTGATACTGCTGCATGTGGGAGCCTGCCGCTACGACGGATATTGTTGGAGGACGAAGTGTAGCCGAAGGCGCCGCCGCCGCGCCCGCAGGGGACGGCGGATCTGGCGGGGCGGCGTGGTACCCTGCCGCCTTTGTCAGTCCAGGGAGAGACGATGTCGGGAAACACGCTGGGGCGCTCCTTCTGCGTCACCTCTTTCGGCGAGAGCCACGGGCCGGGCATCGGCTGTGTGGTGGACGGTTGCCCGCCGGGCATGGCGCTGACGGCGGAGGACATCCAGCTGGATCTGGATCGCCGCAAACCTGGCACCTCGCGCTTCGTCACCCAGCGCAAGGAGAGCGACACGGTCGAGATCCTCTCGGGGGTGTTCGAAGGCTGTACCACCGGCACCCCGATTGCCCTGCTGATCCGCAACACCGACCAGCGCAGCCAGGATTACGGCAACATCGTCGACACCTTCCGCCCCGGACACGCCGACTACACCTATTGGCAGAAGTACGGCATCCGCGACCACCGCGGGGGCGGGCGGCAGTCGGCGCGCGAGACCGCGGTACGAGTCGCCGCCGGAGCCATCGCCCGCAAGTGGCTGCGCGAGCACCACGGCGTCGAGGTGCGCGGCCACCTGTCCCAGCTCGGGCCGATCCCGATCGGCTTCCACTCCTGGGATGCCGTGGGGACCAACCCGTTCTTCAGTGCCGATCCGGAGGCCGTACCCGAGCTCGAGGCCTTCATGGACCGCCTGCGCAAATCCGGCGACTCCGTTGGGGCCAGGATAACCGTAGTGGCCTCCGGCGTTCCCGTTGGCTGGGGGGAGCCGGTCGACGACAAGCTCGACGCCGACGTGGCCTACGCCATGATGGGCATCAACGCCGTCAAGGGTGTGGAGATCGGCGCTGGCTTCGCCTCGGTGGCGCAGCTTGGCACCGAGCATGGCGACGAGATGACGCCGGAGGGTTTCCTGTCGAACCACGCCGGCGGCATCCTCGGGGGCATCTCCACCGGCCAGGACGTTGTGGTTCACGTCGCCATCAAGCCGACCTCCAGCATCCGGCTGGCGCGGCGCTCCATCGACAAGGCCGGCCAGCCCGTGACCGTGGAGACCTTCGGTCGCCACGATCCCTGCGTCGGCATCCGTGCCACGCCGATCGCCGAGGCCATGCTGGCCATCGTGCTCATGGACCACGCGCTGCGCCACCGCGCCCAGAACGCGGACGTCTCCGTGGCAACACCGCGCATCGCCGCGCAGGCGCCCGAGGGCGCGCGCGCCCGCTTTCCGCTGCGGCCGACCCGCTCCTCGACCGACCCGCATGAGGGTTGACCGGCTGCGTCGCCGGGCCGCGGGCGCATGAGCCTCGGGGGGCGGCTGCAGGCCACCGCCGGGACCCCCTGGCGCCCGGTG
>JBILUV010000406.1:0-2797 GCA_044370825.1 Burkholderiales bacterium | reverse complement strand
GTGTGATGGTCGGCGGTCGGCGGCGCGAAATTGGACTAGGCGGCTACCCTGACGTGACCCTCGCTGGGGCCAGGGACAAGGCCCGTGAGGCGCGCGACAAGATCGTGCGCGGCATTGACCCGGTTGCAGAGCGGCGCGCGGCGCGGAGCAGCCTTGACTCCAAGAACGCGGCCACCAAGACCTTCGAGCAGTGCGCGGACGCGTACATGGCGGCAAAGGCCCCGGGCTGGAAGAACGCGAAGCACGGGGCGCAGTGGGCCGCCACCCTGAAGGCCTATGCCTACCCCGTGATGGGCAAGCTGCCCGTGCAGGACGTGGTGCTGGCACACGTCATGTCGGTGCTCGAGCCAATCTGGACGACCAAGCCGGAGACGGCATCGCGGGTGCGTAACCGTATCGAGCTCGTGATCGACTGGGCAGCTGCTCGCGGCTACCGCGACAAGGACAACCCCGCCCGTTGGCGTGGCCACCTCGACAAGCTGTTGGCCGCGCCAACCAAGATCGCTCGAGTACAGCACTTTGCGGCCCTGCCAATCGACGACATGCACTCCTTCATGGAGCGGCTGCGCCAAGTTCAGGGCATGGGCGCACTCGCGCTGGAGTTCGCGATACTGACCGCAGCGCGAAGCGGCGAGGCACGCGGTGCCACCTGGGCCGAGATTGACCGCGAGGGCAAGGTTTGGACCATACCCGCCGTGCGTATGAAGGGTGGTCGTGAGCATCGTGTCCCGCTGTCCGACGCCGCGCTGGTCGTGCTCGACAAGGCCCTCGCGATGCCGCGGCCAGAGGAGGGCGACTTGGTCTTCCCGGCGGCCCGAGGCGGGCCGCTCTCAGACATGACGCTGACCGCCGTGCTGCGCAGGATGAAGCTCGAAGCGACAGTCCACGGGTTTCGAAGCTGCTTCCGGGATTGGGCTGCCGAGCGCACCTCTTTCCCGCCCGAAGCGGCCGAGCTGGCGCTGGCCCACGCTGTCGGCAACAAGGTGGAGGCCGCCTACAGGCGCGGCGATCTGTTCGAGAGGCGCCGCGTGATGATGAACGCCTGGGCCGAGTTCATCGACCACGAGCCCGCGCAGGCCGACGTCCTACCGCTTCACGGCGCGACTCACGCCGTGGCTTAGCCACGGTGCCCGGCTGGCTGCCGGGCACCGTGACCCCTGCGGTTCGGTGGTGTCGACTCCACCGAAGAGAGGAGCAAGGGGAGTCGACGCAGAGCAGGCCCATGATGAGGGGCACGTGCCGGTTCGATTTCGTGGGTCTTCTCGCTAGAGGCGGCACCCGGTGGCAGGCATCACCGATCGTGGCGACGACTACCTTGATGCCCTCGATTCCCAATATGTCGGGAAGACTCGCGCGCCTCGACCGGGGAGATTCCCCATATGGTGGGAAAGTCCTTGGTCGAGTGCGAGATGCCGTTTGGCGCGGCGTTGCGCCGCCTGCGTCTTGCAGCGGGCATGAGCCAAGAACGTTTGGGGCTGGAGGCGGGCGTCCAGCGTAACTTCATCTCACTCATCGAGACCGGGCAGAACCAGCCCACCATCACCACCATCGCCAAGCTGGCGCGGGCGCTCGGTATGCGGGCTTCCGAGCTTGTGGCTGAGGCGGAGCGACAGGGCCTCTAAAGCCTTGACCACTGCTGCGGGCACGGACTTCAGGCAACGCCCTGTGATTGCGGGCAGGCCCGTGGTCTGGCGTAGCAGTTCTCCCTATATATTGGGAACTTCACAGCCACAAGCCCCATAGCCGCTCACCTCGTGAGCACGCCGGTGGCGAACGCCCTCCATGCGCACGAGACCACGATTGAGCTTCGACAAGGCCAGGAAACCCCCTCTGGATGCGGTCGCCCAGCAGGCCGCTCCCCCTGCACCATTGACCTACCCGATTCCCGAAGAGGGGCTGGTGGATTGCGGTGGTAGCTGTATGCCGCCTCTGATTGGCACTTACAGCCCGCCCGCGCCCTACGGACTGGAGCCTCAGGTGCTCATTGCTTGGTGCCCTCCGGGGGTGGAGCCGGAACTGGCCGGGGTGATGGTGCCCAAGGGCAGCAGCCTGGAGCCCGGGGACTGGTGGATGGCCCTGGCGGACAGGGTGCAGCAGATGGTGGACAAGGAGCCAGACCCGGACGAGGCGGCGACGTGGGCGGCGAAGGCGCTGGGACGCCCGGGACTGAGGGACAGCCGGGACGCCGGGGAGGTGCTGGTGGAGCGCAACCTGGAGCTTCGCAACGCCCTGACGCTGGACGTGACGGGGCAGCCCAAGGACCCGTTTCCGGCCTTAGCCAACGAGGAGTCGGAGGACGTACGCGCGGCGATGGCTGAAACCGACCTTGAGTTGTGGATCAACCTCGCAGAGCCGCGGATGAGGTGATGCACCATGAAAGCCCCGAACATCCAAGGCGAAGGGCGCTTCACCCTTCGGTCGCAAGTTGCTGATGCGGCTGTCGGACTCATCCTGTGACCTGGGCCGTCATCACGTTCATGGCTGCCGCCGCGTTCTTCACGTTCGGCGCCGCCAGCAACGGCCTCCCGGCCTCGTGGCGCACGGTGCGTGAGGTTGTCGAGGCTTCCCTGATCGTGGTCGTCATCGTCGGCCTCGCTACTGGTGGTCGAGGGTGCTCGATGGCCCACACGACTTTCGACGAAGCGCGCGGCTCGCTCGTCGTGGCAGGGGGTGCTGTGTGACCGTGTCGGCTCATGAACACGATGCAAACCGAGGAGCGCCGTGGGCATGAACGCAGCCACTGAACTTCGGCAAGTCATCGCCGACCGCCTACGCGAACTTATGGCAGCCTGCCCGG
>JBILUV010000405.1:0-2798 GCA_044370825.1 Burkholderiales bacterium | reverse complement strand
CGGCCTCTTCACCGTGCTGCTGGACTTTGGCCAGGACATCAACGCCGTGAACTTGTTCATCAACGGCGTGCCCACCTTCCAGCTGGCGAGCGTCGAAGTCTCCGTCCGCACGCCCTCCGGCGGTCCTGGCGCCTTCACCGCGCTCACGCCGCGGCAGGTCCTCAATCCTGCGCCGGTGGCCGCGGGGCTGGTTGGCCTTGGGCGCACCGGCACCACCGCGACCGACCAGTCCAGCTTCAGCGAGAACAACACGTTTCAGATCAACGCCGAGGTGATCCAGGTTGTTACGACCTCGCGCGCGGGTGACGTGGACTCCATCCGGCTCCGGCTGGTCAACACCGCCGCGGGCCCGCAGACCGTCACGCTCCAGCTCCGCGAGGGCGCGAACACGATCATCGCTACCAGCACCGCTATCGCGCCGGTGGGCACCAACTTTGTCACGTTTGGCTTTCCACCCGGCACCAACGTTTCGAGCGCCGCCCTGCTCCGCCTTGTCATCAACACCACCAGCACCCTGGGCGTCCGATACAGCACCGCCAACCCGTACGCCTTCGGCGATGCCAACTTTCTCATCGGCGCTGATCTGGTCTTCTCCGTCGTCTTTCGTGCCGAGGGCTCCTTCGCCTCGTCGCTGCCGATGCAGATCTCCAATTTTTCGACCGACCAAGTCCTCTCGCTCCTCGGCGGCGCGGCAAGCGGATACGTGACGTTGGCGATTCAAAACGGCAATGTCAGCAACGGCAGTTTCTTGTTCCGCGCGACGGGCGACGGCGCAAGCGAAGGCCCCGAAAAGCTCCGTATCAGGCCCGCCAGCGGCCTCGACACCGCCGGTCTGACCATGACCAACGCCGGCGCCGTCGGCGTGAACGTCACCGCTCCGCTTTCTCCACTCCATGTCGATGGCGATCTCCGCGTCACCAACGGCGCGATCATCATCCCGCCCACCATCCGCACGCTCTCGATTCCGGCCGTCGCATTCGCCCGCCAAGACCCAGGCGTGGCATTGACGTACAACGCCAATGGCAGCGTCTCTGGCACCACCGCGGCGAGCAGCGTTGTTCTCCACGCCTCACTCAACCTCCCCGACGGCGCCTTCATCACCGCTTTCCGCATGCACTGCGTGGACAACTCAGCCAGCGGCAACATTCAAGCGGTCTTGAACGCCGCGAGCAACGCGACTGAACTCGTCGTCGGTCGGGCGAGTGTGCTGTCATTTGGCCTCGCGACCGGCGTGCGGACCTTCAGCAGCACCGCCAGCCCCGCGACGGTTGCCAACGACACCGAGATGTTCTCCGTCAGAGTGAACTGGATCACACCGTCGCTCGCCACCGACATCCGCTTCCGCGGCGTCACCATCGAGTATCAGATCTCCGCGCCACTGCCTTGATGCGGCGATGCAAAGGGGGAGGATGGGTGGCACGATCAGAACAAGGGGCCGTGCGACGCCCCCTCACACGTCTTGGAATTGCACCAATGGAAACAAAGCCGAAGTTCAGCACCATTTTGAGATGGTGCGCGTGTGCAGCGGCAGTCCTTGCGGTGGTCGCATTGTCGTTGCTCGCGTTGCTTCGCACCGGGTCAGGGTCGGACCGGTCCGGACTTCCCGTTGTATCGATCGCGGCAGTTCCGACGGATCTGGGTGCTCGACTGCGTATCTTCAGCGGCGGAGACCTCACGGAGCTGGAAGGGCTTGCGCTCCGGGCGGTTCCGGGAGAGTCGGACGTGTACCTGGCACGCGTACTGTCTGGTCCACAGTACATGGACGCGACGCGGGGTATAAGCATCCTTCCGTCGATGCGGGCGACATGGACACAAGATTCTTACGTCGAGTCGAGACTGGATGACTATCCACGCTTCTCAGACTTGATGCCGCGGCGATTTCCGTTGCCGATTATAAAGATCTACGCGAGGTCCGGCCGCACCGAACCAGCGTCCGATGGCGATTGGCACGCCGCCGGCCCACCATCCACGTTTCCGGCGTGGCCTACCGAGGCGTTCCTTGTCAAGAAGCTGGACTTGGGCCGCAATTGGACGCTCGACAACATCGGGATCAGTCGGCGTCCACTTCCTGCGCTCCCGGGTGCGCACATGCGAAGTCTGTCGCTCTCGCTCGACCGACAGTTCGGCGCGGTCAATCTTGCGGAGCGAGAACGCTTCATCGGCCCAGCCGCGATGCCGGTCGGGACAGGTGGCACCATCATTTCCTTCATCAACATGGCCAAGGCCGAGCGGATCGATCCATCTTTCGAGCTTGAAGGAGTCTCGAATCTCGCAGGTACCGTGCAGGCAACATGGACCCCGGATAATCGGTTTTTGATCTGCATCGAATCACCGAGAACGCCAGAAACGACGTACCGCCGAATGTGGATTGTCCCCTTTGAGCACGGGCGAACGCGTCCGGTCGGTCCATGGAATCACATTCGCTACGTGGACCATCCTGCGTACGCGCAAGCGGCCGACGAGGGCGAGTTGCAGATATATGCTCCGAAGTCCGAGGCGGAGTTCGTTCAGCCCGCTGTTCCGAAGGAGTGGGCGGAGCCAGTGGTGCCCGATGTACCATAGTGGGCAACGACGTCGCGCAATGGATTGCGAGCCCGCCAAGCAGCTTGGGAGATCTTTGAGTTCAGCGAACACATGCGATGGAGTTTTCTACGATGAATCCTGTTGCTTCTATTGGCTGCGTCATCGTCCTATCGGCTGCTGCCCCTGTTAGCCTTGCGCAGCAGTACCACTCGTCAACTTTACTTGTCGCTCAGCAGCGGGGGAGCTTTGGGGTCGCTCCGACCGAGTCCTTCCAC
>JBILUV010000404.1:0-2804 GCA_044370825.1 Burkholderiales bacterium | reverse complement strand
CCCGGGGCGGAGCGAGGACAAGGTGAAGCTCGAACGCATCCGCATCGAATTCGAGGCCGAACAGGACCGGCTGCTCATGTTCGTCCTGATGGACGGCATGTCGGAGATCAGGCTCTGGCTGACCCGGCGTTGCGTCAGACGTCTGTGGAGCGCGATGCTGCGCATGGCCGAGATCAAGCCCGAGGTCCAGTTGCTCGCCAATCCCGAGGCGCGGTCGGCCGTGCTGCATTTCGAGCGCGAGAAGGCCCTGCGAGCGGTCAAGTTCTCCCACACCGGGCCGGCGAGTGAGCACGACAGCCCGCGTGCCCAGCCGCTCGGACCGGAGCCGTTGCTGGTGAGCCGCATCCAGGCCCGGCGGGAGAGCGACGGGCGCACCCTCCTGGCGCTGCTGCCCCAGGAAGGGGCGGGCACGCATCTGATGCTCTCGGACAACCTGCTTCACGGTCTCATGAAGCTGGTGCAGCAGGCAGCCACCAAGGCCGAATGGGACCTCGGCCTGGATCTTCCGCCTGTACCGACCTTCGCCGAAGAGGTTGCTCGCGAGCGGGTCCTGAACTGATCATCCGGGCATGTCCCGGAGCGGTCGGGTTTGGGGGCCGCGGCGCCGGTCGGGTGCCGGACCCACTCGCTGGGCTTTGCCATCCGGCATACTCCGTGAAATATTTGCGCTGTAAAAGCCGTCTCAGGAAAGACCGGAGTGAGCATGAATCACGATGACGAGGAGCGCGACGCTCTGTTTCCGGAGAGCTTCGTCCAGGCGCTGGTGGCGCGCGGCACGGCCCGCAGCTTTCCCAAGGGCGCGATCATCGTCCACGAGGGGGAGCATAGCGACTCGCTCTATGTGATCCTGTCGGGGACAGTGAAGGTCTATCTTGCCGACGACTCCGGCAAGGAGCTGATGCTCAACACCCAGGGGCCTGGCGAATACTTCGGCGAGATGATTCTCGACGACGGACCGCGGTCCGCCTCGGTGATGACGCTCGAACCCTGTCGCATGGCGGTGGTGTCGCGCGACCAATTCCGCCAGGTCCTGGCCGAGGATGTCGACGGCACCGTCGCTCTGGTGCGCAGCCTGATCCATCGTGTGCGCGAGCTCACCAAGACTGCCGGCACCCTCGGCCTTCTCGACGTCTACGGCCGGGTGGTCAAGCTCCTCACCGACCTGGCCGTGCCGGTCGACGGGCGCATGACGATCCCGTACAAGCTCACTCAGCAGGACATCGCCAGCCGCATCGGCTGCGGGCGCGAGATGGTGAGCCGCATCTCCAAGGACCTCAAGGCCGGTGGCTACCTGAGCAACGACGACGGCCACATCGTGATCCTCAAGAAGCCGCCCAAGGCCTGGTGACCGGGGGGCACGCGGCCCACACGTCGCCGCGGCCGCGTCAGCGGCCGAGCTGGATGGACATCCCTTCCCGCCCCGGGATCACCTCGAATGCCGGCGCCTGACGCGCGCAGGCCTCGGCCAGGAGCGTGTCCAGGGCGTCGTCGTCGTGGCGCGGGTCGTGGTGGAAGGTGAGCAGCCGCCGTGCACCGGTCATGGCGGCAAAGCCCAGCGCGTGGTCCAGCGTGCAATGGCCCCAGCCGACGTGCCGGCGGTACTGGTGGCAGCCGAACTGGCTGTCATGGATCAGGAGGTCCACATCACGAGCGATGTCGAAGCCCGAGGTCCAGTCCGGCTCCTCCGGGAGTTCTCCCGGCCCCAGGCAGGGCTCATGATCAGGCAGGTAGGCGAGGCTGGCACCGTCGGCCTCGATGCGCAGCCCCACGGTCGGGCCCGGGTGGCACACCATGGCCACCTGGATGCGCAGGCCGCCGATGCTGAAGGGTTGCCGCGGAAACTCATGCAGGTGCAGGTCGCAGGGCATTTCGCACAGGCGTACCGGAAACAGCGGCGGCGCGAGGTAGCGGTGCAGGCGCTCCTCGAGCGACTGCCGCAGCGCCGGAGGGCCCCACAGGTGTACCTCCTGCCCAGGCTGGTCGAGCGGCCGGAAGAAGCCCAGGCCCTGGACGTGGTCCATGTGCAGGTGGGAGAGCAGCACATCGACGCGGCCCGTCTCCGGCCCGAGCCCCGCGCCCAGCGCCCTGATGCCGGTACCGGCGTCCAGGATGACGCGGGTGCCGTCGTCGGCCTGCACTTCGACGCAGGAGGTATTGCCACCGTAGCGCGTCGAACCCAGACCCGAGGTCCCCACCGAGCCCCGGGCTCCCCAGAGCCTGACCCTCACGCCGCCACCCGCCACAGATAGGCGACCGCGCCGACCGGCTCACCGGCCTGCCCGCGCATGGGCACCACCGTGATGTCGACGTCCAGCGGCTGCCCGTCGAAGGCGCGCAGCGTCGCGCGGGTGTGTGCCGGGGTATTGGCAGACACCGCCAGTGCCACCGGGTCGGCCTCCGCCGGGCCCAGGCCCAGGGTGCCGATGCGCTCGCTCGCTGCCAGCGGCCCGCTCGCGTCGAAAGACCGCCCCAGCAACTCCGCCGCGGCGGCGTTGAAGAAGACCAGTGTGAGCGCCGCGTCGAACAGCAGCGTGGCCACGTCGACGTAGCCAGCCAGCTGGCGCGTGAGGATGAGTTCGACCGGCTTCTGCGCCGGGCCCGGGCGCAGCGGGATGGGTCGCGTGTCCTGTGCGCCCCGCCGTCCCTGGGCACGGGCGGGGACAGCGCCCCCGCTGGCGTGCGACGTGTCGTCCTTCTGTGCCGGTGCGGCACACAGCCTGTCGATGGCCACCATGTTGTCTCTCCGTGATGCCTGACCTCTTGCGGCACCCGCGCCCGGCGTCCGCGTCCATTGAGCGCGTATC
>JBILUV010000403.1:0-2809 GCA_044370825.1 Burkholderiales bacterium | reverse complement strand
GCCGCTCGCGTGTCTGGGGGCTTCGGCGACGACGGGCACGGCATCAGTCTGTCAACGCCAAGTAGAAATGTCCCCACCTCTGCCAAGTAGAGATGTCCCCGGCGCCCGGGCAGGGCCTGCGCTGTGTTGCAGAGTGGTCTGCCCTTCCTGACGCCTGCGCGGCTGCACGGAGGGAGGGCGGAGCCCGAGCGAAGGGCAGCCGCGCAGGCGCCGCGCCGCGTCGATGTCAGGTCGCGCTCGCGCGGCGTGGACCCACCGATGCTCGCGTGGCCTTGAAGGCGCGCTTCCACGGGTGGGTGTCGGCGGGTGGCGTCGCCGATCGCCGCGCGACGACCGCATCGACCTGTGCATTGAGTGTCTTGTCGTCCACCACCTTCACTGGCGATGACTTGCGCGGACCGGGCCGCCACGGCAGCTCCTCATCGTCCGCCAGCAGGACAACCTCGCCATCCGGCAGGTTGCACACGGTGATGCGCTGGCCAGCAAGCCGACGACGACGACGGTCCGCCTGGACCAGCAGGTGCCGGCCTCGGTACTGGCAACCCAGGTCCTTCGACAACCGGCGTGTCTCCTGCTCGCAGAGGATCAGCTGCAGTGCTCGCGGCGACTCCGTGAGCGGACGATGGGCGTCTTCGTCCGAACCCGGCACCACCGCGAAGCGCGTGTTGAACCATGCGACGAACTGCGGAAGGAAGTCGTTCGCGGCCACCATCGAGTTGATTCCGAGCAGCCGCATCTCCTTCACCAGCCGATCCTGGCAGGTCCGGAACAGCCGCTCGACGCGACCCTTGGCCTGCGGCGAATACGCGCAGATTCCCTCGATTTCCAGCTGCTCGAGCGCACGCCCGAACTGCGTCCGTCCTTCCGGCGTGCTGCCTTCACGCTCGTTCAGCACGAAGATGCTGTGCCGGTCGCTGTACAGGCTGTGCGGCCGCCCGTAGTGATGCAGATGCTCACCCAGCAGCGTGAAGTAGCCCGCCGTCGTCTCCGTCGGCATGAAGCGCGCTGCCGTGATCCGGCCGGTGGCATCGTCGATGAAGGCCAGCAACGTGCAGCGCTCCGCTCGGCCTTCGAACCAGTCGTGCGGCGAGCCGTCGATCTGGATCAGCTCGCCGAACCGCGGGCGTCGGTCCCGCGATGGATGCACTTCACGCCGTCGTCGTCTCGCCTTCCACAGGCCAGCAGATACCAACACCTGGCGCACGCTCTCCACCGACAGCGTCAGGCCGTGTTCGGACACCAGCTTCTCCTGCAGCAGGGTCGGCCCGAAGCCGCGGTAGCGCGTGCCAGCAAGATCGATCACCTGCGCACGGATCCCATCACGCAGCCGACGATTGCTGGGACGACCCCGGCGGCGGGACACCAGACCCTCCGGGCCTGCGTCCCTGAGTCGACGCAGCAGTCGCTTCAGTTGCCGACCACCGACACCCAGACGCTCTGCCGCCGACACTCGATTCAGCTCGCCTGACCTCAGCGCCGTCAGCACCCGAAGTCGCTCGGACTCCTTCCTGCTCAATGTCACCCCGTCCTTCAAGACCCTGCTCCCCAGATGCGTCTGGGGACATCTCTACTTGGGACAGGGGGACATTAGGACGTGGGACCTACAATGCCACAGTGGATGGTTGTCGCGGTTCTCGGCTTTCGCGGATACTCCGGCGGTCGCGCGTGCGGTGACATGCGCGCATTCGCATCGTTCGAGTCGCCGGGCCGTTCACTCGATCGGCCCGTTCCAATCGCAGTCTTGTGGGGGAGTTATGGCAGCAGAGAAGTTCCCCATCGAAGCCGGGCACATCATGATGTTTGCCCGCAGCGTCGGTGACGACAACCAGATCTACTACAGCGAGGAGTACGCGAAGACGACCGAGGTGGGCGGCATGATCGCGCCGCCGACCTTCGTGCAGTCGAGCGCACAGTTCGACCCGAACTACTTCCTGCGTCCGAAGGTTGGCCAGCCCTGGTTCGGCTCGGGCAAGAACCCGACCGGCATCGTGCGCGAGCCCAGCAGTGGCGGCGGTGGTGGCGGCGGTGGCCTGCACGCCGAGCAGCACTACGAGTACCACCGGCAGGTGAAGGTGGGCGACGTGCTCACGGCAACGGTGCTGCCCGGCAAGAGCTGGGAGCGCGAGAGCCCGCGCGCGGGCAAGCTGAAGTTCTCCGAGTCGATCACCGAATACCGTGACCAGAAGGGCGAGCTCGTCGTCACCGCGCGCAGCGTGGGTGTGCAGACGGAACGTCCCGTGGAACAGAAGAAGTAGGAGCGCAACCGAGATGGCACTCAAGGCAAGTCAGATCAAGGTGGGCGACTCCTACAGCGAGCGCCTCGTCGAGGACCTCAAGCGCACGCAGATCGTGCAGTACGCCGGCGCATCGGGTGACTACAACCCGCTGCACACCGACGAGCTGTACACGAAGGAAGTGGCGAAGTACCCCACGGTGTTCGCGCACGGCATGCTCACGATGGGCATGACCGGCCGCCTGCTCACCAACTACGTGGGTGATGGCCGCCTGACGAAGTACGGCGTGCGCTTCACGAACCAGGTGTGGCCGGGCGACACGCTCGACTCCACCGCCACCGTGGAAGCGGTGCGCGAGGAGAACGGCAAGCACTATGTCGACCTCGTGGTGTCGACGAAGAACCAGAACGGCGTCGAGGTCGTGAAGGGGAATGCAACGGCCCTCATCGATCCCTGAAGGGGATCGATGGTTGGTGAATGGACGATCCGTGAAACGGATCGATGGTTGGTGAATGGACGATCCCTGAAGGGGATCGATGGTTGGTGGATGGACGATCCCTGAAGGGGATCGATCG
>JBILUV010000402.1:0-2813 GCA_044370825.1 Burkholderiales bacterium | reverse complement strand
GGTCACCGCGGGACGGCCCGCATTCAGCTCGATGTCGCCTGGGGCGGTGCGGATCTCTCCGGGGATCATGGCGTGTCTCCGCTGGACTCAGGGGATGGGGGCGTGCACCGTGACCAGCTTGGTGCCGTCGGGGAAGGTGGCCTCGACCTGGATCTCGGGGATCATCTCGGGCACCCCCTCCATGACGTCGTCGCGGCCCAGCAAGGTGGCGCCGTAACTCATCAGATCGGCCACGGAGCGACCGTCGCGCGCGCCTTCCAGCACCGCCGCCGTGATGTAGGCGACCGCCTCGGGGTGGTTGAGCTTCAGCCCACGGGCCCGCCGGCGTTCGGCAAGCAGGGCCGCGGTGAAGATGAGAAGCTTGTCCTTCTCGCGGGGGGTCAGTTCCATTGGTCCGGCTCCTGGCTGCCTGGCAGCGTGATGCAAGGATTATGGCGCAGCCGCGCCTCAAACCGCGAGTCGCGCCCTCACATTGTCGCGTTCCATGTCGGCGCCGGCCCCGGCCTGCACCACCACGCCGCGGTTGAGCACCACGTAGTGGTCGGCGAGATCGCGCGCGAAATCGTAGTACTGCTCCACCAGCAGGATCGCCATGTCGCCCCGCTGCGCCAGGGCGCGGATGGCGCGCTCGATGTCCTTGATGATCGACGGCTGGATGCCCTCGGTGGGTTCGTCGAGGATCAGCACCTTGGGCCGCATGGCCAAGGCGCGGCCGATGGCCAGCTGCTGCTGCTGACCGCCGGAGAGATCCCCGCCCCGTCGGTGGCGCATGCTGTCGAGCACGGGGAACATGTCCCAGATCTCGGGCGGCAGGTCGCGCACGCTGCCACCGGGACGCGACGCCAGGCCCATGACCAGATTCTCCTCGACGGTGAGGCGCGGAAAGATCTCCCGCCCCTGTGGCACGTAGCCCAGCCCCGCGAAGGCGCGTTCGAAGGGTGTTCGGCGGGTGATGTCCTGCCCGTCCAGCACGATGGCGCCGGAGCGCACCTTCTGCACGCCCATGATGCATTTGAGCAGCGTGGTCTTGCCGACGCCGTTGCGGCCCAGCAGCGCCGTGCAGGCGCCGGTCGGCACCTCGAGGGACACGTCGCGCAGGGTATGGCTGCTGCCATAGTAGTGATCGATGTGCTGGATGCTGAGCATGCGGCGACGTCCGGGCGGTTGCAGTGTGCGGTGATCAGCGGCCGAGGTAGACCTCGATGACCCGCTCGTCATTCTTGACGGCCTCCATGCTGCCCTCGGCGAGCACGCTGCCCTCGTGCAACACCGTCACGGTCCGGGCGATGGAGGCGATGAAGTCCATGTCATGCTCGACCACCACCAGGGTGTGCGTGCCGGCCAGACTGTCGAACAGTTCCGCGGTGCGTGCGGTCTCTTCGTCGGTCATGCCGGCGGCAGGCTCGTCGAGCAACAGCAGCCGCGGCTCCTGCATCAGCAGCATGCCGATCTCCAGCCATTGCTTCTGGCCATGCGACAGCACGCCGGCGAGGCGGTCGGCCTGGTCAGCGAGACGGATGAGCGCCAGCGTCTCGGCGATGCGGTCGATCTGGGCGGAATCGAGCCGGGCGCGCAGGCTGGCGCGCACCCGCTTGTCGGTCTTCATCGCCAGCTCGAGGTTCTCGAACACGCTGTGGTTCTCGAACACGGTGGGCTTCTGGAATTTGCGGCCGATGCCCATGTGCGCGATCTCGGCCTCGGTGAAGCGCGTGAGATCGATGGACTGGCCGAAGAAGGCGGTGCCGACATCCGGCCGGGTCTTGCCGGTGATGACATCCATCATCGTGGTCTTGCCGGCGCCATTCGGCCCGATGATGCAGCGCAGCTCGCCTTCCAGCACGGTGAGGTTGAGATCGTTCAGCGCGCGGAACCCGTCGAAGCTGACGCCGATGCCCTCGAGGTAGAGGATGGGGCCGTGGCTGACGTCGACACCCTCCGGCCGCACACGGCCGAGCCCGGAGGTCTGTCCGGCCTTGAGGTCGCCGTTCTCACCGGGGCTGCTCACGTTCCGGACTCCTTGTGACGATTCATCCAGCCGGCGATGCCCCGGGGCAGGAACAGCGTCACGGCAACAAACAGTGCCCCCAGGAAGAACAGCCAGTACTCCGGGAAGGACTGGGTGAAGAAGCTCTTGGCACCATTGACGACGGCCGCCCCGATGACCGGTCCGAGCAGGGTGCCGCGGCCGCCGACGGCCACCCAGATGGCGACCTCGATCGAGTTCGCCGGTGACATCTCACCGGGGTTGATGATCCCTACCTGCGGCACGTACAGCGCACCGGCGATCCCGCACAGCACCGCCGACAGCGTCCACACCGACAGCTTGTACCAGAGCGGGTTGTAGCCCGAGAACATGAGCCGGCTTTCGGAGTCGCGGATGGCGGTCAGGACACGGCCGAACCTGGAGCGCACGATGGCTCGCGTCAGGATCAGGCAGCCGGCCAGGTAGATCCCGGTCAGGGCGAACAGGAAGGCGCGCGTGGACGGCTCGGAGACGCGGTAGTCGAGGATGCGCTTGAAGTCCGTGAAGCCGTTGTTGCCGCCAAAACCGGTGTCGTTGCGGAAGAACAGCAGCATCAGCGCGAACGTCAGTGCCTGGGTGATGATCGAGAAGTAGACGCCGCGGATGCGCGAACGGAACGCGAAGAAACCGAACACGAAGGCCAGCACCCCCGGCACCAGGATCACGAGCGCGAGGGCGTACCAGAAGTGATCGGTGAACGACCAGTACCAGGGGTAGGCCTTCCAGTCGAGGAACACCATGAAGTCCGGCAACTCGCTCTGGTACTGCCCCTCGCGCCCGATCATGCGCA
>JBILUV010000058.1:0-16085 GCA_044370825.1 Burkholderiales bacterium | reverse complement strand
GGCCACCTCCTCGTCTCCCAGGGTGTGGCCGAACGGTGGCATTCCGAAGGGCCGGGGATTGCCTGCAGTGGCCGCCGGGAAGCCGCCATCGAGCACCATGCGGACGATATTGGCCGGTTCGTCGAGCATCACGGCGCGGTTGCGTGCCAGTCGGGGGTATCCGGGCGGAAGGCCTTGACCCTCACTGTCATGGCAATCAGAGCAATGTTCATCGTAAAGCGAGCGCCCGCTCTGCATGATCGGGTCGGCATCCATGGGCAGCCTCCCGGACGCGCTACGATGGGCCGGCCCGGCCCCCTGGTCTGCGGTCTTCAGAAAGGTCGCCACATGCAGTCCGGCGCCGGACTCGCTGCCAGGCGCCCAGTTGCGCGTTGAGGTAGTCGCGCGGCAGACCCGGCAGTCCGGGGATGTAGGGAGCCACGCCGGTAAGCGCGCTGCCGTGGCACTCGACAAGGGGGGAATGCGTCGCGCGGCGTTACCGTGCATGACGAGACTCTCTCCCCGCGTGCGCACCGCCGACGGAACCGGAGTGGCTGCCGGTGGCGGGTAGGGCAACTCTATCGAGGCAAAGTGCGCTGCGATTTCCGCAAGGTATTCGTCGGAGGGATTGGCCAGCAGCGCGGTCATCACGCGGTGGCTGCGTCGGTCGTCACGGAAGTTGTGAAGCTGGTTCAGCAGGCAGCCCCTGGACTTGCCGGTGATGCGGCGATAGTAGCCGTCGGGCCCCGCCCGACCCTCTCGGCCGTGGCAACCGGTGCAGGCGAGTGGACGCTGGCCAAAGGTGTCAGGGACGAACCCTTCCACCTGTGCGGGCCCCGCGGACACAGCCAGGCACCCTGCACACGCGGGGATGCCCAGAATCGCGGCGAAGATACGTGACCACTGCCCCCGGGGCCTGTCAGCAGGCAATGGAGAACCAATCCATGGAGACACAAAAAAGGGCGGCGCCAGGCGCCGCCCTTCACTGCTGGGGTGCCCCCCGAAAATGCCGTCAGGCCGGGCATCTTGAACCTGGGGTCCAAGAGTGGTCGCGTTCCGAGCGCCGCAGGTACGTCCGCATGGGACGCGCACAAAAGCGCTGCCTAGGTTCGCAACCGGGTGAATGACATTGGTTCAGAGAATTAACGACCTGTCGGACACCACAGGGAGCAAAAACGATGCTCCTCGCACCCTGACGCGTCAAAAGAGCTTTTCCTGCCCTTGCAGGACCGCGTCAATGGATGCTTGCATGGACGCGATTGTACGCCTGAGATCACCCAGGTCAACGCCGCCGCCGACGCGGGTACGCAGCAATTCGTGCGCGATGTTGAGGGCCACCATGATGGCGATGCGATCCACGCCGACCACCTTTCCGGCATCGCGGATCTCGCGCATCTTGCCATCGAGGTAATCGACGGCCTGCAGCAGGTCCTCCCGCTCCTCTTCGGTACAGGAGATGCGGAACTCCCTGCCCATGATGTTCACGTCTATTGCCGTGGCTTCGTTGGACACGCTCGGTCTCGGTCTGGGTCAGGAGCCCGGGTCGGGAACCCGCGACAGAAGGTTTTGCAGTCGGTCCCGAGCACCTTCGACCTTCCGACGCAGGCCCTCGTTTTCGCTCTCGGTGGCGGCGAGGTTGTGCCGCAGATCCGCATTCTCCGCACGCAGACCGTCGACGAGACGAATCAGCGACTTGATGCGTTCGTCCAGCGCGTTGAGTTCAGCTTTCATGAGATCACTATACTGAGCGCCCTCGCAGCCAGTCAACGCTCGCGCCCGGGCGGCGGCATTGACCCGGCCCCCGATGGCCACGGCGCACGCCGATGCCTCCCCCCCCTACCTTCGCCCGTCGCCGCGACTGGTTCGGTCATCGTCCCAGGGTTGGTTATACTTCGCGCTCGTTCGGGTGCCCGGTGCCGCTGTCCGCGGCCCGGGTCAAACGGGAAACAGGTGCGCGACCTGGTCGCAATGCCTGTGCTGCCCCCGCAACGGTAAGCGAGTCTGCACGAGCCACGATGCCACTGTCGTCAGGCGATGTTCCTTGTTCATGGGACATCGCCGGATGGGAAGGCGGTCCGTGCTCCCGGGTCTTTGGCCCGGGGTCTCGCGAGCCCGGATACCGGCCCGGACGGCCATTGCTCCTTCATGTCACCTGGTCCTGACCGGCCGGTTGCATGCGTCGGGGCGGTCTCCACTCACGTGCACGCGGTGGGCGTGCCCAGCGAGGACAGCATCATGGAACGCAGTGCTGCGGCCGGCCTCGGGCTGGCTTCGTTCGCCTTTATTTTCCTTCCGACGAAGGTTTCGGGTGCCGATGTGGTCGTCGCCCTGGCCGTACCCACCGTGGTGGTGACGGGCAACCGGTTCGACGAGAAGCGCGCCGATCTCCCGGTCGGCGTCCAGATCGTGACGGCCGACGATATCGGTCGTTCGGGAGCGCTCACCCTGCCTGAGGTCCTGGCGCGTCAGGCGGGCTTCACCGTCCGCGACAACTCCGGCAGCCCGAACCGGCAGATCGATCTTCGCGGTTTCGGCGTCACCGGCGACCAGAACACGCTGATCCTGGTGAACGGCCAACGCCTGTCCGAAAACGAGACCACGCCGGCGGATCTGGCGTCTGTCAGCCTGGCGGATGTGGAGCGCATCGAGATCCTGCGAAGCAGCGGCGCGGTCCTGTATGGTGGCGGTGCGACGGGCGGAACCGTGAACATCATCACGCGCGGCGCCCGTCCGGGCGACCGCAGCGCACGGGTGGGTGCGACCGCGGGCAATTACGGCACCTATGGAGCGAGCGCCAGCGCCTCGGTCGCCAGCGATCGTCTGGGGCTCTCGGTCAATGCCACCAGCCTCGCCTCCGACAACTACCGGGTCAACAACGACCTGAGGCAGGACAACCTTTCCGCGGAACTGGCGTGGTTCGGTGATCGTGGGCCGGTGACGCTGCGGGTGGCATCGGGCAGCCAGGACCTGCGGTTGCCCGGTTCCCGCAGCGAGGCCCAGCTTGGGACCGACCGCCGTGGCACCGCGAACCCGAACGATTTCATGTCCCTGGACTCCTCCAGGGTCGCGGTCGCGACCGTACAGCGGGTCGGCGATGTGGAGCTCGCGCTGGATGTCGGCCATCGCGAGCGCAAGTCGCGCTCCTATCAGTTCGGCGGCTTCAACGACGTCAACGGCAGGGTGGTGACCGTCTCTCCCCGGGTGCGTGTTCCGTTCGAGACGGGTTCGGTGTCGCACCGCATGGTGGCGGGGCTGGACTGGGACGAGTGGGATTTCGACAACAGAATTCCGTCGTTCGGATACAGCGGCAAGGCGTTGCAGCGCAATCTGGCAGCCTATGTGCAGAACGCGATGCGCATCTCCCCGGATCTGACCGTGAGCGTTGGCGCCCGCGAGCAACGCGTGCACACCGCATTGAGCGAACAGTCCTTCGGTCAGCAGGATGCGAGCAAGGATCGGAGCATCCGCGCCTGGGAACTGGCCGCGCGGCAGAACCTCGACGCCGAGTGGCTGGCCTACGCCAAGACCGGCCGCAGTTTCCGCATGCCCGTGGTCGACGAGATCCGTGGTTTCGGCTTTGTGCCCCCCGCCCTGCTCGAGCCTCAGGTGTCCCGAGACTGGGAGCTCGGTCTGGAGGGTGTTGGCGAAGGGCGCCGCCTGCGTCTGGCGGTGTTCCGCTCGAATCTCGAAAACGAGATCATGTATGTGCCGCCGCCGCTGCTCGGGGCGAACACCAACCTGCCGCCGACGCGGCGCGAAGGCGTGGAGGTCGACGGACAGTTCACGCTCGCGCCGGACCTGACACTCGCCGCCAGCTATGCCTGGATACGCGCCCGTTTCCGGGACGGGGTCGTCGGTGGCACCGACGTCACGGGACGCGAGATCCCGCTGGTGCCCCGCCATCGGGCCGGAGCCACGTTGTCGTGGCAACCCGCCCCGGGCTGGCAGTCCAGCGTGACTGTTACCCATCTCGGAAGCCAGGTGTACGACAACGATCAGACCAACAGTTTCGGGCGGCGCATGTCGTCGTTCACCGTGATCGACCTCGCCGCCGCCTGGGACTCCGGCCCCTGGGTGCTGCGCGCCGCGGTGCTCAATGCCACCAGCGAGGAGTACCACACCTACGCCATCGCCAATCTCAACACCGGCAGCTTCAACGCCTATCCGGCGGCCCTGCGGACCTTCCTGCTGTCGGCATCCTACCGTTTCGACCGTCGCTGAACGCTTGCCTGCCGGACAACGGGATCCCGCCGCGCAACCCGGCGGCGGGACATTTTCTGATATCGTCCCGCCATGTCCACATCGACGAGCGCGCAGCTTTATCTGCGTCTTCTGCGCTACGTCCGCCCCCACTGGCGCGTCTTCGCCACCTCCATCGCAGGCACGATCGCGGCGGCTCTCACGGAGCCTGCCCTGCCCGCCCTCATGAAGCCGCTGCTCGACGGCACCTTCGTCGACAAGGACCCGTGGCTCATGCGCTGGATGCCGTTGGCCCTGGTGGCCCTGTTCCTGGTGCGCGGTGCCGCCAACTTCGTCGAGAGCTATTGTTCGAACTGGGTCGCCACCCGCGTCGTGACCGACCTGCGCGAAGCGATGTTCCGGAAGTTCATGGTTCTGCCCGTCGAGTTCTACGATGAGCAGGTGAGTGGCAATCTGGTGTCCAAAGTCACTTTCGACGTCACCCAGGTGACCTCGGCCGCGACCTCGGTAGTCACCATCTCGCTCAAGGACAGCATCACCATTGCCGGCCTGCTGGGTTGGCTGCTCTACCTGAACTGGCAGCTCACCCTTATCACCCTGGTCACGGTGCCGGGCATCACCCTGATCGTTCGCCTGTTCAGTCGCCGCCTGCGCCGTGTCGGCCGCGAGGTGCAACAGGCGATGGGCGAGATCACCCAAGTGTTGCATGAGGGCATCGATTGCCAGAAGGTGGTCAAGATCTTCGGCGGCGCGGAGCAGGAGACACGTCGCTTCCACGAAAGCGCAAACCGCGTCCGGCGTTTCGGCATGAAGTACGCCGCCGCAGCTGCGGCCAACACCTCCATTGTCCAGTTGATCGCCGCCGTGGCTCTGGCCGTGATCATCACCATCGTCGCCCGGCAATCGGCCGCCAACGAGACCACTGTCGGCGGCTTCGTGTCCTTCATCACCGCCATGCTCATGCTGCTTCAGCCGCTGAAGCGGCTGACCGGAGTGAATGAGCAGTTGCAGAAGGGGCTGGCGGCGGCGGAGAGCATCTTCGCCGTGCTCGACCGGGCACCCGAGGCTGACAGCGGTACAGTCGTGCTCGGCCGTGCCCGCGGCGAACTGGTGTTCGAGGATGTCACCATGCAGTACCCGCGTGCCGAGCGCCCCGCGCTGAGTCGCGTGAACCTGTCCATACGGGCCGGGGAGACGGTGGCCCTGGTGGGTCCGTCAGGCGGTGGCAAGACGACGCTGGCCCACCTGGTGCCGCGCTTCTACCAGCCCTCCGGCGGCCGCATCCTGGTCGACGGCCACGACCTGCGCGATGTCACGCTCGACAGCCTGCGTGCCAACATCGCCCTGGTGTCGCAGGACGTGGCCTTGTTCAATGACACCGTCGCGGCAAACATCGCCTACGGCGCGAGGGCGACGGCGAGCGAGTCCGAGGTGATGGCCGCCGCCGAGGCTGCCCACGCCCTCGGCTTCATCCGCGAGATGCCCCAGGGCCTGGGTACCGTCGTCGGGGAGAACGGCGTGCGGCTGTCGGGGGGGCAGCGTCAGCGTCTCGCCATCGCCCGCACCCTGCTCAAGAATGCCCCCATCCTGATTCTCGACGAGGCGACGTCGGCACTGGATTCGGAGTCCGAGCGGCAGGTGCAGGCGGCGCTCGAGCAACTCATGCGCGGCCGCACCACCCTCGTCATTGCGCATCGGCTCAGCACCATAGAGAAGGCCGACCGCATCGTGGTGCTGGATCAGGGAAGGATCGTGGAGACTGGCACTCATGCGGAGCTGCTGCGTCACGGCGGCGTCTACGCGCGCCTCCATCGCATCCAGTTCGCAGGTGTCGGCACGGCCGCCGGCGTCGACGCGTCAGCCATGGCATCCGTCCCGGGGAGCCTGTTCTCGCCGACAGCCGAGATACCCTGATGGCCGTGGCAGGCTGCGGTCCCTGGTTCTGGTCATCCGGTTCGGCGGCACGCCGCGTATTTCACTCCTCTGACGAGAACAGCGAGGCCTGAACCGGTGCTTCCGGCCGGCGGGAGCGGCTGCGCTGCCGGCCCTCCCGGTTGGGAGCGCGGCTGCCGTGTCGCTCGTAGACTCGCCGCGCTTCGTCGCGAGACTCGAGCCGCGTCTTCACCAACCAGACCCGCTCGCGCGCTTCGCGCATGGCCTCGGGATTGTCGACCAGCGGCGCCGGGTAGTCGCGTCCAATGACGCAACCCGCTTGTCGCTGCACTTCCGAAGACATGGTCCAGGGCTCGAAGATCCACGGCGCCGGCACCCGCGCAAGCTCCGGCACCCAGCGCCGCACGAAAATACCGTCCGGATCCTGATCGCGCGCCTGTTTCACGGGGTTGTAAATGCGCACCGTGTTGATGCCCGTGGTGCCGGACTGCATCTGCACTTGGGGGTAGTGGATGCCGGGCTCGTAGTCCAGGAACAGCCGCGCCAGATGCAGTGCCGGATCGCGCCAGTGCATCCACAGCTGGTAGGAGGCGAAGCTCACGAGCATCGCGCGCATCCTGAAGTTGATCCAGCCCGTGGACGCCAGCATCCGCATGCAGGCGTCCACCAGGGGATAGCCGGTCTCGCCCCGTGCCCAGGCCTCCAGGCGCCCCTGATCCGGCGGACCGTCGCGAAGACCATCGAAGCCGCGGTGCATGTTGTGCCACTCGATGCCGGGCTCCGATTCGAGCTTCTGGATGAAGTGGCAATGCCAGTGCAGCCGAGCCTCGAACGCTTTGAGGGAGGCAAGCATCCCGGAGGGCCGGGCGGTGGCGGGAAGAGCCAGCAGCGCGGTGCGTTTCTCCCAGACTGCCTGGACCGTTTCCCGCATCGACAGGCTGCCGTAGGCAAGATGGGCGGACAGGCGCGAACACGCGCTCTGGGCCGAAAGCGGGCTCGACATGCTGCGGCGGTAGTCCTGGCCGCGACCGTCCAGGAAGCCGGACAGCAGTTCCAGGCCCAGTGAGCGCCCACCGCGTTGCCGGCCCGGCGTATCCACGAGCCGGCTCTCCGTCAGCTCGGGAAACGACATCCCGGCGGCCGCACGTAGCGCAAGGGGGGCTGCCTCGATCCGGCCGGGTGCCGCGACGCGAGGCCGGGTCATGCGCTCATCCCAGAGACGCGACCAGCGGTCGCGGTCCTTCAGTCCCCGGAACACGCCGTGCTGAGGCAGTTCCGTCCAGGCGATCGCGTGATCCTGACACCAGCGGCGCACCCGCCGATCGCGGGCGTGGGTGATGCCGTTGCCGGTCTCTTCGTGACTCCACAGTGCGAACGGCCCTGCCTTGCGCAGCAGTCTGTCCAGCAACTCGGGCAGCTCGCCCTGACGCACGATGAGCGGGACGCCCCGCGCGCGAAGGGCCGCATCCAGTTCCGTCAGGCACTCGCGCGCAAAGCCCGCGTGTTGGCCGGAGAAGTCCGGGGCGGACACCACGGAGGGCTCGAACACGTACAGTGGCAACACCGGGCCGCGGCGAGCCGCCTCGGCGAGGGGCGCGTGATCCTCGAAGCGCAGGTCCCGCTTGAACCACACCACCTGGATCATGCCGCTGCCGTCCTGCCGGTTTGCCGATGCTCGTCTGAGACCGGGTGGCGGGGAGGACGGTTCCGGGGCGAGGCATGGACTCGGCGCCACGGCTTTGGCAGCATCGCAACCCTTGTGATCGGAGGCAGTCATGAATCTCCACGCGATGCTTCTCGCGCGCCAGACAGAAGGCAGGCCGCTGCGGGTGGGATTGATCGGTGCCGGAAAGTTCGGCGCCATGTACCTCGCGCAAATCCCGAAGACGCCCGGCGTGCATCTGGCGGCGATCGCGGACCTTGCACCGGACGCGGCCCGGGCCAATCTCGAGCGGGTGGGGTGGGAGTCCGGACGTTGCGCGGCGACCAGCATCGATCGGGCGCTGTCCGGCGGGCTCACCCATCTGGGCGACGACTGGGAGGCGCTGGTCCGTCACCCGGCGCTGGACATCGTGGTGGAGGCGACGGGCAACCCGATCGCGGCCGTCGAGCATGCTCTCGAGGCTTTCCGCCATGGCAAGCACGTCGTGATGGTGACGGTGGAGGCCGATGCCTTCTGCGGCCCCCTGCTGGCGCGGCGTGCCCGGGAGGCCGGCGTGGTGTACAGCCTTGCGTACGGCGACCAACCGGCGCTGATCTGCGAGCTGGTCGACTGGGCCCGGACAGCCGGCTTCGGTGTGGTCGCCGCAGGGCGCGGCCACAAGTGGCTGCCTCATTTCGCCCAGTCCACGCCCGAGACCGTCTGGGGCCACTATGGCCTGACGCCGGAGCAGGCGCGTTTGGGTGGACTGAATCCAAAGATGTTCAATTCCTTTCTCGACGGGTCCAAACCCGCCATCGAGAGCACGGCCGTGTGCAATGCCACGGGGCTCACGCCGGCGCCCTGGGGACTGAGCTACCCGCCGGCCGCCATCGACGACATCCCTGCGGTGATCCGTCCCCGCGAGGAGGGTGGCGTGCTGCACCACCGCGGTCAGGTGGAGGTGGTCTCGTCGCTGAGAGCGGATGGCACCCCCATCGGGTACGACATCCGTTTCGGCGTCTGGGTGGTATTCGAGGGTGACACCGAATACATACGCCGCTGCTTCGCCGAGTACGGGGTGCGCACCGATCCCTCCGGACGTTACGCCTGTCTGTACAAGCGCTGGCATCTCATCGGGCTGGAAGTGGGGATCTCGGTGGCGTCCGTCGGGCTGCGTCGCGAGGCGACCGGTTGCCCGACCGGATTCGTCGCAGACGTTGTGGCAATGGCGAAGCGGGCGCTCGCACCTGGGGAGTTGCTCGATGGGGAGGGGGGCTACACGGTGGTCGGTCGCCTGATGCCGGCTGAGGAATCACTGCGCGGCCGTGCCGTGCCGCTCGGCCTGGCACATGGCTGGAAGGTGGTCCGTCCGGTGGCCGCGGGCGCCCTGGTGACCTGGGACGACGTGGCTGTAGACGAGACCAATGCCGCCGTGCGTTTGCGACGCGAGATGGAGCGCGACGTGCCGGCGGGGGGAGTCTCGGCGGCTCAGGTCGGCTGAACGGCCGGCGTCGGGTTGTCATGCCGACCGGCCGGGAGGCCGGCCGCCGCCGGCTCGACACGGAGCAGGAGATGCCGGGTCGGCAGTGCCTCGTCGGCGGCGGATTCGCCCCCGGGCCGAATGCCGTTGGCGTGCAGAATGCTTTCCAGTTCGCCGAGGACGGCCTCGCGGTCCATCACGAAGCGGGTGGCGAAACAGCGCCAGAAGACCCAGCCCATCCGCTCCAGCACCCTTTGCCGGCGGATGTCGTCGAGCCAATAGCCGGCGCCAACGTGCCGGTCGCCGTCACACTCGATGGCGATGCGCTGGTCCCGGGCCCCTTCCACCACCAGATCGATCGACCAGGCGCCGACCATCACCCGGGGCGCGACGCGATAGCCACGATCCGCCAGCCAGTCGAACAGGGCGCGCTCGAGCATGGTTTCGCAACGCTCCCTCGGCGCCGCATCGACCCTGGCGGGAACCCCGAAGGGCTGCCGGAAATGGGCGATCAGCCCGAGCCGCAGCCGGTCGGAGTCGGGCAGGTGCCCGGGCTCCACCGAACGGACCAGCACCATGCGTTCCCGTGCGCGCGAGGCCGCCACGTTGAAGCGTTGCGCGAAGGTATCCCGGGCGAGGGGGGCGCCCACGTCGTTCGGCGCCACCACCATGGAGAGGAAGACGATGTCGCGCTCACGACCCTGCAACGCCTTGGCGTCTCCGCAGACCAGCGCATGCTCCAGCAGCACGGCCGGCCCCAGTCGGTCGGCCAGACGGTCCCGGATGCGGGCAGCCTGCTCCTCACCCAGCAGGGAAACGACGCCGACCGAGCGGCTGCGGGTCCGCGGATCGGTGGTGAGGCTGGCGATCTCGGCGACGATCGCCTCGACCTCGGCGAGGTTGACATCGCCCTGTCGTGTGGCGCCCTCGATCATGATGTCGATCAGGGGTGGATCCAGCCGATGCGAGCGCGTCGGTAGTCGCAGAGGTCGGAGCTCGTCGCCGTAGAACTCGCGCTTCGAGTACTCAATGATCGGGGCGATGCAGCGGAAATGCTCCTTGAGCATGACACTGCTCGAGGCGAAAACCACGCGCGCGAGGTCGTAGATCGAGCGTTCCGGCGACATCTGTATGCGGTACAGCGGCACCTGGGAGGGCAGATGGGCCTGCACCAGTGCGCGGATGCGATCCTCGTCCAGCCCGACCGGGTCGGGTGACACCTGCTTATCGTCGCCGACGATAAGGAATCTGGCGCCGCGCAGCAGGGCGGGCAGGGCCGACAGGTCCGATTGCGAAGCCTCGTCGATGACCACCAGATCGAAGGCGCCGAGCTCGGACGGCAGCGACTCGGGAATGCGGTGGTGAGGCATGATCCAGCACGGCACAGCCGCCTGGGCGGCGGCGGCCGATTCGCGCGCGTCCTGACGGTAACGGGCGGCGCGCTTGCCTGTGCCCTTGCCCAGGCGCTGCACAGCGCCGAGGTAGGACTGGAGTGCGGCTCGCACCACTGGCGTGGCCCGATCCGCCAGCCGGAGCCATGAACGGCGCACCACGAGCTCGCGATAGGCCCGGGCCAGATCACGCTCTATTTCGGTGCGCTGCCCGGAAAGCCCGAGCAGCTGTGGTCCGGCCGCCACGGTTTCCAGGTGGGTCCGGAGGCGTCGCAGTCGCCACCCCTGGCGCCAGTTGGCGGGTATCAGGGCGTCACGCTCCAGGGGAGAGGCTTCGCGCAGGCGGGCTGAAAGGCGCGGTGCTCCCGAACGCTCGATGGTCATGGTCACTTCGGTCACGGTGTCGAGCGGGAGGGCAAGGGTCTCCAGCCGCGAGAACTCGGCGCACAGGGCGAACCAGCGGTCCACCAAGGCTTTCTCGTCGATCGCCGGGTTCCCCAGAACGCCGGACGAGAAGCCCCGTAATTGCTCGAACACGCCGCCGGCGGCATTGCCGAGCAGCTCCTGGAGGCGGTTGCGGACCTGCCAGACGTCAGCGAGTTGCTGGGCATTGAGATAGTGATCGACCGCGCGTTCCAGCCCCCGTATGGCGGCCGGTTCGTCACGCAGCCGCCTCGCCAGGCTCCAGCCGGGGAACAGCCGCTGGGCCTGCTCTGCCAGGGTGGATTCGGCATGACGCAGCGAACCCACGCGGCGCAGCACCGACAGGCTCTGCAGGGCTTCCGAGATCCCGCCCACGCATTCGGCGGAGGCGGCGGGGAGACCCAGCGTCGCCGTAGCGGCGTTCCAGCGTGGCATGAGCGTGCGCCATTGCGCTCGCAGGGCCAGGGCGTCCGACACCAGCGCCCAGTCCGCGGGCGAGGCGGGCAGGCGATCCTCAAGCGTGATCGCCGCCAGGCGTCCACGCGCCTCCGGCCGGAACAGGCTGGTGAGGCCGAAGGCGCGTCGCCCGGCGGCAAGATTGCGCACGGCCTGGCTGAGGTCGTTGTCGAACTCGGCGCCTGGCGGCAGGTTAACCGGCCGGGCCAGCAACGACCCGTGCAGCTGCGTGAGGGGTGCCAGTTCGGCACCGACGGCTTCCAGCAGCTCCAGCGCCTGGACGCCTTCGCTCCCGGCCAGTCGGCCCGCAACCGCCGCGATCCAGCCCGGTCCGCCTGTGAGCTCGGCACGCAGGGCCCGAACCGTCTCAGTCAGGCCGCCAGTCTGCCTCAGGATAGCCTGGGTGTCCGCGTCCCCGGCTGCGAGGATCGGGGTATCGGAAGTCCGGCCATCGGTGGAAAGCTGCGCCAGACGCACCAGACGGCGATGTGCATCCAGCAGGCTGTCCACGCTCGGAAGCTGGGTTACGGCCGGGCGGCGGGCACAGGCGTGAACGATGTCGGCTCCGAGAGCCGCACGGGCCTTGAACAGCCGGTCGAGGTCGGACTCGTCGAACAGCGGTGCGAACTCGGGTTCCGGTCCGAGGACATCGGGCAGCCAGCCTGTCGAGCTGTCCTCCGACGCCACCGCCAGGGCCGCGTCCAGCGGATCCACGGTCTCGCCGTCGAGGCGGATGGGCGCGAGCTGCCGTTGCGCCAGTTCGTCCATCGTCACGTCGATGCGTAACAGCCGTCCGTGCAGGGCGTCGACGGTTTGCTCAAGCCGTTCGACAGCCCCCGACTCGGCGACCGGGTCCAGCTGTTGCACCGTGGCGGCAATCGTCTCGACCGCCTGCTCGAGCGCACCCAGCCCCCCCGGTTCGCCTGTGAGAAGCGACAAAGCCAGGGGGCGAATTTCTTCGGGCAGCTTATCCCTAAGCACGGCGAGCGCCGGCTCCTTCATCGAGGTGACCAGCACCCGTCGGCCATTGGCCAGCCAGTGGCAGATGATATTGGCGATGGTGTGGGTCTTGCCCGTTCCCGGTGGACCCTGGACGACCACACCCGGTGCGGCTTCCAGCAATTGCACCACGCGCATCTGCTCTTCGTTGAAGGGCAGGGGGAAGTGCAGGTCCCGCAGGCCGGCCTCATCGGTGGCCAATGATGCGCTGATGCCGCGGTAGCGCGGCAGTACCGGCGCGTGCGTCTGTTCCGGGGGATCACTCACCAGCGCTGACACGGCGGAAGGCAGAGCCGGCGTCCTGTCGGTGGAGCGCAGGCGCATCGCGAACTGCTCGAGATCCTTCACCAGAGGCGTCGACGGGCGCGTTCTCGTGAACAGGATCCAGCCCTCGGCGAAGACGGGCTGCTCGGGCAGTCCGGCAGCCTCGCAGGCGACCGTCAGCATCCTGTTCCAGGTCCGCGGCTCGAATGGGGAAAAAGGCTCGTCGGCCATGCCCAGCACTTCGGCCACCTGTCGTTCCACCCTGGCAGCCATGGCGCGGTCGGTGATTCCGAGGACCTCACTATCCATCTGCGGCATTGAACTGCGCGGGCTGACGACAGCCGCCCCCGTGGCCGGGTCCAGTGCCAGATCGACCGCCTGCACAATGAGCGGCAGCGAAGCTGCGGCGCCCGCCCCGGGGCGAGACAGCAGGCCAACGCCCCAGAGCAGTTCGAGCTGCCCGTCCGAGCCCGGGCCGGTCAGCTCCTGATGGAGGGTGAGGAACTGCATGTACAGGCGAGACCAGCGCCTGCGGCTGGTCTCGGTCGCCGCCCACCCGGCCCATTCATGAGTGAGATAAGAGGCAAGATCACGCTCCACCTGGGCGCGAAATGCATATCCATCGAGCAGGACCACGGCGTCGCGACGCACCCGTGCAGTTGCCTGATCGGCCCCGGCGCTGGCCTCTTCTTCCAGGTGGGTGCCGGCGGCGATCAGCGACTCGCCGGAGACCGACGTCGCCAGACGGGGCGAGGAAAGAACCGGGTCACCGATATCCAGCCAGGGCGACAGCCACGGGCTCTCGGGGCGTGGTGGGAGCGCCGGATTCTCGGGCCGCGCGACCCTGAGCCAGGCCCCGTCGTCGGGCTCTGCAGCACCGGTGCGCACACCGTCCGCACCGCCCAGCTGCTGGCTGTCGAGACGGAATCGTCCCAGGGTCTCCCGGCCCGGCCCGCCGGCCAGGCGATGAGTGGCGGTGTGCTGCACGAAAGCGATGAGCTCGAGCAGGCGGGTTCTCTGGGGGTTCACGACGCAGGATCATTAAGGCAGGGTGCGGGCGTGCCGCATTCGTCAATACTAACCCAACGAGATCGGCCGCTGACCCGGCTTGCGCTCCGGTGCACGCCGATGGGCAGCGCCGGGGGCGGAGCGTCGCGGATTTTTCGGGATAATCACCAAATCCCGTCATCGAGCGACTGCAGCCATGAGCACCCACGCCAGCCGTTATCCCGTCCCGGCACTGGAAGAGCTACCCGAGGACATCCGTCAGAGCATCCTGAAGGTCCAGGAAAAGGCGGGCTTCATTCCGAACGTCTTCCTCGCGCTGGCGCATCGGCCTGACGAGTTCAGGGCGTTCTTCGCATACCACGATGCCGTGATGTTGCGGGACTCCGGGCTCACGAAGGCCGAGCGCGAGATGATCGTCGTGGCGACCAGTGGCGTGAACCACTGTCTGTATTGTGTCGTTGCCCACGGTGCCATCCTGCGCATCTACGCGAAGAACCCCCTGGTGGCCGACCAGGTGGCCGTGGACCATCGCAAGGCCGACATAACGCCGCGTCAGGTGGCGATGCTCGATTTCGCGGTCAAGCTGGCGCGCGCACCCGAGTCTGTGACCGAGGCCGACCGCGAGGCGCTGAGAGCGCATGGTTTTGCGGAGGACAGCATCTGGGACATCGGCGCCATCACGGCGTTCTTCGCCTTGTCCAACCGTATGGCTCACTTGGTGGAGATGCGTCCCAACGAGGAGTTCCACCTCCTGGGCCGGGTGCCGCCTTCGCGACCCTGAGCATCGTCGCGTGTCGCAACTGCGGCCGCGCCGACGCCCGGCGCAGGCGGCGGAATATAATCCACGACGTGCGGCCG
The DNA here is from genome assembly GCA_044370825.1 of Burkholderiales bacterium. Classification (GTDB taxonomy): domain Bacteria; phylum Pseudomonadota; class Gammaproteobacteria; order Burkholderiales. The sequence goes on along the minus strand of JBILUV010000058.1, from coordinate 1,492 downwards.
CCGGCCACGAACCGGCGTGTCGTGCATTCCTCACGAGTCCCAAAAGGTGAACACCCATGGCAGCGTTGCCCGACTACGACCCCCAGGAAACCGATGAATGGCTCGAGGCCCTCGACGGCGTGCTTCGCACTGAGGGCGTGGACAGAGCCCACTACCTTCTGGAACGCCTGGTCGAGAGGGCGAGACGCGCGGGCGCCTACCTGCCCTACAGCGCCAACACGGCCTACATCAACACCATCCCGCCGGCCCGGGAGGAGCACTCGCCTGGCGACCACGAACTCGAGCACCGCGTTCGCTCCTACGTGCGCTGGAATGCCGCGGCCATGGTGCTGAGGGCCAACCAGGACACCAACGTCGGGGGTCACATCGCCAGCTTCGCCTCGGCTGCTACCCTGTATGACGTCGGTTACAACCACTTCTGGCACGCACCCTCGGAGATGCACGGCGGCGATCTGGTATTTGTTCAGGGCCACTCGGCCCCCGGCATCTATGCCCGGGCCTTCATGCTGGGGCGGCTGAGCGAGCAGCAGATGGACAAATTCCGCCAGGAGGTCTCGGGGGAGGGCCTGTCCTCGTATCCGCACCCCTGGCTCATGCCGGATTTCTGGCAGTTCCCCACGGTGTCGATGGGCCTTGGGCCGATCATGGCGATCTACCAGGCGCGCTTCATGAAGTACCTGCAGGATCGCGGCATCGTCAACACCGAGGGGCGCAAGGTGTGGTGCTTCCTGGGTGACGGCGAGTGCGACGAACCGGAATCCATGGGCGCCATCGGCGTTGCCGCGCGCGAGCGTCTCGACAATCTGGTCTTCGTCGTCAACTGCAATCTGCAGCGCCTGGACGGCCCGGTGCGGGGCAACGGCAAGATCATCCAGGAGCTGGAGGCCGATTTCCGCGGTGCCGGCTGGAACGTGATCAAGGTGATCTGGGGTTCCTACTGGGATCCGCTGCTTGCCCGGGACACCAAGGGGCTGCTGCAGAAGCGCATGGAGGAGTGCGTCGACGGCGAGTACCAGATGTTCAAGTCGAAGGACGGCGCCTACGTGCGCAAGCACTTCTTCGGCAAGTACCCGGAACTGCTGGAGATGGTCTCCAACATGACGGACGACGACATCTGGCGCCTCAACCGCGGGGGCCACGATCCTCACAAGATCTACGCCGCGTACGCCGCCGCGATGAAGCACACCGGTCAGCCGACCGTGATCCTGGCGAAGACCATCAAGGGCTATGGCATGGGCGAGGCGGGTGAGGCGCAGAACATCACCCACCAGCAGAAGAAGATGGGCACGACCTCGCTGAAGGCGTTCCGCGACCGCTTCGGTCTGCCCATCCCCGACGACAAGCTGAACGAGATTCCATTCCTGACCTTCCCCGAGGGTTCGCCGGAACTCGAGTACATGCGCAAGCGGCGGGAGGCTCTCGGCGGTTACCTGCCGACCCGGCGGCAGAAGGGAGACCCCCTCGAGGTACCGCCGTTGTCCGCCTTCGAGGC
>JBILUV010000050.1:0-17481 GCA_044370825.1 Burkholderiales bacterium | reverse complement strand
GAGGCCCTGCTCAGGAGCACCGAGGAGCGCGAGATCTCCACCACCATGGCCTTTGTGCGCATGCTCGGCATCCTGGTGCGTGACAAGCAGATCGGAAAGCGTGTCGTGCCCATCGTGCCGGACGAGTCGCGCACCTTCGGCATGGAAGGCATGTTCCGGCAACTCGGCATCTGGTCGTCGGTCGGCCAGCTCTACACGCCCCAGGATGCCGACCAGCTGATGTTCTACAAGGAGGACAAGAGCGGACAGATCCTGCAGGAGGGGATCAACGAACCCGGCGCCATGTCCTCCTGGATCGCCGCCGCCACGGCCTATTCGACCCATGGCGTGCAGATGATCCCCTTCTACATCTACTACTCCATGTTCGGTTTCCAGCGCATCGGCGACCTCGCCTGGGCCGCCGGTGACCAGCGTGCTCGCGGCTTCCTGCTGGGGGGAACGGCCGGACGCACCACGCTGAACGGCGAGGGCCTGCAGCACGAGGACGGGCACAGCCATCTGTTGTCCTCGACCATTCCGAACTGCATCTCCTATGACCCCACCTTCTCCTACGAGGTGGCGGTGATCATCCAGGATGGCCTGCGCCGCATGTGCCAGGACCAGGAGGACGTCTTCTACTACGTCACCCTGATGAACGAGAACTACCCCCACCCCGCCATGCCGGAGGGAGCGGAGGCTGGCATCCTCAAGGGGATGTACCTGTTCTCGCAGGGGGCTGGCGGCAAGAAGACGCCGCGGGTGCAACTGCTCGGCAGCGGCACCATCCTGCGCGAGGTGATAGCGGCCGCCGCGCTGCTCAAGGACGATTTCGGCATCGCCGCCGACATATGGAGCTGCCCGAGTTTCACGGAACTGCGGCGTGATGGCATGGCCGTGGAGCGATGGAACCTTCTTCACCCCGAGGACAAACCACGCCTGCCTTACGTCACGCAGTGCCTGTCAGGCCATGCCGGGCCGGTCATCTCGGCCACGGACTACATGCGGGCGGTGGCCGACCAGATCAGACCCTATGTGGATCGACGCTATGTTGTCCTCGGCACCGACGGTTTCGGCCGGTCCGACACGCGGGAGCAGTTGCGCGCCTTTTTCGAGGTGGACGGGCGCTATGTCGTCGTTGCTGCGCTCAAGGCTCTGGCCGACGAGGGCGTGATCCCCGCAGCCACCGTCACCCAGGCCCTGCACAAGTACCGCATCGATGCCGGCAAGCCGGATCCCTGGCGCGTCTGACGCGGCCTCATCCCACCCCTGCGCGAGAAAAGAGTTCATGGGAGCTATCAAGGAAGTACTGGTGCCGGACATCGGCGACTTCAAGGACGTGCCGGTGATTGAGATTCTGGTGAAGCCGGGCGACCAGGTTGCAGCGGATGCCTCGGTGGTAACGCTGGAATCCGACAAGGCGACGATGGAGGTGCCGACACCGCACGCCGGCGTGGTACGTGAAGTGCTGGTGAAGGTGGGCGACAAGGTGGCCCAGGGCACTTCGCTGATGACCGTGGAAGCGGTGGAGGCGCAGGCTGCCGTGGCGGCGCCCGCCTCCAGCCCGGCGCCTTCCTCCGTGGCTTCACCGGTGGCGGCGGCGGCGCCGCAACCTGCGACGGTCGCAGCGCCTGCTCCCGCGCCTGCCGTCGTCCAGGCACCTGCGGCTCCGGCCGCCATCGATGAGGAGGCCTTCGCCCGCGCACACGCCAGTCCTGCGATCCGGCGCTTCGCCCGCGAACTGGGCGTCGATCTCGGGAACGTGCGTGGGTTGGGGCCGAAGGGCCGCATCCTGCGAGAGGACGTGCAGGGCTTCGTCAAGCAGGCCCTCGCCGCCGGACCGGCGCCTCAGCCAGCGGCCGGCGGTGCCGGCATCTCCCTCGGGCTGCCGGCGTGGCCGGTGGTGGACTATGCGAAGTTTGGCCCGGTCGAGACGCAGCCGATGTCGCGCATCAAGAAGATCTCGGGTCCGGCACTGCACCGCAACTGGGTGCACATTCCCCACATCACCCAGCAGGACGAGGCCGACATCACTGAACTGGAGGCGTTCCGCAAGGCCATGTCGGCCGAAGTGCAGAAGCAGGGCGTGAAACTCACCCCGTTGGCCTTCATCATGAAGGCGGTGGTTGCAGCGCTTCGCCGGCACCCGGAGTTCAACAGTTCTCTGGCGTCGGGCGGTGACGCCCTGGTGCTCAAGCGCTACTACAACATCGGGGTCGCCGTGGACACCCCTGGCGGTCTGGTGGTCCCTGTCGTGCGCGACGTCGACCAGAAGGGCGTGGCGCAGCTTGCGAAGGAACTCGGGGAGGTCAGTGCGCGGGCGCGCGACGGGAAGCTCGGTCCCGCCGACATGCAGGGCGGGACCTTCTCCATCTCCAGCCTGGGTGGCATCGGTGGCACCCATTTCACGCCCATCATCAACGCGCCGGAGGTGGCCATCCTCGGGGTCTCCCGTTCTGCCATGAAGCCGGTGTGGATGGATGGACAGTTCGTGCCGCGACTGATGCTTCCGCTTTCCCTGTCCTACGACCACCGCGCCATCGACGGTGCCGAGGGGGCGCGCTTCATCACCACCTTGAACGGCCTACTGGCGGATATCCGCCGGGTGCTGCTCTGAGCGAACGCGGTCTGGCGGGCGATCCGCCGTCACGCACCGGGCCCGTCGGGCTTCTGGGGGGTACCTTTGATCCGGTGCACCTCGCCCACCTGCGTCTGGCCGAGGAGGCGTTGCAGGTGTGCGGGCTGTCGGTGGTGCGGTTCGTCCCGAGTGCCCGCCCACCGCACCGCGGGGAGCCCGGTGCCAGTGCTGCCCACCGGCTGCGCATGGTTGAACTGGCGACGCGCGGCAACCCAGCCTTCGATGTGGACGATCGCGAATTGAGGCGCCCCGCCGCCAGCTACACCATCGACACGGTGGAGGGGATGCGTGCGGAACTGGTGCCGTCGGTGCCTCTTTGTCTGATCGTCGGCGCCGACGCCTTCGCCCTGTTCGAGACCTGGAAGCGCTGGAAGGAGCTGCTCGATCGGGTACACCTCATCGTGGCGCACCGGCCGGGGTTCGCGATATGGCCGCAGACGCCTGCGCTGGCGGCGGAGTTCGATGCGCGGCTGACGCGCTCCAAAGAGGATCTTGCCGGCACCGCCGCCGGCCGTATCCACCCTCTTGTCATCACGCCTCTCGGGATATCGGCCACACGCATCCGGCGCGACTTTCGTGCCGGGCTCTCCGCGCGTTATTTGCTTCCCGATTCCGTCCTCGGCTATATTGAATCAAACGGTCTATACGGGAGTTCGGATGGAGGGTGACGCAGTGGTGCGCGCAACGGTGAACGCGCTGGAAGACATCAAGGCGCGGGACATCGTGGTGCTGGACGTGCGCAAGCTCACTTCCCTGTTCGACACCGTCATCGTCGCCAGTGGCGACTCGGCGCGTCAGACCAAGGCGCTTGCGCGCCACGTCCAGGATGTCGCCAGGACTTGCGGGGCGTCTGTTGTCGGTGTCGAGGGCGAGGGTTCCGGTGATTGGGTGCTGGTGGATCTCGGCGATCTCGTGGTCCACATCATGCAACCGGCCATCCGAGGCCACTACAATCTGGAAGAGCTCTGGGGTGGCCCGCGCGCCGTGCCGTCCCGTTTGGCTGCCGGCACTCCGCCGGCCTTCCGATCCGGATCTTCCGCCGGCACCGGCCCCTGACGGTCGCCGAGCCCCGGACATGCGCATACGCATTCTCGCGGTGGGGCACCGTCAGCCGCCGTGGGTTGACGCAGCGTTCGATGACTACGCCCGGCGCATGCCGCCAGAGGCACGCATCGAACTGGTCTCCATCAAACCTGAGGCTCGACCGGAACCGGCGGGAGAGGCCGCCATAGAGCGCCTGCTCGAACGCGAGGCGCAGCGCATCGCGGCCGGCATCCCCGCCGGCGTCATGCGCGTTGTGCTGGACGAACGCGGCCGGGCGGTCACAACGCGTGATCTGGCCGCTTGGATCGAGCGCTGGCTTGCCTCCGGTCGGGATGTCGGCATGGTGATCGGCAGCGCCGACGGACTGCATGCCTCGGTCAAGGCGGCGGCCGACCTGACGCTCTCGCTTTCGCCACTGACCCTGCCCCATGGTCTTGTTCGGGTTGTGCTGGCCGAGCAGCTGTATCGCGGGATGTCCCTGCTGCGCGGGCATCCCTACCATCGGGACTGACCGGCGCCGCGTCGCCGGATGGCGTCCGTGCCCGCCATGATGGTTCATTTCCCTCACATCCACCTCGCGTCCCGAAGCCCACGCCGCCGGGAGATTCTTGCTCAGATCGGTGTGCGCTTCGAGGTCCTGCTCCCCGAACACGAAACCGAACGAGTCCTCGAGGTCGACGAGACCCCCCGCCCCGGCGAGAACCCTGTCGATTACGTGCTCCGGCTCGCGCGCGAGAAGGTCGCAGCCGGTTGGACGCTGCTGCGACTTCGGGGACTGCCGAATGCACCGGTGCTTGCGGCGGACACCACCGTCTGTCTGGATGACCGCATCATCGGCAAGCCCGCCGACGGCGCTGAAGCCGAAGCCATACTGAGCTGTCTGACAGGGCGTACCCATCAGGTGCACACCGGTGTCGCGGTGGCCCTCGGGGACCGGATAGAGGCCTGCGTGAGCACCACCGCCGTGACCTTCGGGGCCCTCGGGCCCGAGCAGATCCGTCGTTACGTCGGCACCGGCGATCCGCTGGACAAGGCCGGCGCGTATGGCATCCAGGGCCCCGCCGGCGTGTTCGTGAGTGCCATCGCCGGCAGCCACAGCGGGGTCATGGGCCTGCCGGTGTACGAGACCGCTAAGCTGCTGGGCCGTTTCGGGGTGCTGCTGCCGTGAGGGAGGAGATTCTCGTCAATGTCACGCCGCAGGAGACGCGGGTGGCGCTCATGCAGCAGGGCTCGGCCCAGGAACTGCACGTCGAGCGTGCCGCCTCCCGCGGCCTGGTAGGTAACATCTACGTCGGTGTGGTGAGCAGGGTCCTGCCCGGCATGCAGTCTGCGTTCGTCCAGATCGGCCTGGATCGGGCTGCATTCCTCCACGTCGGGGATCTGTGGGGCAACCGCGACGGTGACGACGCCCGGCCGATCGAGAAGATCCTGCACGATGGCGACCGTCTTCTCGTGCAGGTGATCAAGGACCCGATCGGCACCAAGGGTGCCCGGCTGTCCACCCAGATAAGCATTGCCGGGCGCTTCCTGGTGTTCCTGCCCCAGGAGTCCCATATCGGGGTCTCCCAGCGTATCGAGGACGAGGCCGGCCGGCTGCAGCTGCGCGACCGCCTGCAGAACCTGATTGTGGCGGACCAGCCTGGCGGCTTCATCATCCGCACCATGGCTGAGAGCGCGACAGACGAGGAATTGCGCGCCGACCTCGAATACCTGCGCCGGCTGTGGTCGGGCATTCAGGAGCGGCACAAGGGCCTGTCAGCGCCGGCGGTGCTCTATCGCGATCTGGACCTCAACCTTCGGGTGCTGCGCGACCTGGCGACCGACGTCACGCAGGTCGTGCTGGTGGATTCGCGCGAGACCTACGATTCGATGCGGCGTTTCGCACTCGATTACGCGTTGCCGTTCGCGGATCGCATCGAGCACTACACCGGTGAACGGACGCTATTCGATCTCTATGGTGTCGAGGAGGAGATCGAGCGCGCGCTCTCGCGTCGCGTCAGCCTGAAGTCAGGCGGCTACCTGATCATCGACCAGACCGAAGCGCTGACGACGGTCGATGTCAACACCGGCGGATTCGTCGGTGGCCGCAGCTTCGACGACACGGTCTTCAAGACCAATCTCGAGGCGGCGCAGGTGATCGCAAGGCAGCTGCGTCTGCGCAATCTGGGCGGCATCGTCATCATCGACTTCATCGACATGGACAACGACCCGCATCGCGAGGCGGTGCTGGCGGAACTGCGCAAGGCGCTGGCGCCGGATCGGACTCGCATGACCGTGAACGGATTCAGCGCGCTCGGACTGGTCGAGATGACGCGAAAGCGAACCCGCGAGAGTCTGGCGCACGTCCTGTGCGAGCCGTGCCCCGTGTGCCAGGGGCGGGGCGAGCTCAAGACTCCAGAGACGGTCTGCTACGAGATCCTGCGCGAGCTGCTGCGTGAGGCCAGGCAGTTCGATGCCCGGGAGTTCCGCATCCTCGCTTCGCAGAAGGTGATCGACATGTTCCTCGACGAGGAGTCACAGAGCCTGGCCCAGCTCGAGGAGTTCATCGGCAAGCCGATCCGCCTCCAGGTGGAGAGCCTCTACTCTCAGGAGCAGTACGACGTCGTGCTGGTGTAACGCCGCGCGATCGGCGGCCCGCCAGCGGCGGGCGATACCCTCCGCCGCGATGGCGGACAGGCAGGCCACCCACAGGCCGTCGTCGAAGCTGGCGCGTGTGGCGGAAAGCTGTTCCGAGCTCAGCCTCACGCCACTGCAGGCACACGGGGCAGGGCCGACCGTCAATGCCGCAGCGGAAGGCCCGCCCAAAGCGCGAACAGGCGCCTGGGCCAAGCTGTCGTGTCACGTCCTGCGGCCGGAGCGCGGCCGGAGGATCGAATCCACCTCACCGGTGCCGCGCAGAATCGAGCGGATCCTGGCGAGTTCCTCGAGCTGCACCTGGAGGTCATCCCGCTGGCTCGCCAGGAGAGCGGAGCGCTCCTTGATGGAGCTGATGTCTCCGCTCACCTTGCGGATGTTGTCGACGCGGCGCTCGAGCAGTTTCTGGTGCTCTTTAAGCTGGGTCGACAGCGGTACCAGGGAATTGCCGAGCCAGCTCTCGAAGTCCGCCTTGACCTGGCGGAAAACGCCCCGCGCCTCGGTCACGACCTGCTCGTAGAAGTTGCGCACCACCAGGAACTTCGGAAACGCTATGTTGACCGGATCCGAGCAGAACTGTTCCGTCGCCTGCTTGAGCTGACCCATGCGCACCACGTGCTTCTGCAGGTTCAGCTGGGGTGGGTCGAGCTTCGGAAAGCCGTGCTTCTCGTGGAATTCGCGGTACACGCCGTCCACGAAGTCGGTCGTCTGATTGGCGAACTCGAGCATCGTCCCCGTGTGGACCCCGAACCGTTCGAACAGTGCCCGCATGCTCCGCCACAGGCCCGCGGTGGTCCAGCTGCCTTCGATGGAGCGGTGGTTCTCGGAAAAGACCCGGTCAAGTTCGTCGTCGGCGAGGGTACCGAGCAGCTGGTGGCCGCGGCGGAGCACCGCCCCATAGTTCTGCTTGAAGGCTTCGACGTTCTTCTGGTAAGCGATTTTCTCGCCTTCCAACCGCTGGAGCATGACGCGCGCCAGATCCTCGTTCTTGCCGGACAACTGCGCGAGTTCCGCGATCTCGGTGGTGGTGGAGCCGAGCGAAGCGCGCACGCCTTCCAGCGAACCATCCACCAGGGCGCCGATGTCGCGCTGCACCGACGAGCGGAGGATCTCCTGCTTCGCCGGCACGATCTCCTCGGCCAACATCCGTTCCAGTTCCCGGATGCGGCTGCGCTCCAGCAGCGCCGGGTCACCCTTGATGCGCGCCACGAGGCCCTTCTGGGCCGACAGTGCGATGACGTGGGCAAGCGGCACGTTGAGCAGCCGGGCCGTCTCGCTCATCTGCCGATTCAGGTCTGACTCGATCTCGCCATCGGACCTGAGCTCGTCCCAGAGCAGGTCGATCTTGTTCAGCACCACGATCGACCGCGGCACCCGTCCTTGGACGTAACGCTGCCAGACCTCCAGATCGCTCTTCGTGACGCCGGTCTCCGTGGCCAGGAGGAACAGGACGGCGTGGCAGTTGGGGATCATGCTCACGGTCAGTTCCGGCTCGGTGCCCAGGGCGTTCAGTCCCGGTGTGTCGAGGATCACCAGACCGCTCTGAAGAAGCGGGTGGGGGAAATTGACGATGGCATGGCGCCACGCCGGGACGTCGACGCGGGACAGGCGCTTTCGCACCACCGTCGTGGTGTAGAGGTCACCATCGGCCAGCAACCCGAGCTTGTCCGCCTCCTCCAGGGTCACGCTCTTGGTCTGGGCGAGCATGCCGAAGGCTTTCACCATACCGTCGAGGTCCTCGAGATCCAGCCGGACCTTCACCCATTCGACCGGCCGGTGCTTGAGGGAGATGATGCTTTCGCTGCGGGCTCGCGTCTCGATCGGCAGCAGGCGGATGTAGGGTTCCTCGGAGGCGTCGTGGAACAGCTCGGTCGGGCACATCGTGGTTCGGCCCACGCTGGAGGGCAGCAGCCGCTGCTTGAAGCCGGAGAAGAACATGGCGTTGATGAGCTCCGACTTGCCACGCGAGTACTCCGCGAGGAAGGCCAGGACCATCCTGTCGTTTCGCAGGCTCTCCGCCAGATCGTACAGCCGCAGCGAGCGCTGGATGTCGACCTGGCCACGCGCATCGAGCCATGCGTGGTAGGCCTCGATGCCGGAGCGCAACTCCTCGCGCCACTCGCGATAACGGGCGACCAGGCTTTCCAGCTGGTTGACGATGCCGCTCATGCGGTGTCCAGCCTCCCCAGAGCTGCGGCGCCAGCGCCCGATACCTCGATGACCTGGTGGCGGCGGCTCGTGCCGCGGCTCGGGTCATGTCGCGCCCACACCGGCACAAACGGCCGGAGCTGTCCGCCGGCGGCTTCGGTTGCTGTCATCCGCCCAGCGATCCGAGGACGAGCGAGGTGAGCCACTGAAGCGGGACCATGAGGATCAGCTGCAGAAGGATCAACAGCACCAGGGGCGAGAGATCAACGTTACCCACCGTCGGCACTCGTCTCTGGATCGGGCGCAGCATGGGGCGCGTGAGGCTGTCGACCACCGGGGCCAGCGGGCTGAAGGGCGCGATCCAGGACAGCACAGCCTGCAGAATGACGGCCGCCATGGCGACATAGAGGCCCATCCTGAGCACGTCCAGTGCGGCCATCAGGGCGGAGGTGAGCAGCGGGAATGAACCAAAGCCACCCGACAGCAGGTCCAGCAAAGCCACGGTCAGCCGCAGCAGCAGGCGGCACATCCACGCCAGCAGCAGCGTCGACAGGTCGAACCCGCCCCAGCCGGGGACGATTCTCCTGGCAGGTCTGACCACGGGGTCGGTAAGGGCCCCGATGAAGTGCGAAACCCGGTTGCGTGCCGGTGCGCGGACCAGCTGGAGCAGAAAGCGCAACAGCAGCGCCAGGGCGTACAGCCCCAGCACCGTGTCGACCAGGAAAACGATCGCCTGGGCCATCATGGCTCGTCGCTGCCCAGCAGGTCTCCAAGTTCGCGCGAGCGCTCGGCTGCCGCGAGGATTGCCTCCACCAGATGCGACTTGACCGAATGGGCGTCCATGACGCTGATGGCCCGCTCCGTGGTCCCGCCCTTGGAGGTCACGCGCGCCCTGAGGGTGGCGGCTGGCTCCTCGCTGGCCGCCGCCAGCCGGGCGGCGCCGAGGAGCGTCTCGACGCTGAGCCGGCGCCCCTCGTCAGGGTTGAATCCGAGCCGTCCGGCGGCCTCCTGCATCGCCTCGATCAGGTAGAAGGCGTAGGCTGGTCCGCTTCCTGACAAGGCGGTCACCCCGTCGAGGCGGGACTCCTGTTCCACCCACAGCACCTTGCCCACGGCGCCGAGGAGTTCGTCCACCTGGCGTCGTTCCGTCGGAGACACCGACGGCAGCGCGAAGGCGCCGGTCATTCCGGCGCGCAGCAACGCCGGGGTGTTCGGCATGACGCGCACGATGCGCTCATTGCCGTCGAGCCAGCGGGTCAGCTCCGCCGTGCGGATGCCGGCGGCGATGCTGACCACGAGGTGCTCACGGGCAGACCTGGCGATCTCCTGGCACAACGGGCGCAGCTGCTGCGGCTTGACGGCAAGCACGACCCAGTCGGAGGACGAAACCACCTCTGAGGGCTGGTCGGTGGCGACGACACCCAGTGTTTCCCGCAGGCGCGCTCGAGCCACAGGGTCGACATCGGCCACGCGCAGGTCAGACGTCCGCCATCCCTGGGCCAGCAATCCTGAAATCATGGCCGTTGCCATGTTGCCGCCACCGAGAAATCCTATCCTCACACCCATGTTCCTCATGACCCCGTAAATTTCGTTAACGTAAAAAATAACGGGAGGCTGAGCCCCCGTTACGATCGACCGGACACCTTCGCCAGGTGGGCCCCGATCCCGCCGGGGCTGGCGCATGTCCCGTGGGCATCGCGGCGCTGCCGCTGCGCACCAACGACGCGTAGCGTGTTTCGATTCCCGGCAGACGTCCTCGAACTTCCTCGCAGACCATGGTGCCGAGGTCGCAGAGGGCAGCGCCTGCCGGCATGAGAGCCCTCAAGCGCTCCGGTCGCCGAAGATCGCCCGACCCACCCGGACCATGGTGGCCCCCTCCGCGATCGCCGCCTCGAGGTCATCCGACATGCCCATCGAAAGGGTGTCGAGCGCCCGTCCGTGCGATGTGCCGGACGGCAGCAGGGCCCGCAGGGCCGAGAAGCGCAGGCGCTGCAGGGCCGCATCGTCGCTGGGCTCGGGGATGGTCATGAGGCCCCGCAGTTGCACCCCGGGCAGGTCGCCGATTGCAGCGGCGAGCTCTGGAACCTCGCCGGGCTCGACCCCGCTCTTCGCGGCCTCGCCGCTCAGGTTGACCTGCAAACATAGCTGCAGGGGCGGCAGGCCCGGCAGGCGCTGGTCAGACAGCCGCTGCGCGATCCTGACCCTGTCGACCGAGTGGACCCAGTGGAACCGCTCTGCGATCGGACGCGTCTTGTTGCTCTGGATGGGGCCGATGAAGTGCCAGACAATATCCAGGTCGGCCAGAGCTTCGATCTTGCCCAGCGCTTCCTGAAGGTAGTTTTCGGCGAAGTGCCGCTGTCCCGCAGCATGGGCGGCACGGATCACCGCGGCAGGGAAGGTCTTGGACACGGCCACCAGTGTGACCGACCCGGGTGGGCGTTCTGCCGCGCGCACTGCCGCGGCCACGCGCTCCTCGACTGCCTGAAGACGTGCGTGCAAGGTGTCGTTAAAGAATTCCGGTGCCGGCGGAGGATTCGCCGAAAGAGGCATCTGGCAGGCTTCCACTCTGACCGGGCGTGGCCCGGATGTCGAAAGGATTATAGATGGACATCTCCGAGCTCCTCGCCTTCGTCGTGAAGAACAAGGCATCCGACCTGCATCTGTCCGCCGGCCTGCCGCCGATGATCCGGGTGCACGGGGACGTCAGGCGCATCAACCTGCCGCCCATGGAGCACAAGGATGTGCATTCCATGATCTACGACATCATGAGCGACTCCCAGCGCAAGACCTACGAGGAGACGCTGGAGTGCGATTTCTCCTTCGCCATCCCCAATCTGGCGCGCTTCCGGGTCAATGCCTTCGTGCACAACCGCGGCGCGGGCGCGGTCATGCGGACCATCCCGTCCAAGGTGCTGACCCTGGAGGACCTCAAGGCGCCGAACATCTTCAAGGATATCGCCAAGTATCCGCGGGGCGTGGTGCTGGTCACGGGGCCCACAGGGTCGGGGAAGTCGACCACGCTGGCGGCCATGATCAACGACATCAACGAGAACGAATACGGTCACATCCTCACCGTGGAGGACCCGATCGAATTCGTGCATGAACCCAAAAAATGCCTCATCAACCAGCGCGAGGTCGGGCCGCACACGCTGTCGTTCTCCAATGCCCTTCGCTCTGCGCTGCGCGAAGACCCGGATGCCATCCTGGTTGGGGAGATGCGCGATCTGGAGACCATCGGCCTTGCCCTCAGCGCGGCCGAGACCGGCCATCTGGTGTTCGGGACGCTGCACACCAGCTCGGCGGCCAAGACCATCGACCGGATCATCGACGTGTTTCCCGCAGCCGAGAAGGAGATGGTGCGCGCGATGCTGTCGGAATCGCTGCGTGCGGTGATTTCCCAGACCCTGCTCAAGACCCGGGACGGACAGGGGCGGGTGGCGGCCCACGAGATCATGATCGGCACCCCCGCGATCCGTAACCTCATCCGCGAGGGCAAGGTGGCGCAGATGTACTCGGCCATCCAGACGGGTCAGACTTTCGGCATGCAGACACTCGACCAGAACCTGCAGTCGCTGGTGCAGCGCGGTATCGTCGCGCCCGCGGAGGCACGCGGCAAGGCCGTCAACAAGGACCTGTTCCCCGGTTGATCGGGGCTGGCCGGACAACTCTCGCCACGGCGCACGGCGCCGCGGAGCTCTCGGAGGCAATGCGTCAATGGATCGCGATCAGGCCATCAAGTTCGTTCACGACCTGCTCCGTGGCATGGTTGCCAAGGGCGCGTCGGACCTGTTTCTCACGGCAGGGTTTCCCCCGGCCTTCAAACTGGACGGACGCATGACGCCAGTCTCGACGCAGAGCCTGACACCGATGCACACCCAGGAGCTGGCCCGTTCCATCATGAACGACCGGCAGGCGCTGGAGTTCGAGCGCACCAAGGAGTGCAACTTCGCGATCAACCCGCCGGGCATCGGCCGCTTTCGGGTCAATGCCTTTATCCAGCAGGGCCGTGTGGGGATGGTTCTGCGGGTCATCAACACCAGTATCCCCCGGCTCGACGATCTCGGATTGCCGGAGCCCCTGAAGGACATTGCCATGACCAAGCGCGGCCTGGTCATCGTGGTCGGCGCCACGGGTTCGGGCAAGTCGACCACGCTCGCGGCCATGATTGGCCACCGCAACGAGAACAGCCAGGGCCACATCATCACCATCGAGGACCCCATCGAGTTTGTGCACGACCACAGGAACTGCCTCGTCACCCAGCGCGAGGTGGGTGTGGACACGGAGTCCTGGGAGGCCGCCCTCAAGAACACGCTGCGTCAGGCGCCCGACGTCATACTGATCGGCGAGATCCGCGAGCGCGAAACCATGGAGCACGCCATCGCCTTCGCCGAGACCGGGCATCTGTGTATGGGAACGCTGCACGCCAACAGCTCCAATCAGGCGCTGGACCGCATCATCAACTTCTTCCCGGAGGAGCGCAGGACCCAGTTGCTCATGGACCTTTCTCTAAACCTGAAAGGCATGATCTCGCAGCGGCTCATTCCGAAGCGAGACGGGAAGGGCCGTGCGGCGGCCATCGAAATCCTGCTCAACTCGCCGCTCGCCTCCGACCTCATCTTCAAGGGCGCCATCCACGAGCTCAAGGAGATCATGAAGAAGTCCCGCGAACTGGGCATGCAGACCTTCGACCAGGCCTTGTTCGATCTCTACGAGGCCGGCGCCATCAGCTACGAGGATGCGATGCGCAACGCCGACTCGATGAACGAACTGCGCCTGGCGATCAAACTGCACGGTCGGGAGTCCAAGGACAAGGACATTCTCTCCGGGCTGGACCACCTGAACATCGTCTGACGCCTGCGTGGGCTTTTCAGCGGGGCGGTGATTCTTCGCTGGCGGACGCGCCGTCCCGGTTCGCGGCAACCGGCTCGCGGCGCAGCGCGCCGCTCACCATCCGGTACTCGAACAGCCGACACTCGAGGGCCCCGTTGAACAGCGGCGTGCGCTTCGATGCCTTGAGGCGGATGTGTTTCGGCAACTCCAGGTCTGCGCTGAACAGGTAGGCGCGCCACCCGGAGAAACGCTGTTTGAGGGCGTCACCCAGCTGCGGGTAGAGCTCCAGCAGATGCTGGCGGTCCCCGATGCGTACGCCGTAGGGAGGATTGGCGATCAGGACCCCTGAGGGTGCCGGGGCTGGGCGGGTGGTGGCATCGGCGCAGTCGAGCTGCACGAATTCCAGCACGCCTGCGGCTTCCAGGTTGGCTCTGGCCGCCGCCAGGGCGACCTGCGAGATGTCGGATCCGAACAGCTGCGGTAACTGGCGTCGGGCCGGCCCGGCCATGGCGGCCGAGCGCACCTTCTTCCATGCGTCGGCGTCGAACAGCGACAGATTCTCGAACGCGAAGCGACGGCCCGCCCCGGGCGCCAGGCCCAGGGCCATGCCGGCGGCCTCGGCCAGGAAGGTGCCGCCCCCGCACATGGGGTCGAGCAGTGGTTCGTCAGGCCGCCAACCAGTGAGCATCAGGATGCCGGCGGCGAGATTCTCCCGCAGAGGTGCTTCGGTCGCCGCGCGTCTCGCGCCCCGCTTGAACAGCGACTCGCCGGACGTGTCGAGGTGGAAGGAGACGTCGCGGTCCGTGAGGAAGACGTGGACGCGCACGTCAGGCATGGCGGTGTCCACGCTCGGTCGTGCCCCGCATTCCTGACGAAACCGGTCGCATATCGCGTCCTTGACCCTGAGGGCGACGAACTCCAGGCTGCGCACCGGACTCGCGATCGCCGACACGTTCACGCGGATGCTGTGGTCCACCGCGAACCAGCGCCCCCAGGGCAGTTCGGTGGCGGCCCGGTAGATGTCGTGTTCGTCGCGGTATCGGCTGTGGCCGACCTTCCAGAGCACGCGGCTGGCAACACGACTCCACAGATTCACCCTGTAGCAGTCGGCCCAGCTCCCCTCGAAGGCCACGCCACCGGAGACGGATTCCGCGCCATGCAGGCCGAGGGTGCCGAGTTCGTCGGTGAGGACGGCCTCCAGGCCCCTGGGGCAGGTGCAGAAAAAGCGCTCGCGGCCGGACTTCGGTGCGTCCGGAGCACGACGCAGACGGGGAACGCTCATGACTGATTATCCCTGAAATCGATGGCGCACTGGCCCGGGCATGTCACCAGGCCAGGAACACGTCGATCTCCAGCTTGCGGCGATGATTGCGATGGCGCGCCACGCTGCGGATGCGCGCTTCGAGCGGCTGTCCGCGGTCGAGCTGCCGAGCGACATCCCGGTTGTCGGCGCGCGGCAGGTAGCCCAGTAGCCGTCCCTCACGCCATACCTGGACTGCGTTCGGGTCATGGGGGTTGGCGGGCTCACGCCGCAGTTCCAGCCGGTCACCGGGACGCAGTTCCTGCCACACCTCTTTCGCCTCGTGGTGGGCCAGGCCCGCGGTCAGCGATGTCTGCAGCAGCACCCTGGTGGTGGATGGCGCCTGCTCCGCCGCCCCACAACGCCCCGTCGCCGCGATTGCCAGCGCAAACGCGAGCCATGCGGCAGGCCAGCGGCGCCACGGTCGCATCAGAAGGGTTTCAGCACCACCAGGACCACGACGGCGGTGAGCACCAGCACCGGCAGTTCGTTGAACAAGCGGTACCAGACATGCGAACGATGATCGGCGCCAGCCTCGAAGCGACGCAACAGCCGCCCGCACATGTGGTGATAGCCGAGGAGCACCACCACCAGGGCCAGCTTCAGATGCATCCAGCCCCCCCCGATGCCGTAGCCCAGCCACAGCCAGAGCCCGAGTGCCAGGGCCGGCACCGCCAGCAGCGTCATGAAGCGGTAGAGTTTCCGGGCCATCACCAGCAGCCTGGCCCGGCCCGCCGCCTCGGTCTCCAGTGCCAGATTGACGAAGATCCGGGGCAGGTAGAACAGACCCGCGAACCAGGAGGTCACGAATACGATGTGAAACGCTTTGATCAGAAGCATGGGTACGGTGGTCTGTAGTGGGCACTCGATCGCGGGCCGGGCGAACCGCCTCAGCTGGCTTCGCCCCGGTGGTCACTGATCACCCGCTGCAGGGTCAGCAGGTCACCGTGGAAGAAATGACCGGCCCCGGGGATCACGACCACTGCAAGCTTCTGAGGCCGCGCCCAGGCCATGACATCGGCGAGCGCGACCACGTCGTCTTCCTCGCCGTGGATGACCAGTGTGTGCGGGGGGACGACATCGACCGGGAATCGTCCCACCGCCGGGGCCACAAGCACCAGTCGCCTGGGCACGAGCTCCTCGGCCAGGCGCGCGGCAACGTAGCCGCCGAACGAAAATCCGGCGAGGGACAGCGGTAGGGCAGGATCATGCGCCTGCGCCTGGGTGGCCAGGGCGCGGAAGTCCTCCACCTCTCCGCGGCCGTCGTCGTAAACGCCTTCGCTGGCGCCGACGCCCCGAAAATTGACCCGCCACACTGCATGTCCGAGACCGACGAAGGCGCGGGCGATGGTCTGGACCACTTTGTTCTCCATCGTGCCGCCGTACAGCGGATGGGGATGGGCGATCAGCACCACGCCGATCGGACTGGCGGACGGCAGGGTGAGCGCGGCTTCCAGAATCCCCGCGGGTCCGGTGATCAGTTCACGCGTGGTTGCGGCGAGCATCAGATGCGCAGGCGGTCCACGACCCGCCCGTTGACCAGGTGCTCATCGATGATCTCGTCGATGTCCTGCCGGTCTACGTAGGTGTACCAGACCGCCTCGGGGTAAACCACGAGCACCGGCCCTTCCTCACAGCGATCGAGGCAGCCGGCCATGTTGACCCGGACGGCGCCCTTTCCGGACAAACCAACTGCCTTGATGCGCGCC
The DNA here is from genome assembly GCA_044370825.1 of Burkholderiales bacterium. Taxonomy (GTDB): domain Bacteria; phylum Pseudomonadota; class Gammaproteobacteria; order Burkholderiales. Next base: position 1,202 of record JBILUV010000050.1, on the reverse strand, counting down.
TTGGCGTGATCGCGTATCTCCGCGGCGCTGTGGTTGGCGCAGCAGGCACGCGCGGGGTCGTCGCGCTGGTTGCAGCAGAAGAAGACATGACGTTCGTAATAGCTCATGGATGCAGCCCCGGAGTCGGCAGATCACGGATTCTAAGGACCTGTCCTGCCGGCGTCACCCGTGGCCTCACGCCGCGGGCTCGCCGCGCAGCGGCCCGCCAGGAGAACCCCCGCGAGCCATGGCCACAAGGTCGCCAGCCATTGCGCCGAACCGGCAATGTTGCGGAGATGGCCTCCGGGCGTGCGAGCGGTGAGCGCCTCCGGGCTGGCGTAGGGGTTCTCCGGCGCCAGTGCCAGCAGGCCAGTGGCGGCGATCAGGGCCAGCAGGCCGGCCAGCGCTCCTGAGCGGACCGGTGCGAGGCAGAGTCCGGCGCCTAGCGCCATCCCGGCAAGCAGGCCGGTGGCGTTGCCGGGCGTGAGCCATAACAGGGCGTCCAGACGGGCGGAAAGCAGCCAGACGGCGCCGCTGCGTACCGCCAGCCCCAGCATCACCAGTGTCATGAAGGCTCGCAACGGCGTTTGCACCGCGAATGCCCGCGTCAGCGCGGCAAGCGCCACGAGGCTCAACATTGCCGAGGCCGCCTCCAGCGCGACGTGCGTCGCCGCAGAGTGACCACCCAGCGGAGACGGATCCACCCGCCCAGGGCTTCCCACCGCGAACAGCCAGACATCGGGGCGGAACTGCAGGAACACCCAGTAGGCGAGCGCTACGAGCGCAACATCGCCCAGGGCACCTTGGAGGACGGCACGGTGGCGCCAGCGCCTCAGCCGGCCCAGCCCGTCTGGTTGAAGAGCGATGATGAGGGCCAGCCAGGCGCCGACGATACCGCCCATGGCGTTGCAGAAGAAATCCAGTCCCGAGGGCACGCGGCCAGGGAGCGACCCCTGCACCAGTTCGAGTGAACACGACACCGCCGCGCAGGCCAGCATGGCCAGGCTGGTGCCGCGGACGAGCCCGGCGCGCTCCTGGAACCACAGCGCGGCAAACAGTCCGAGCGGAACGTAGCCGAGTACATTGGCGACCACGTCGCCATAGGTGTAGTACCGCGGCCATTCCGCCAGCTGGATCCACAGCTGTCTCCCGTCCTGCCACTGCCAGGGGCCGAGTGTATAGGTGCTGGCGACGACGACGGCCAGGACGTACCCTAACGAGGC
>JBILUV010000401.1:0-2822 GCA_044370825.1 Burkholderiales bacterium | reverse complement strand
CCGGCTCCACAACGATCCGACCCCGCGAAGCAGCGCGCCTGGTCGGCGCTCGCGCTGGTCACCGACGAATCGGCGCTCAAGGGCAGTGGGTCGTCACCGCTTCAGTCTTCGCCCGACCTCATCCGCTGGCTCACCGACCCGGCTGACGCCACGGCCGCGGCGTTCCTGGCGCTGCTGGCACGCCAGCGCCAGTCCCGCGCGGCAGCGCCCGCCCACGCCGGCGGGGAGGAGCCGTGATGCTGGCGCTGCTCGACCCCCAGGTGCGGCTCGTCCTGCTGAACCATGTGGCCGTGCGCCTGGCAGACGCCGGCCCTGAGGAAGTGCGCGCCGCCGGCCTCGTGGCCGACCAGCTCGCCAACCTGCGGCGTCTGTCGGCAGTGGATCTGAACCGCCTGGCCACGATGCGGAGTCTCAAGATCGGCATCGCGCTCGATGGGGAGGCGCTGCAGGCCGGTCTGCGGACCGTGGCGCTCGTCAACGAGGCCAAGGCGCTGGAGATCTACTTCATCCGCCACGGCGCCTCGACCGCGCTCATGGGGCGCCTCTTCAAGCTGCGTCGCAAGCTCACGCTGAAGCTGCGCCGGGAACTCGGCGCGCACCGGCCTTCGGGCCGGGTGGCACTGCCCGACCACGCCACCCGCGAGCGCATTTACCTCGCGTGGCACGCGATCGGCGACCCCGCACCCCGAACCCGCTACTTCCAGCTCCACCAGGCCTTCCCGCAACTTCCGATCGCGGTGCTGGAGGTGGTCGTCCGCGACTACGAGGCGATGGCATGAACCTGCACTCACAAGACCTGGGCATCACGCATGAACTGCTGCTGGACGTCTTCGACACCCCGATCACCTTCCACCGTTGTCTGATCCCGGTCAGCGGCGGCGTCAACGCGGCGCTGTTGCTGTCTCACGCGATCTGGACCACGCAGGCGCTCGATGGCGAAGCCGACGGCTGGTTCCTCAAGTCGCAGGAGCAATGGTCTGAGGAGACCGGCCTGTCGCGCTGGGAGCAGGAGACGGCCCGCCGCGCGCTGCGCGACGCCGGCTTGCTGGAGGAGCGCCGCGTCGGCATGCCGGCCCGGCTGTGGTTCCGGGTGCGGGCGTCGGCGGTCTGGGCAGCTCTGAAGGCTCAAGCTGCCAGGTCTGCGCGATGAGGAGGGCGCGATGAGGAGGGCGCGATGAGGCCGTGGAGCGAGCCCGATGGGCGCGCCTGAGCGCACGGCTGGGCCCGACCCAGCGGAGTGCCCGATTGAGGCGCCGCAGAGGCTGCTGGAGACGATCTGGCCGCTGCTGGGGCGGCACGTTGCGTTCCATCGGCGGCTGGTCGACGTCACCGCCAACGTCAAGGCTGCGCTGCTGCTCTCCCAGGCGATCTACTGGACCCGGCATGGCCGGGACATCGGGCTGCGCGAGGGCTGGTTTCACAAGACTGCCGGGCAGTGGCAGGTGGAGACGGGTCTGTCGGTGAAGGAGCAGGGGCGCGCCCGTGAGTTGCTTCAATCCCTGGACCTGCTCGAAGACCAGCGCCTGGGTATGCCGGCGCGGTTGCATTTCCGGCTCAACCTCGACGAGCTCGGACGCCGGATTGCCGAGCGGCTGGGGGCACGCATGCTGCAACCACCGCCTCTGGTGGCCTGGCAGGACCGTGCGGTCGTTGCCGAGCTGCTCGGCCCGTCGGTGGCTTTCCACCGCGTGCTCGTGGACGCCGCCGAGGGCGTGCATGGCGCATTGCTGCTGTCGCGGGCGCTGCACCTCACCCGGCTGCAGTTGCGTGCTCGGACAGACCCATGGATTGCGGGCTCGATCGCGCGCTGGTTCGCCGAGCTCGGCCTGACGCGGCGCGAACAGGAGGCTGCCCGTCGTGCGCTGGTCGATGCCGAGCTCTGGGAGGAGCAGGTGGGTGGCACGCCGCCCAGGCTGCACGTTCGCGTGCGGATCGAAGTGCTTTCCGCGCTGTTGTCGGGCTGCCTGGGCGTGCCCGAACGGGCCTCAGTCGGGTCCGCGCCAGTATGTGGCGTCACCTCGGACAGTAGCGCACCAAACGGCGAAACAAGACTGCGGGATTCCCACATTCATGTTTTGCCCAAAGCGCCGTCTTTGTTTCGCCTAAACCGCCTTTACTGTTTCGCCCAAAGCGCCGTTTTAAATAAAGAAAGAACTACAAGTGTTTCACTACAACCACCACAACCCACGTCACCCTCGGAAGCTGGGTCACCAGACGGTCACCCCGGTGGTGATGATGGCGGGGTTGGTGCCGATACCGGTGTTGGTGGTGGTGGTGGTGAAAACCTGATCTTTCCGGACCGGCTGCTGCAAGCCGAACAGCACGCCATCGCGCAATTGCTGGCCAGCCTTGCCAGCGGCGCTGGCGGCGACGCCACTGCTGCCCAGACCCTGCTCGACGAGCTCGCCGGCCGGCTGCAGACCGAGCGTGTGCGCAGCCCCGTGGCCTACCTGCGCGGCCTCATCCAGCGTGCCGCTGCCGGCCAGTTCGTCCCGGAGCTCGCGCAGCGCGTCGCGGCCGAGCGCGACCGCCTGCGGCTTGAGGCGGAAGCACGCCTCGCGCAGCAGGCCGAGGAGCGCCGACTTGCCGCCGAGCGCGCCACACCCGAGTACCAGGCCCGTGTGCGCGAGCGGCGGGAGCGCATCAGCACGCAGTTGCGCGACCTGCACAAGGGTCGGGATACACCACCGAAGGGCTGAGAGCGTGAGAGTTTTTCCCCGCGCCAGTCTTGCCGTTTGGCATGCGACTGGCTTACTCTGGGCTATGAGTCAAGACGAACACCAGGGCGAGGCGGCGGGCGGTCTGTTTGAGGACTTGCCGGC
>JBILUV010000400.1:0-2825 GCA_044370825.1 Burkholderiales bacterium | reverse complement strand
GCCACGCCGGCCACCGCCGGCATGCGCTTCAGCTCGGCATAAAGCGCAGCCGCCCTGTCCTGGCGGACGCGCAGCAGGGCGCCGGATACCGTCGCGTCCTCTTCCAGGAGTCGCGACAGCGCGGCGGCATCGATCCATGCGCCCAGTCCGATGAGATCGTCCACCAGACCCGCCACCGGCACCTCGCGCACCATGCGCCGGCCTTCGAGGAACTCCACACTCACCGTCCCCCCGGCTCCGACATCGAGGATCTGGCTCAGCTTGCGGCTCAGCAGCAGACCCTCCGGCGGCAACGCCAGCGGCCGCTGCCGGTCATCGAGCAGACGCCGCAACTGCGTCCCCGGCCCCAGGCCCGTCAGCTCGAGCCGCTTCTCGCGATGCGCGCTGCGCAGGCGCACCGGCACACTGCGGAAGGTCTCGGCCAGCGTCACGCCCGGCAGGCGGGCCACCTCGTGGGCCAGGTTCCGGCCCAGCGGCTCGCGGAACATCACGGTGACGTCGGCCCGCTCGACCCCGTCGAACTGCACCGCGAGCATGTGGTTGACGGCATCGAGGCCGAAGCGTCCCACCACCATGAGCGCCACAGCCATGGCCACACCCAGCACCGACAGCCCGGCCTTCACCGGCCGGCGCGACAGGTTGCGCACGATCATCCGCCATGACGGGGGCAGGTGCAGCCGCGGGATGCGCTCGATGCGCACGCCCCCGAAACTCGCCGGCGCCTCGGGTCGCATGGCCTCGGCTGGCGGCAGGCGTACCGCCCGGCGCACCGCCACCGCCGCACCGACCCCGCCCGCGGCCGCACTGACGGCGATGGCCAGGAACACGAGGCGCGCGCCGGCGAAATACTCGAGCCGCGGGAAGTGGAAGTAATCGCGGTACACGCCCACGAGGCCGCGTCCGAGCAGCACCCCGGCAGGAATTCCCAGGATTGCACCGATGGCAACCGCGGCCAGTGCCAGGGACAGGTAATGGGCACCGACGCGCAGGTCGGAACGGCCGAACGCCTTCAAGAGCCCGATCTCGGTCCGCTGCATGGACACGAGCCGCGACAGCACAACGTAGAGCAGGAAGGCGGCGACCCCCAGGAACAGGCTGGGGATGAAGGTGGTCATGATGCGGATCTCGCCGAGCTCGTCGGTGAGAAAGCGATGCGACAGGTGCTGATCCCGGCCGTGGGCGCCGAGCGCCCCGTAGTCGGCCAGGTGGTGGTCCACGGCGGCGAGCACTTCCGGCTCGAGCGCGCCGGGCGCGAGGGACAGGGTCGCGTTGTTGAATGCGCCGTCCAGGTCGAAGGCCGGCCCGAGGGCGCCGCGGGCCATCCACAACACCCCGAAGCGGCGATTGTCCGGGAACAGCATGCCCGGCCCCACCTCGTATACGTACTCCGGCGACAGACCGATGCCGACGACGGTCAGGCGCTTCCAGCGCCCGTTGAGCACCGCCCCGATACGGTCGCCCACGTCCAGGCCGTTGGCCTTGGCGAACGCCTCGCTGGCGATCACCTCGTCGGCGGCAGCCGGTAGCACGTGCCGCCCGCGCACCATCTGGACCTCGTTGAGCGTGGGACCCGGCTGATCGGGAATGGACACCATCCTGCCGATGGCAGGCTCGGACAACCCGGGAACATCGAGCGAGACGTCCATCACGATGCGCGTCTGCACCACCGCCACGCCGGGAATGCGCTGCAGCCCTGGCGCCATGCCTTCGGGTGCCCGTGTGAGCCGGACAAACACATCCGCGAAGCGATGGCTGCGGTAGTAGCCGGCCTGGGCCTCCACCAGCGACTCGTAGGTCCCGCGGGTGGCCACGAAGGCGGCGAGACCACAGGCCACCACGAGCGAGGCCGCCAGCATCTGGCCGCGCAGGTGCCACAGGTCTCGCACCGCCATGCGCAGCAGCACGCTCACCACGAGATGTCCCCGGGCGCGGCACGGCGCTCGTTCACGAGCGTCTCCACGATGCGACCGCTGCTGATGCGGATCACGCGGTCTGCCAGCGCACCGATGGCGGCATTGTGGGTGATCACCGCGGTGATGGTGCCCAGTTCGCGATTGACCTTCTGCAGCACCTCCAGCACCAGGCGGCCGGTCGGATAGTCGAGGGCGCCGGTCGGCTCGTCACAGAGCAGCACGTCCGGGCGCTTGGCCACGGCCCGGGCGATGGCAACGCGCTGCTGCTCGCCGCCGGAGAGCTGGGACGGGAAGTGATCGCGCCGTTCCGTCATGCCGACGAGTTCCAGCGCCTCGCCCGGATCCATGGGGGCCGGCGCGATCTCGGTGACCAGGGCGACGTTCTCCAGCGCCGTCAGGCTGGGCATGAGGTTGTAGAACTGGAACACGAAGCCAACGTGTTCACGCCGGAAGCGGGTGAGTTCGTCGGGCGTGGCTTTTGCGAGATCGTGATCGAGGTAGCGCACCTCGCCCGAGCTCGGCCGGTCCAGTCCGCCGAGGATGTTGAGCAGGGTGGACTTGCCGCTGCCCGAGGCGCCCAGCATGACCACGAACTCGCCCGCCCTCAGGTCCAGGTCGACTTCCCGCAGGGCATGGATGTCGGACTCGCCCATGCGGTAGACCTTGCTCACCCGACGCAGGCGGAACACCGGCGGGTCGGAGGCCTCCGGGGCGGCGTGGGGCTCGTTCACCCGTTCTCCCCGCCGGCAGCCGCACGCGATCGGGCCCGATTCATGGCAGTCGATCGAACAGCCGCTCGCTTTCCGCCGGGGTGACACGGATGCCGAAATCGTCCGCCAGCAGCCGCTGCAGGTCGGCCGCATCCGCCACGGCCCGGTTCCGGACCCCGCCGTCCGGGCGCGTCACGGCGAG
>JBILUV010000399.1:0-2830 GCA_044370825.1 Burkholderiales bacterium | reverse complement strand
CACCATCGATGTGACGGCAAAGATCAAACTCGCCACAGCTTCCGCCTCGGACGGGCTCGGAACCGGGAAGAACGACTACTCCCTTCAGTCCGATGCCTTCCGCACCTTCGGCAGCCTCACCGCGTTCGCAGGGCTGGGCTACCGCTGGTACGGCGACCCGACGGGACTGGACCTGCGCAACGCCTTCTTCGGCAGCGCCGGCGCCAGCTACAAGGCGGGCGACACGCTGTCATTCGGCGCGGCGGCCGATTACCGCCAGGCCATCGTCGCAGGCCGGGACCCCATCGTGGAATTGGCGCCATTCGTGTCCGTGAAGCTGAAGCCGGACACCAAACTGCAGTTCTACGTCGTTCGCGGTTTCACGGATTCCAGCCCGGACTGGGGTGCCGGCACGGTGCTCACGCATTCCTATTGATCCGCGGCCGGCGGACGGACACGCCCCCGACGCGGCCTTCCACCACGGAACCTTGCTCCATCTCACGGCGGGCATCGTCATTACCGGCTGCCCGAGCCGCGTGGCGGCGCCCGCCTGTCTGAATCCGGACAGAACGCTTCACGACACGCATCACACCGAGCCGGCAACGCGGACCGAGATAGCACTGAACCGGCGCCGCCCGGCGATCACCCAGGGCAGATCCGGCTCACCACTCAAGAACTCCCCCCGGGAGAGGTGGCTGGCCGCCGCGAATCCGGCAGCGGGCCCGGGCGCGCGGGTCATTTCCTCCAACCACAGGACATCCACCCAGACACGGTCGCCGGCCAGGCTGAGTCTTCCGCCCTGGACCCGGACGACGTCGACGTCCCCCAGCAACTGGCGCAGCCGATGCAGTGCGATCCTCAGACGCCGCAGGCTCTCGTCGCCGTCCGCGTCCGGCCAGAGGGCATCCGCCAGGTGCTCCTCGCGCACCTCCACGCCACCGTGGGCGATCAGGCACTGCAGCAGTCCGAGAGGCTTGCGCGGTGTCTTGCGCCCGAAGGAGAGCGGCTGTCCAGCGACCTCGACCGCGAAACGCCCGAGGGTGTACACCTTCACCGGCCAGGGCCAGCCGTCCACATCGCCGGGCGATGGCCGGTAGCGGAAGCGCTGGATCAGCTCCGCGGCAATCTCGGCTTCCACACCCTCGGACAGCGCGAGGGCGAGCATCTGTCTCGCACCGTGCAGCAACCAGCGCACGTAGCTGCCGCTGCCGTCGCGCCCTCTGCGCAGCGCGTCACCGAGATGCTCACGGCACGCGGGCATGTCGCCGCGCCCCTGGGCGGCCCAGGCCCGGATCATCGTCAGACTCGCCTCCCAGGTGGGCACGCGCTGCTGGCGGCCGAAGGCCAGCGCTTCCTTGGCCAGACCATCGGCCTCGTCGAACCGTGCATTGGTCGCCAGGGCGGCCGCCCGCCACACGGCGGCGATGATGATGTGCGCTGCCGAGCCGATGCCATCGATGATGCGCCCGGCCTCGGCCGTGCGTTCCAGATAACGGGTGGCATCGCCCTCCAGGGCCGCCAGCGCGGCCTCCGCGAAACAGACGTAGCTCGATTGCAGCGGATTGTGCAGGTCGGCCAGGGCTCTCGCCGCCGAGAACTCGGCCCGCGCGCGCTCGACATCGAAATAGCAGGCGGCGTGCAGCCCATCGAAGTGGTGCGCCACGTAGGCCACGGGCGAGAGCCCGGCCTCGGTGGCCAGACGGGATGCCTGCACCAGCTCGCCAAACGCTTCTTCGTGCTCGCAGTCGAAGGAGAGCTTGGCGCCACAGGTCATGTGCCAGCCAGCCCGGTTGAGTTCACTCACCCGCGGGTCGGCCAACAACGGCGACAGCAATCGCCGCACGCGCCGGAACAGATCGAACTCACCGAGCATGCAGGCCACCGGGCCAGTGATGGCGAGCCCGGCCTGCATGCGGGCATTCGGATCCGCATCCTCGCGCAGCAATTCGGTGGTGCGCCGGATGCAGTCCTGCAACAGGGGGTGATTGGTCTGGCGGATGGCCAGACCGTACAGCATCGCGGAGTAAACCGACAACTGGAGTTCCACCGTCGGCATGGCAATGCCGGCCTCCAGCAGCGCCGCAAGCCGCTCGATCCAGATGTCAGCCGGCCCCCAGGTCGAGTACTCGAAATAGAACCCGGTGAGGATCGCCGCACAGCTGAGCATCTGTCCCGTCGGATCGCCCGCGGCCACGAACTGCCCGTAGGCCCGAGTCAGATGGGTTCGCGCGCCGGTCTGGTCGGTCTGGAACCGGGCGATACCGGCCCAGTAGGCCAGCCACGGCTGCGTCTGCGTGAGTTCCCGCGGCAGGCGCGCGATCCAGGCGCTCAGCGTGCGCACGCGGCCCCCGGCGGCGAGCCCCGGCCCTTGGCCCACCACCACACCGATGGCCGCAGACCAATCCTCAACGCTGACATGCAGATCGAAGGCATGACCAGGAAGGCCAGCCTCCTCCAGCAGACGGGCAGCGGCCGACGCAACAGCGCGAGACTGCGACTCTGGCAGCATCTGGCGCTGCCGCGCCAGCAGGAACTCGCGGAACAGCCCGTGCAGCTGGAAGGTTGTCTCCCGTCCCTCGAGGCGCTGGACAAACAGATTGCGTCGATGCATCCGCTCGACGAGATCGGCCGCAGCAGGATCCTCGGCGAGCGCGTTGGCAAGCGCTGGCGTCAGCAGGGGCAGGGTGGCAAGGCGCATGAGCGTCGCCTGCTCTCCGGGCAGGAGATTCGCGAGCACCTCGGTCGCGAAATAATCGAACAGGGCCTGGGGTGGGCCCCCGGAGGCCAATGCCTCAGGACGCCGGCCCTGCCGGGCCTGCTCGAGCAGCAACGTGATGCCGGCCGCCCAGCC
>JBILUV010000113.1:0-10721 GCA_044370825.1 Burkholderiales bacterium | reverse complement strand
CCGTGCTGGCGCTGGAGGCAGGTTGCGACATGGTCCTGATATGCAACGATCCCGAGGCCGCGGCGGCGTTGGTCGGCAGCCTCGAGTTGCGTTGTCCGGCGCCCACGCTCGTGGCTCTGGCGAGGCTGCACGGCCGCGAGCGGCGCGCCGGCTTCACCGCCCTGCGCGAGGATCCGGTCTACATCCGCGCCCTCGCGGCTCTGTCCCATCTTCCGGCGCCCTCCGGCGACCTGTCCCTGGCGTGATACTCGCTGCAAGTGGCTGCGCAGACCCCGCGGCCGGCATCCCGGCCTTCGAAGGGGCACGACGGAGACCTGGAATGGAATACGACTGGGCACATTGGTCCTCGCTGGCGGCGCGCGACCCTGAAGCCTTCGAACGCGAGCGGCGCGCCACCCTCGATGCCTTCATCGCCGGGGCACCACCCGAACATCAGGCCCGGCTGAAGGGGCTGCAGTTTCGCATCGATCTCGAGCGGCAGCGCTCCGCCACGCCACTTGGGGCGAGCATCCGCCTCAACCGCCTGATGTGGGACAGCTTCACCGAGCTTCGTTCCGCCCTGGCAAAGCTGCGCGAAGCCTCACCCGCGAGGCCGGCTGCGGTGGTGCAGACCGCAGCGCCGCGTGTTGCCGCGGTGCTCAGATTCCCGGGGGAACGGCGCTCTTGACCGGATCGCCACAGCCGTCACTGAACGGGCTGGCGCAGTGCGTGCGCTGCCCGCGGCTGGCGGTGGCGCTGGAGGCGTCGCGGATAGCGAACCCGGCGTTCCACGCGCGGCCGGTGCCTCCATTCGGCGATACCCGGCCCAGTCTGCTGGTGGTCGGGCTCGCACCAGGATTCAACGGCGCCAACCGTACCGGCCGGCCGTTCACCGGTGATTACGCCGGGCAGTTGCTGTTCGGCACCCTCCACAAATTCGGCTGGGCCAACCACGCGGGCTCGGCGTCGCCTGATGACGGGCTTGTGCTCCGCGGGTGTCGCATCACGAACGCGGTGAAGTGCTGGCCACCTGAGAACAAGCCCTTGCCGGCCGAAGTGCGCACCTGCAACAGCTACCTTGCCGACGAGATCGCGGCACTGGCGCCGGGCAGCGCCGTGCTCGCCCTGGGGCAGATCGCCCACGGGGCGGTGCTGCGCGCCAGCGGTCTGAAGAGCAGCTCGGCCATCTTCGGTCATGGTGCCGAGGCCAACCTGCCGCGCGGTCTGCGGCTGTTCGATAGCTATCACTGCTCCCGATACAATACCCAGACCCGTCGCCTGACGGCGGAGATGTTCGAGGACGTCTTCCACGCCATCGGGCGCCATCTCGCCGGACGTTGAGCCTGCACCATCCCGGAAGCAGGCCGCCCGGCCCGCTGCCATGACACGATTGCCGGGAGACGCTGCGGGCACGCCAGTGCCCCTGGATGAAATTCTCGCCAACCTGCCGCATCGCCCGGGCGTGTACCGGATGCTGGGGCAGGCGGGCGAGGTGCTCTACGTCGGCAAGGCCCTGGACCTGCGCAAGCGGGTCAGCTCGTACTTCCAGAAGACTGCGGCGCTGTCGCCGCGCATCCAGATCATGGTGGGGCAGGTGGCCACCATCGAGACCACGGTCACGCGCTCCGAGTCCGAGGCGCTGCTGCTCGAGAACAACCTCATCAAGTCGCTCGGGCCGCGCTACAACATCCTCTACCGGGACGACAAGTCCTACCCCTATCTCATGCTCACGGGGCACGAGTTTCCGCGGCTGGCCTTCCACCGCGGGCCGCTGGACAAGCGCAACCGCCATTTCGGTCCCTTTCCCCACGCGAGCGCGGTACGCGAGAGCATCCAGCTGCTGCAGAAGGTGTTTCGCCTGCGAACCTGCCGCGACACGGTGTATGCCAATCGCACACGGCCCTGCCTGCTGCACCAGATCCAGCGCTGCACCGCGCCGTGCGTGAAGCTGGTCAGCGCGGAGGACTACGCGCGCGACGTGCGCGACGCGGAGCTGTTCCTGTCGGGGCGTCACGCGGAGGTGTTCGAGGCGCTGGAGGCCCGGATGGCGCGGGCGGCGGAGGCTCTGGACTACGAACTCGCGGCGCAATACCGGGACCAGATTCGTGCGCTCAAGGCGGTGCGCGGCCGGCAGTACGTCTCCAGCGCGACCGAACTCGATGCCGACGTGGTGGCGGTGGTGCGCGAGGGCGGCATGATCGCCATCAACCTGGTGATGATCCGCGGCGGCGTCCATCGGGGAGATCGCTCCTTCTTTCCGCAGAACGCCCGCGAGAACGACGAGGCCGACGCGGTCGAGGCCTTCTTGGCGCAGCACTACCTCGCCAGTCCGGTGCCGCCCCTCGTGTTGGTCAACCGCGGCGTCGAGACCAGTTCGCTGGCGCTGGTGCTCGGCGAACGTCAGGGTACCAAGGTGCAGATACAGGACCAGCCCACCGGGGAGCGCCGCGTGTGGGTGCAGATGGCCGAGCAGAATGCCCGTCTGGCCATCGCCCAGCGCGTCGCCACCCAGCAGGCGCAGGAGGTGCGGCTGACCTCCCTGCAACAGGCGCTCAGCCTCCCCGAGAGTGTGCAGCGCATCGAGTGCTTCGACATCAGCCACACCATGGGCGAGGCCACGGTCGCCTCCTGCGTGGTCTACGACCAGGGCCAGATGCGCAATGCCGAGTACCGGCGCTTCAACATCAGCGGCATAACCCCTGGCGACGACTATGCCGCGATGGAGCAGGCCCTGGAGCGGCGCTACCGGCGCATCGTCGAGGGCGAGGGCCGGCTCCCCGGGCTCATCCTCATCGACGGCGGCAAGGGGCAGTTGTCGAGCGCACTTCCGGTGCTGCAGGCCCTCGGGCTCGAGGATGTGTCGGTGGTGGGCGTCGCCAAGGGCGAGGAGCGCAAGGCAGGCCTGGAGCAGCTGATCCTGGCGGACACCGGTGAGATCGTGCGACTCGGGTCGGACCACCCCGGTCTGCACCTGATCCAGCAGATCCGCGACGAGGCGCACCGCTTCGCGATCACCGGGCACCGGGCGCGACGTGCCAAGGCGCGCACCCAGTCGAGCCTGGAGGACATCGATGGCATTGGCGCGAAACGCAGGCAGCGTCTGCTCGCCCGTTTCGGCGGATTGAAAGGCATACTTGCGGCCAGCGTTGATGAACTGCAGCAGGTGGACGGCATCAGCCGCCAGCTTGCCGAACGCATCTACCAGCAGCTCCACTGACTCCACGCCTGCCCGTGCGACTGAGCCTCCCCAACCTGTTGACCTGGACCCGGATCGTTCTGGTGCCGGTCTTCGTCGTGTTGTTCTACCTGCCGGATCACTGGCTCGCGCCCGGTTCGCGCAACGTCGTCGCCGCCTACCTGTTTCTGTTTGGCGCCATCACCGACTGGCTTGACGGCTGGCTGGCTCGCACCCTGAACCAGACCTCGGCCTTCGGTGCCTTTCTCGATCCGGTTGCCGACAAGCTCATGGTCACCGCCGCCCTCATCATCCTGGTGCACGTCAACCGGGTCGACGTGGTGGTCGCAGTGGTGATCATCGGGCGCGAGATCGCCATCTCGGCCCTGCGGGAGTGGATGGCGCGCATCGGCCAGAGCCGTTCGGTGGCAGTGTCCTTCATCGGCAAGGTCAAGACCGCCTGCCAGATGGCGGCACTTCTCATGCTGTTGCACTGGGACCCGCTGTTCGGCGAGTTTCCCTTGCAGGAAGCCGGTACCGCACTGGCGTGGATCGCTGCCGTGTTGACGCTGGTCTCCATGGTCATCTACCTGCGTCGCGCGTGGCCGTTGCTTGGGGAGCAGGGCCGGTCCTGAGCTGGGGGCGCCCAAGAGGCGCGAAGGGTGTTGACACCTGAACGCCGGTCCCTATAATTCGCGTTCTTCCCGAGCGGGAATAGCTCAGTTGGTAGAGCGCAACCTTGCCAAGGTTGAGGTCGCGAGTTCGAGACTCGTTTCCCGCTCCAGCATTCCTCCGGGGAAAACGTTTGGCCACATTCGTTTTCCCCGTTTCGTTTTCGACGGCGTGCGCCGGCGGGGTGGCAGAGTGGTCATGCAGCGGCCTGCAAAGCCGTCTACGCCGGTTCGATTCCGACCCCCGCCTCCACCAGTTCGCTGAACTTCCCTTGCGTCGCTCTGCGACCCGGGCCCTGGTTGCTCTGCGTGATGCCTTTCTCTGCGGCCCTGGGCGGCGATGTCACCCGGCGGCTTGACTGAACCGCTGTGCCGCTTCCAGTGCGGTTTCGAACAGATCGGCCGGCATCGGCCTGGCAAACAGGAAGCCTTGCTGCAGCGGGCAGCCGAGCTCCACCAGCAGCGCGGACTGCTCTCTGGTCTCGACCCCTTCCGCCACGACCTCGAGCCCGAATCGCCGGCCCAGGTCGATGATGACGTTGGCAATGGCCGAGTTCGGCCCACCCTTGGTCATCTCGCGGATGAAGGAGCGATCGATCTTGAGTTCGTCGATGGGGAAGGCGTTGAGGTAGCCCAACGACGAAAAGCCGGTGCCGAAGTCGTCCAGGGAAAGGCTGAAGCCGCGCTGCTTGATCTCGGCCAGGCGCGCGGTGGTGCGCTCGAGGTCAGTCATGAGCAGGGTCTCGGTGATCTCGAGCATGATCGAACCCGGCTCGACACCGGCGCCCCGCGTGATCTCCTCGAGTCGATCCACGAAGTCGCGCTGCATCACCAGCGGGCTGGCGAGGTTGACAGCGATCGGCACCGTGGCAAGGCCGGCTTCCCGCCAGCGCCGCAGGTTCTGGACGCTGGTACCCAGCACCCAGTCGCTCAGCGGCACGATGAGGCCGGTTTCCTCGGCCAGAGGAATGAAGTCACCGGGTGGCACGAGGCCGCGCTCGGGATGGTGCCAGCGCACCAGTGCCTCGGCGCCCACCATGGTGCCGCGGAGGGCGTCGATCTTGGGCTGGAAATGCAGGCGCAACTCGCCGCCGCCGATGGCGCGCCGCAACTCGTGTTCCAGCGACACGCGCAGGCTCGCGGTCCGGCTCATCGCTTGATCGAAGAACCGGACCTGCGCACCACCGCCCGATTTCGCGGTGAACATGGCGCGCTCCGCGCGTTGCAGCAGCGATTCGGCAAGATCTGTCGTTGCTGGCCGACCAGGTGCGACGTCCGTCTGCGGCTCATGTAGAGCCACCCCGATGCTGGCGGTCACAGACAGATCGTACTCCCCGACCTTCATCGGCTCAGCCACCGTACGCAGGACAGACTCGCAGAACTGTCCTATCTCCTCGTTCCCCGCAAACCCGCTTCGCAAGATGGCAAACGCGTTGGCGTCCACGCGGGCCAGCACTTCCGAGGCAACCGCCTGACCGCTCTGCCAGGTCATGCTGGCGGATGCCGGGAGCAGGCCGCGCAGACGCTCCGCGATCAGGCGCAGCACGGCATCCCCACCCCTGCGGCCGAGGACGTCGTTGATCGTGCGGAAGCGGTCAAGATCCAGGTAGAGGGCCGCGTCGAGCCGGTTTTGCGGCTCCGCCTGTTGCAGGCGCGCCTTGACCTCATCGAGAAAACACTGGCGGTTGGGCAGCCTGGTGAGAATGTCCCGGAAGGCCAGTTCGTTGATGCGATCTTCTGCGACCACCCGGTCGGTGATGTCCTGGATGACGGCCGCCACGGTGACCACATCCCCCATGCCATTACGCTGCGGGTCGGCTTTCTCCTGGACCACCCGACGCTGGCCATCCGCCGCCTTTATGGAAAAACGCAGTTCGTATGGCAGCCCGGATCGCGCCGTGGTCTCGCGGAGCTCACGCACGCGCTGCCGGTCGACCGGGCTCACGTGCGCGAGCAAAGCGCGCATATCCAGGGCGGACGCAAGGGTTTCGTCCCGCCCCAGAATGCGCAGCAGTTCCCTGGAGCACGTCAGCGTATCCGTCGCGGGTGTCCATTCCCAGCTGCCGATCTCGGCGAGCCGCTGGGCGGCAACGAGTTGCGCGCTGGTGCGCATGACGGCCTCCGAGACGTCGTTCGCCCGCAGGTTGAAGCGGATGCGGTGTCCGAGCAGTGTCCAGTTCACGGGCTTCGTCACGAAATCCGTGGCGCCGCACTTGAAGGCCTCGTCTATGGAGGCGGTATCGTCCAGGCCAGTCAGCATCAGGATCGGTACCGTGGCGCCCCGTGTTGTGGCCCGCATGCGGCGGCACACCTCGTAGCCGTCCACGTCAGGCATCATCACATCCAGCAGGATGAGGTCGAAGTCCTGAGTCTGGAGCAGCTCGACCGCCTCCAGACCATGCTGCACCACAGTGGCGCGATAGCCCGCGCGCGAAAGGACCAGGGATGCCGTGCTGCGCAGGAAGCTGTCGTCATCGACCACCAGCAGGTGGCGAGACCCCTCGGCCGGGCTCATGCCGAACCCCGGGGCGATGTGTGGACGCAATGCCAGCTGTAGGCGGCTTGGGCTGCTCGGTGTGTCGACCCTGGCGGGGCGCTGTCGATGCGCATCGGGTGCTAGGCGGTTTTTTCTGAGTTGGCTCGCCCGACGCAATCCATCGTCGGGTGGCGGATTTTCATCCGACCAGCATCTATTTAAGCACGACAGATGCCACGGATACGTTACAGATTTGCCGGAGCGGCTCGCTCCCTGATCCGAAGCCCGGAGGCGCGTGACTGCCGATGCGGCCAGGACCAGCACGTCGACCCGACCGGATGGATACCGAGAACAAAGGCGCAACCGAGGCGGATCAGCCTCGCGGAAAATCGCCCACGGGCGTGCATCAGCCCGCAGGCTCCGCTGGCCCGATGTGCGATATTCGCCTCACGACGCCTAGCTGGGGGTGCATGAACACCTGGAAACCCGTGCGGCTGGGACACGCCAGCCGCCTCATCAATCACGGCCCGACGGTGCTCGTCACGACTGCTGCCGGCGGCATGCGCAACGTCATGGCAGCCGCCTGGTCGATGCCGGTGGAGCTCACCCCGCCGCGCGTGGCGGTCGTCATCGACAAGAAGACCCATACATGGGAACTGGTGCACGCGAGCGGTGCCTTCGCGCTGTGCATACCCGGGCGGGTGCTGGCCGACCTCACCTGGACCGTGGGCAGCGTCAGCGGCCGGGACTGCGACAAGTTCGAGCGCTACGGCATCGTTGCCGGCTGGAGTCCGAACCTGCGGGTCCCGGTGATCGAGACAGGCTGCTGCGCGTGGCTGGAGTGCCGGCTGATTCCCGAGCCCGATGCCGAACAGGCCTATGACACCTGTTTCGCCGAGGTCATCGCCGCGGCAGCCGACTCGCGCATATTCGATAACGGACGCTGGGACTTCCGCAACGACAACCGGGACCTCCACACCCTGCACCACCTCGGGGCGGGGCAGTTTGCAGTGGCGGAGAGCGTCGTACGCGGTCACCTGCGCGGCGAGACAGGCTGCTGACCGTCCGGACATTTCCTGTCAGGACGAGCCCGGATACGAGCGCAGCGCGGTTGCAGATCGGACAATTCGGCGAATTCCCCCGCGGCAGGAAGGGGACGGCCGGTGTGCACTGGTACTGGGGGGGCGCCTTGCGGTCATCCCGCGGCCTGATGAATCATCCCGGCTGGCTGTATGGAACGAGGAGAACCAATTGATTGCACTGGATCTGACGGGCAGGGTGGTGGCGGTCACGGGCGGCTTCGGCGCCCTGGGTCAGGCGGTCGGCAGGGGGCTGCTCGCCGCTGGTGCGCGGGTGGCCCTGGTCGACCGCGCCGCTGCCGCCCCGGCGGAGGGAGGGCTGGAGGCAGCCCTTGCCGTAGCCCAGGTCGACGTCGGCGCACCCGAGGGGGCCGTGAATGCCCTGGCGCAGGTGGTCGCGCATTTCGGACGTCTGGACGGGCTGGTCAATGTGGCCGGCGGCTTCCGCTGGGAGACCCTGGAGGGCGGGGCGGTGGAGACCTGGGATCTCATGTACGGCATGAATCTGCGCACGGCAGTGAGTGCTGCACGTGCCGCCCTGCCGCATCTGCCGGGCGACGGCACAGGGCGCATCGTCAACATCGGCGCCATGGCGGCGGCGAAGGCGGCGACCGGGATGGGCGCCTACACGGCAGCGAAGGCCGGGGTGGCGCGGCTGACCGAGGCCCTGGCGGAGGAGTTGAAGGACAGTGGGGTCACGGTCAATGCCGTGCTGCCCTCCATCATCGACACGCCCGCGAACCGTGCCGACATGCCGCAGGCGGACTTCAGCCGGTGGGTGACGCCGGCGCAGGTGGCCGAGGTGGTGGTGTTCCTGGTGTCCGCCCGCGCTGCTGCGATCACCGGAGCCTGCATCCCCGTGGCGGGGCGGGTCTGATCCGGGTGCCGGGCGTCGCAATGAGGCGGCGCGGCGAACCAAACCCCGGCACCATCCGGGTCGGCCTGCCCCCGCAGCGCCTTCACGCACCAGCAGCACTTTCCGGTAAGCGAAAATGTCCATCGACGACGACACCTTCTCCCTGCTGATCGACAGTGTCCGCCGCTTCGTGCGCGAACGCCTCATGCCTGCCGAGGACGTGGTGGAGGAAAGCGACGAGGTGCCCGCAGACATCATCGACGACATGCGCACCATGGGTCTGTTCGGCCTGTCGATCCCGGAAGCCTACGGCGGCATCGGGCTCAGCCTGGCCCAGGAGGTCGAGGTGGCGTATGTCCTGGGGCATGCGGCGCTCGCGTTCCGCTCGGTGGTCGGGACCAACGTCGGCATCGGATCGCAGGGCATCCTGATGGATGGAACGCCGGAGCAGAAGGCGGCCTGGTTGCCGCGCATTGCCAGCGGGGAACTGATCGTCTCGTTCGCGCTGACCGAGCCGGACGCGGGGTCGGACGCCGCCTCGCTTCAGACGCGCGGCGTGCGCCAGGGGGACGAGTACCTCCTGACCGGCACCAAGCGCTACATCACGAATGCGCCGCGCGCCGGAGCCTTCACCCTCATGGCGCGCACGGATGGTCCGGGTGCGGCCGGCATCTCGGCCTTCATCGTGCCGGCCGATCTGCCGGGACTGTCGCTGGGCAGGCCGGATCGCAAGATGGGCCAGCGCGGCACGCAGATCTGCGACGTGCGCCTCGACGGGGTGCGGGTGCCGGCGGCGAACATCATCGGTGGGGTGCCTGGGCGCGGGTTCCGCACCGCCATGGGCGTGCTGGACCGGGGTCGGCTGCACATCTCGGCGGTGGCTTGCGGCATGGCCGACCGCATCCTGCACGAGAGCGTCGGCTATGCCCGCGAGCGGCGCCAGTTCGGCCAGCGCATCGGCGACTTCCAGCTGATCCAGGCCATGCTCGCCGACAGTCAGGCCGAACTGCTGGCCGCCTGGTCGCTGGTGCAGGCGGCGGCACGCCGCTACGACGCGCGGCCCGCGGGTGCCCGCGATCCGGAGCTCACCATGCAGGCGGCCTGCGCCAAGATGTTCGCCACCGAGATGGCGGGCCGGGTGGCCGACCGCGGCGTGCAGATCCACGGCGGGGCGGGCTACCTGAAGGAATACAAGGTCGAGCGCTTCTACCGCGACGTGCGGCTGCTGCGGCTGTATGAGGGCACGACGCAGATACAGCAGCTGATCATCGGCAGACAGCTGGTGGGGGGCGCGTAGTGCCGGACACCGCTGTCCCAGCGTTCGAACCGAATGTCATGGCGGCCCGGATCCGACTGATCGATTCGGCTTCTTCCGCCCGATATTCCGCTGGCGGTCAATCTTTCATCATGGAGGCAGGCGCATGAATCGATCCTTTGCAGCATTTCTGGTGGTGTTGATTGCCGGCATCGCTATCCCGGCGAGTGCGGCAGATGCGTCCGGGTCAGCGAAGAGAAGGGACATTCAGCGTCTGATGGAAGTCACGGGCAGTGCCGAACTGGCCGCGCAGTTTACGGATGTGTTCAGTGAGCAAATGTTCCAGGGCTTCAAGGCAGTTGCCCCCGACATCCCCGTCCGCGCCCTCGAGGTGATGAAGGCGGAACTGACGCAGCTGTTCTCGGAGCGGATGGCTGGGCCCGAGGGTCTGCTGGAGCAGATGGTGCCGATATATGACCGGCACTTCAGTCACCGTGACATCCAGGAACTGCTGGCCTTCTACCGGACACCCATCGGTCGGAAATCGATTGCGGTCATGCCCATCATCGTGCAAGAGAGCATGCTCGCAGGTCAGCGCTGGGCCCAGGCGCTGGGGCCTGAGATGCAGAGACGGCTGATGGAAGCGCTTCAGCGCGAGGCCTTGCTGCCGGCTCGGAAGTGAGCATTACCCTCGGCTACACGTCCGTGATGTGGCTGCGAATCATTGGAAGGAGATGTCCATCACAACTGATTCTCAGCACGCCAGCGACTCGAGGGAGTCGAGAATCACGTCCACATCCTCTGTCGTCGTCCGCAGGTTCATGAAGCAGGCCCGCAGTCCCGCCTGTCCCTTCACCAGGGCCGGCCCGAGAAAGGCGGTGCCGCTGTCCAGCAAGGCCTGCAGCATGCGGCGTTGTCCCGCGGCATCCCGATCCCGCCTTCGGAAACAGACGCAGTTGAAAGTGACGGGCGCCAGCAACTCGAAGGCCGGACGGGCCGAAACAGCACGCCCCATGTAGAGCGCGAGGTCGTGCATGTGCTCGATCACGTCGGCATAGGCGTCGGCTCCGAAGTGCTTGAGGGACCACCACACCTTGAGTGCCTTGAATGCGCGCGACAGTTGCGGCCCCTGGTTGGCGAAGTCGATGAAGTCCGGGTCCTCGGCCATGGCCAGATAGCTCGGGGAGGCACTGAACGCCTGCCGCAGGTGGCGGCGATCGCGCCCGGGTC
>JBILUV010000397.1:0-2855 GCA_044370825.1 Burkholderiales bacterium | reverse complement strand
CAGGCGGTCCCACCCCACGCACTCGGTCTGCAGGAACGCCTCGTCATGCAGGCCGTGCTCGACGATGACTCGCATCATGCCCAGCGCCAGGGCGGCGTCGGTCCCGGGACGCGGCTGCAGGTGCCAGTCGGCAAAGGCCGTGGTGCGGGTGACGCGCGGATCGACCGCCACCACCTTGGCGCCGCGCTCGCGCGCCTCGACGATGAACGGCATGGCATGCACGCCGGTGCTCACCAGGTTGGTACCCCACAGCACCACCAGGTCCATGCCGGGGATGTCCTCGATGTTGGCCTCGTGCACCTGCCCGGTGGTGTAGACGCTTGCAGCCCGACCCGCGGCCGTGCAGATGGTGCGCTCCAGGCGTGCCGCGCCCATCCTGTTGAAGAAACGTTCGCCCATCCCCAGGAAGCCGAGGAAACCGAGGGTCCCCGAGTACGAGTAGGGCTGCACCGCGTCCGGG
Organism: Burkholderiales bacterium; assembly: GCA_044370825.1. GTDB lineage: Bacteria > Pseudomonadota > Gammaproteobacteria > Burkholderiales. The sequence continues at coordinate 2,395 of JBILUV010000397.1, read as the reverse complement.
CCGTGCTCGGCCACCACCTGCTCGAGCCGCGCCGCGGTCTCGGCCAGTGCCTCCTCCCAGGTGATGCGCTCGAAACGTGCGCCCGGCCCCTTCGGACCCACCCGCCGCCGCGGGTACAGCACGCGGTTGTCGTTGTAGACGTAGTCCAGGTAGTTGTTGACCTTGTTGCAGAGATAGCCGCGGGTGATCGGATGGGTGGGATCACCCTCGACGCGGATGGCGCGCTCGGTGCGCACATCGACCGTGACCCGCATCGAGCAGGCGTCGGGACAGTCGTGCGGGCAGGTGGCCTTGACCACCCGCGTCTCGAGCTGGCGTGCAATGCCGGCGGCGGAATCCATGGCGGCGCTCCGGTGGAAAAGCGGTATTTCACCACACCAGACCGTGGCGCATGATCGCGGCTGTCCCGCCCTCGCTCGGCCCGCGCAGCGCCGACCCTGCCGGGCCGCGGTCGCACCGCCCGGAATTCCCCTGGCAAGACGCCTCGCCGCAGGGCCCGCTCAGCGGATCATTGCCGTTCCCGCCAGCGCCCGGCACACTGCATCCCGAGAAGCGATGCCTCCAGACATAACCCGACCTCCCATCAGCCGTGCCGGCGTCCCGCGCACGGACACACCGGCCGTATCGGGTCTTCCCGGTGCTGCCCGGCCGCCCGCCCCCCGACACCCGAATCGATGATCCTGCGCCTCATCCTGTTGCTTGCGGCGGTGCTGCTGGTCGCGTCCTGGCTCAATCGCACCTTCAACCCGCGCGCCGCCGAGATGGCCGCCCGCAGGAAGCGTGCATGGCATGCCGCCCTGCGACAGACCATGTTGACAGTGGCGGCCATCCTTTTTCTTGGCATCACGGCCTTCGCCGCCTGGCATGCGCTGCGTTTCGAGGACAGCACTGCCGGGTTGCTCGCCCTGTTCAGCGGACCGGCCGCCCTGATTCTGGGCGTTCTGGCGTGGCGCGCCTCCCGCGCCTGAGCCACAGGCCAGTGGGGGACGACCAGTGCCCGGTCCGCCGGACGGGCAACCGCCGATCCGCCGGCAGGGACTTTTTTCAACACCCATCATGAAGAGGCTATTGAGCCTGGCGACGGACCCGCCTACCATCAGGGTACGCGTGTGTCATCTGCGAGTTTCCACCTGTGGTCATTGGGTGAGAACGCCAACGGCATGCGCGAGGCACACGGGGATACACGCCGCGTTGGCCGACGGGTGGCCCTGATGCGTGGAGCGTGAGGGGTGTGCCCGGCAAGCATGTCGGATCAGCGCCCGACACGCCCATCAAACCGACGGACTTCGCAGATGAGCCCACCCGTGACAGCCCAGGAGCTCGGAAACACCCGCCACGGCGGCGGCAGTGGTGTATCGGCCCCAGGCGTTGCACCTGACCCGGCTGCGCGCGCCCTCATCTCGCGACTGCTGGTCGTGCGTGGGGCCACGGAAGCGCTCGTGGCGGGTTTGTCCCCAGAGGACTGTGCCGTTCAGTCCCTCGCCAAAGCCAGCCCGGTGAAGTGGCACCTCGGCCACACCACGTGGTTCTTCGAGAATTTCGTCCTCGTGCCGTACCGGCGGCGCTACCAGAAATACGACGACAGCCTGGACGCCTTGTTCGACCCCGGCTTCGATGCCTCGAGCGCACGTCTGCCGCTCGAGAGCCGCAGCATGATGACGCGTCCCTCCCTCGCGGAAATCCAGAACTACCGCGCTCTCGTCGACGAGAGAGTGACCGAGTTCATCGCCGAGCGCTGGCCGCTCGCGCCCGAGGCGCTGGATGCCATCGAACTGGCGATGCACAACGAACAGCAGCATCAGGAGCAGATCGTCGCCGACATCAAGCACCTGTTCTGGTCCAGTCCGCGCCGCCCGGCGTTCCGGCCGCTGCCCTTGCAGGCGGCCACCGCCCTGAAGCCCATGACCTGGTTCTCCTATCGTGAAGGCCTGCGCGAGATCGGGCACGGCGGTGACGGATTCCGTTTCGACAACGAAGCCCCCCGGCACCGGCAGTTCGTGCACGCCTTCGAGCTCGGGTCGCGCCTGGTGACGGCCGGCGAGTATCTCGACTTCATGGACGATGGAGGCTACCGCCGTCCGGAACTCTGGATGACCGAGGGCTGGAATCAGGTCGATTGCCTCGGCTGGACCGCCCCCTTGTATTGGGAGCCGCAGGGCCGGCGCATGATGCAGTACACCCTGTCCGGCATGCGCGAAGTGGACAACCAAGAACCCGTGGTTCACGTCAGCTGGTACGAGGCCGATGCATATGCCCGCTGGGCAGGGGCACGCCTCCCGACCGAGGCCGAATGGGAAGTCGCGGCCGTGGATGCGACCCAGGGGGGCAACTTCGCGGAGTCAGCGCGTTTCCACCCGTCCCCCCTGCTGGCCCTGCGGGCGGAGTGGGGGCCGGC
>JBILUV010000395.1:0-2872 GCA_044370825.1 Burkholderiales bacterium | reverse complement strand
ACGGCCATGGTGGCGTCGTTCATCGCCGTGTCGACGCCGCAGTTCGTCGCGGCCATGCTCATGCTCTATGTGTTTGCGGTGCAGTTCGACTGGTTTCCGATCGGGGGCTACGGCACCTTCAGGCATCTCGTGCTGCCCGCCCTCACCCTGGGTATCCTCGGCTCCGGCTGGTACTCGCGCATGATGCGCTCGTCGATGATCGATGTGCTCACCCAGGACTACATCCGTACCGCGCGCGCCAAAGGTGCGCCCGAGCGGCGCGTGCTCGCCGTGCACGCCCTGCGCAACGCCTTACTCCCCGTGATCGCCATGATCGGCATCGACATCGGCCTTTTCATGAGCGGCGCGGTGGTGGTGGAGTCGGTTTTCGGCTGGCCGGGCATCGGCCAGCTCGCCTGGCAGGCGATCCAGCAGGTGGACATCCCGATCATCATGGGTGTCACCCTGGTCGCCGCCGTGGCCATCATCCTGGGCAACCTGCTGGCCGACGTCGTGGCGCCCCTCGTCGACCCGCGCATCAAGCTTCGCCAGGCGTCTTGAACACAACGACCATTCCCGCAATAAGGAGTTATCCCATGAAACGTCGCATCATCCTTGCCGCGCTCGCGGCTGCGCTGGCAATGCCGGCGGCCATGCCGGTCCATGCGGAAGAGGGCAGTGCCGGTGGCAGCATCGTCGTGACCTACAAGGACGACATCGTCACCCTCGACCCCGCCATCGGCTATGACTGGGTCAACTGGTCGATGATCAAGAGCATCTTCTCGCGGCTGATGGACTACAAGCCGGGCACCTCGGAGCTCGTGCCCAGCCTTGCGGAGAGCTACGACATATCCAAGGACGGCAAGACCTATACCTTCAAGCTGCGAAAGGGCGTGAAGTTCCACAATGGCCGCGAGGTGGTGGCGCAGGACGTCAAGTACTCCATCGAGCGCACCAACAACGCCAAGACCGAGAGCCCCGGTGCCGGCTTCTACGACATGATCGCCGGAATGGAAGCCTTCAAGGCCGGAAAGTCAAAGGAAATCAAGGGAGTAAAGGTGATAGATCCCTACACCGTGCAGTTCACCCTGTCGCGGCCGGACGCCACCTTCCTGCACATCATGGCGCTGAACTTCTCCTCCGTCGTACCCAAGGAGGCAGTGGCCAAGGCCGGCAAGGACTTCGGCAAGAAGCCGGTGGGCTCCGGTGCCTTCTCGGTGGCCGAATGGAAGCTCGGACAGCAGCTGGTGTTCAAGAAGAACCCCGACTACTTCATCGCCGGCGTGCCGAAGCTCGACCAGATCACCTTCCAGGTGGGCCTCGAGCCTATGACGGCCATCCTGAAGGTGGAGAAGGGCGAGGCGGACGTCGCGGGAGACGGCATCCCGCCGGCCAAGTTCCTGGAGGTCAAGAACAACCCGAAGTACGCTGGCATGATCGTCGAGGGCGGGCAACTGCACACCGGCTACATCACGCTGAACGTGCAGATGAAGCCGCTGGATGATGTGCGCGTGCGCCAGGCGATCAACCACGCCATCAACAAGGACCGCGTCGTCAAGATCATCAACAACCGCGCGGTACCGGCCAACCAGCCGCTTCCGCCATCCATGCCTGGCTACGATAAGGCCTTCCAGGGCTATGCCTACGACCCGGCCAAGGCGCGCGAGCTGCTCAAGGCCGCCGGTCTGGAGAAAGGCTTCAAGACCACGCTTTACGTCTTCAACGTCGATCCGAACCCGCGCATCGCCCAGGCCATCCAGCAGGACCTGAAGGAAGTGGGTATCGAGGTGGCGCTGAAGAACCTCGCCCAGGCGAACGTGATCGCGGCGGGCGGCAAGCCCAAGACTGCACCCATGATCTGGTCGGGCGGCATGGCGTGGATCGCGGACTTCCCGGATCCCTCCAACTTCTACGGTCCGATCCTCGGTTGCGGTGGTGCCGTGAGCGGGGGCTGGAACTGGTCCTGGTATTGCAACAAGGCGCTGGACGCGCGGGCGACCGAGGCCGACGCGATGTCGGATCCGGCCATGGCAGCTCAGCGTGCCGAGGCCTGGAAGACGGTCTTCACCGACATCATGAAGGACGCCCCCTGGGCGCCGGTGTTCAACGAGCAGCGCTTCACCTTCCGCTCGAAACGGCTCGGTGGATCGGACGCGCTGTACGTCGATCCGGTCCGCATCCCCATCAACTACGACCACATCTTCGTCAAGGGCTGATGAGGAGGTCCCGTCCCGGGGAGGTTCCGGGACGGGCGACCGGGCAGGCTCGCAGGGGTCTGCCCGGTCCGCCATTCAGGAGCGCACGATGGCATCGCACCATCACCACGATCACACCATTCACAAGCACCAGCATCACCTGGGCTGGAACAACGCCAACTCCCCGGTGCTCACCGTGGCCCCGGGCGAATCGGTCGAGTTCGAGGTCCATGAGGCCTCGGGCGGTCAGCTGACCCCGACGTCCACGGTGGACGACGTCGTCGGCATGGATTTCAGTCGCGTCAATCCGGTGGCGGGCCCGGTCTGGGTCGACGGGGCGCAACCGGGCGACCTGCTCAAGGTCACGATCCTCGGTTTCCGGCCATCCGGCTGGGGCTGGACGGCCAACATCCCCGGGTTCGGCCTGCTGGCCGACGACTTCAAGGAGCCGGCACTGCACGTCTGGAATTACGACCCGGTGGGCATGGGCCCGGCCTTCTTCGGCAAATGGGGGCGGGTGCCGCTCAAGCCCTTCACGGGCACCATCGGCGTTGCGCCTGCGGAGCCGGGGGTGCACAGCATCGTTCCGCCGCGCCGCGTCGGCGGCAACATGGACGTGCGCGACATTGCCGAGGGCTGCGAGCTGTATCTGCCGGTCGAGGTGGCGGGGGCGCTGTTCTCGGTGGGCGACACCCACG
>JBILUV010000111.1:0-10788 GCA_044370825.1 Burkholderiales bacterium | reverse complement strand
GGAATTCCTCGCCATCCCTGCGCGTGAGGTTGGCCACCGACACCACCCGGCGCTCGCCCCAGAGCAGTTCGTAGGGGAAGCTCGGGATGTCGCTCATGTGGATGCCGCCGCAGACCACAGTCCCGCCTTTGCGCACATGGCGCAGGGCGGTCGGTACCAGTGCGCCCACCGGCGCGAAGAGGATCGCAGCGTCGAGCGGAGCAGGCGGCGTCTGGCGCGAATCTCCGGCCCAGACGGCGCCGAGCTCCAGGGCGAAATCCTGCGCTTTCGCATCCCCGGGGCGGGTGAAGGCGAACACTTCACGGCCCTGCCAGCGTGCGACCTGGGCCAGGATGTGGGCCGCGGCACCGAAGCCGTAGATGCCCAGACGGCGTGCGTCGCCAGCCAGGCGCAGCGAGCGGTAGCCGATCAGACCGGCGCACAGCAGGGGCGCCGCGTGGGCCGCATCCAGGCCGGATGGCAGGGCGAACGTGTAGCGCGCGTCGGCCAGCACGAGTTCAGCGTAGCCGCCTGCCCGCTGGTAGCCGGTGAAACGGGCGTCGTCGCAGAGGTTCTCCTGACCGGCGCGACAGTAGGCACATTCGCCACAGGTCCAGCCCAGCCACGGAACCCCCACCTGCTGCCCGATGGTGATGTGCTCCACGCCCGACCCGGTGGCGATGACCTCGCCCACGATCTCGTGCCCCGGGATGACCGGTTGTCCGAGGCCCGGAAGCTCGCCGTCCACGATGTGCAGGTCGGTGCGGCACACCCCGCAGGCGTGCACCCTGAGCACGACCTCGCCCGCCCCGGGGGACGGGTCGGGCAAAACCCCAGCGCGGAGTGTCGTGCCGGGGTGGTCGAGAATCATGGCCTTCATCGCTTCAACCCGAAGCACACGGACCAGAGAACATTGTCGCAGGGCGCACCGTCATCGCAAGCCGCCCGCCCATGTGCGTGCATGCCGGCCGCCTCATCCACGCCGGCGACCTCCTGCGCATGCAGCATCCGGGGCCATCGGGCGGACTCAGCACCCTGCCGCCGCGACATGGGGGTCGCGGGCGCGAGCACACCTCTGCCGCGCCGTCCCGACGACCCGACCTTCGAAAGACACGGGCCGCGGAGCTTCCTCGCCGCGGCCCGTGTTTCGTGTTGACAGCCCTGGGAGACCCCAGGGCTGCGCGATCAGGCAGCGACGCGGCGGCGGTACTCGCCGGAGGCGGTGTCGATCTCGATGCGGTCGCCGGTCTCGCAGAACAGCGGAACGGAGATCTCGTAACCGGTGGAGATCTTGGCAGGCTTGAGCACCTTGCCGGACGTGTCGCCACGGACGGCGGGTTCGGTGTAGATGATTTCTCGCACGACAGAGCTGGGCATTTCGGCGGAAATCGCCTTGCCCTCGTAGAACACCACTTCCAGGGGCATGCCGTCCTCGAGGTAGTTCAGCGCGTCGCCGAGGTTGTCCTTCTCGACCTCGTACTGGTTGTACTCGGCGTCCATGAAGACATACATGGGGTCGGCGAAGTAGGAGTAAGTGCAGTCCTTGCGCTCCAGCACGACGACATCGAATTTCTCGTCGGCGCGGTAGACGGTCTCGCTGGTCGAACCGGTGAGCAGGTTCTTGAGCTTCATCTTCATCACGGAGGCGTTGCGGCCGGACTTGTTGAATTCGGCGCGCTGGACCACGAGGGGGTCCTTGCCCACCATGATCACGTTGCCGGCGCGGAGTTCCTGGGCGATCTTCATGGAGTGTCCTGCGGGAAGGGAGTAGAGAGAAAGGGAAAGCCCGAAATTATAGCTTCTCGACAGCGAATCTCACCAGATTGCCGGCCAGGTCCTGATGGCTGCGCAAGTGGGCGGCCCAGGCTGCGTTGTGCACCCGGAGTTCCTCGGCATGGCTGCGAAACCGCCGCCATGCGGTCGCGAGGATGGCGGGGGAGGCTTCGCCGCGATTCCACAGCCGCCAGAACTCCCGCAGCGCGACGACCACCTCGGGTTCGAGCCCCGCGCCATAGCGGTCGACGAAGGCGTGCAGCTTGGCCCAGTGCGCCCCCCCTTCCTGGGGATAGATGTTCCACACGAACGGGCTTTCTGCCCACTGGGCGCGGACGAAGGAATCCTCCCCGCGCACGAAATTGAAGTCCGCCAGCCAGAGCAGGCGGTCGTAGTCTGGCTGCGTGCCGAAGGGCAGCACCTGGATCTCCAGGCTGCCCACCCTGGCGACGTCGCCGACGTTCAACGTGTCCCGGCCCAGGAAGCGCGCCACGTCGGGCACCACCCGACCCAGCGGCACAAGGACGCAGACCGGTTCCTCGTCGTCCGCCCAGGCGCGCAGCAGGGACCCGATGGAGGGACCGCCGTAGCCGAACAGGGTGATGAGGCGGGCACCTTCGCACTCCGGCGCTTGCACGCCCCAGCAGCGCAGGGTTGCTGCGCGCGCGGCGGGGTCGCCGAGAAAGGCGGCACGCTCGGCGGCGAGGCTGCGTTCCTGCAGCAGCCCCCCCGTGGTGGACGTGAACCCGGGGAAGAAGAAGTAGCGCACCAGAGGCAACCGCGGGTGCGGCGAGGCCAGCCGATGGCAGTCCTCCACCCAGGGCTCGGCGCTCAGGTACTCCAGATTGATCCAGACCGGCGACCGGCTGCGCCGGGCCATGGCCTCGAGCACCTGGTCCGGGGCGCGCGAGCCGAAGGCGTCGATGATAACGTCTCCGACCTCATCGACCTTCAGCTCATCGGTCCAGTGGCGTATGTCGATGTTGTCCACTCGCTGCGCGCGGGCACAGGGGTCGACGGCGTCCCGCAGGGCGTGGAAGGTCCCCAGGTCATCGACGAACAGTCGTACCGCCAGGCCATGCTCGGCGTGCAACTGGCGCGCGAGACGCCACGCGACCGCAATGTCACCGAAGTGGTCGACGACGTTGCAGAAGATATCCCAGCGGGGGGAACTGCCCATGTGCCTCTCGAGAGTGAAACCAGCCGATCCCGCCCGGCGAGCCGGACGGGGCCCCCAAGGCGACAGCCTCGCAGGTCAGTATTTGACGGAGCAGCCGTAAGGCGCGGTGGACGGTCGGCTGACCGCCTTGCCGGCCATGGATTCGTCCAGCGCCGCGGCCACCCAGTTGCGCGCGTCCTTGACGTCCTCGACGCGCCACGTGGCCTTGTCGTCGATGGCCCCGGCGTAGACGACGCGGCCCTTGGGATCGATGACGAACATGTGCGGCGTGGCACGGGCCCCGTAGGTCTGCCCCACCTTCCCGTCCTCGTCCAGCATGAGGGCGCTGGGTGCCATCTTCCAGTCCTGCACGAGCGTTTGCGAACGCTGGGGGTCGCGATGGTCCGAGCTCTTCGGATTGGTGGAGTTGATCGCCAGCCACACCACGCCGGCCGCCGTGAAGCGGCGTTGCAGCGCCTGCATGTTGCCGCTTTCGTAGTGCTTCTGGACGAAGGGGCAGCCCTGGTTGAACCATTCCAGCACGACATGGCGGCCGCGGTAGTCGGCGAGGCGATGGGGTCTGCCCTGGATGTCGGTGAGACGGAAATCGGGCGCCTGCTCCCCGGGGACGGCTTCGGCAACTGCGGGAGCCGGGTACAGGGCAACACACAACAGGGCGGAGGCAATGGCGCGGGCGAGATTCATGGTGTGGCTCCCTGGGGTCAGCGTCCCGCGGCGCGCTCCAGGGCGGCGACCACGAGGTCGGGGGTGAGGACTTCGGGCAGGAGTTCCGGCGCCGCGGCGCCGCGACCGTAGACCGCGTACACCGGCACACCGCTGCGCCCCAGGCGCGCCAATGCCGCGGTGATGACGGCATCGCGGCGCGTCCAGTCGGCGCGCAGACGCGTGGTGCCGGTGCGTGAGAAGGCGGCGACGACCGGCGCGGTGTCGAGCACGACGCGCTTGTTGACCTGGCAGGTGACGCACCAGGCGGCGGTGAAGTCGACGAATACCGGCCCGGCGCCCCGAGCCTGCTCGAGATCGGCCTCCGAGTAGGCGCGCCAGCCCGTGGCCTGGGCCGACCCGGTGGGCGCGACCGGGACCTCCTGAGGCCAGGCGAACCACAGCGCGCCGGCCGCAAAGGCAGCCGCAAGCCCGACCGCCCAGCCGCGTGCACTGCGGGCCAGACGCTGCCAGGCCCAGAGCGCGGCGGCGACCAGGACCAGGGCCGCGAGCAGGCGCGCCGCCGCGGTGACGTCCTGTTGCTGACCGAGGATCCACACCAGCCACACCACCGTGAGGTAGAGCGGGAACGCGAGCAATTGCCGCAGGCTCTCCATCCAGCGGCCCGGACGGGGCAGCCAGCGGGTCAAGGCTGGGCGAAGCGCGAGGATCACATAGGGCAGACCCATGCCAAGCGCCAGGGCGCTGAAGACCAGCATCGAGTCCAGCGGCGGCTGGGTCAGCGCGAAGCCCAGGGCTGCTCCCATGAAGGGCGCGGTGCAAGGCGTGGCGATGGCAGTGGCGAGCATGCCGCCAAAGAAGGCACCCGCGAGCCCGGAGCGCTCGCGCACGTTGCCGGCCGCGGTCTGGATCGAGGTGCCGAGTTCGAACATGCCACTGAGGTTGAGCCCGAGCACGAAGAACAGCGCGGCCAGGGCCGAGATGACGATCGGCGATTGCAGCTGATAACCCCAGCCCAACGCCTCGCCGCCCGCGCGCAACACCAGCAGCACCCCTGCGACGAGCCAGAAACACACCAGGATGCCGGCGGCGAAGACAAGTCCGTGCCGACGCAGTTCGGCCCTGTCGCCGTGGGCCTGTTCGACGAAGCCCAGCACCTTGATGGATACCACCGGGAACACGCAGGGCATGAGGTTGAGGATGAGGCCGCCCACGAGGGCCAGTCCGAGCGCTGCCATCAGGCCGATCGAGGCGCCGGGGGCGGGCCCGGCGGCTGCCTGGATGTCGACCGCCGTCAGCGCGGCGACTGGTCGGGCCGCGCGGCGCTCGGGGGCGCCGCCGGGATATGGCATGGAAACCTCCACCGCCTGCGCCTGACCGAAGCCCGGGCTGGCCACGAGCACACCCGACAGCCGCTTGATCAGGCCGCTGAAGGCCGGCGCCGCGGTGAGCAGCAGGCGATAGCCTTCCGGGGTCTTCTCGAGGACCTGCGAAGCGGGATTGTCGATGACTTCGGGATCGTCCGGAAAGAACTCGAGTCGCTCGAGTTCGGTGGCGCCTGCATCCGGCGGCACGAGGCTGAGCACGAGGTGCGCCTCGGTCACGCCGATGGAGGCGCTCCAGCCGGCAGGCCTGGCCGGCACCTGGCGCCTGGCCGCGGCGATGGCCGGCCCCCAACGGGTGTCGGCCTCGGGCGGGGCGGCCGAGGTCGGCAACTCGAGCGTGAGGATGGCACCGCCGGGCAGGCAGATTTCCTTGCAGATGAGCCAGTCCGCGCGCGCGGAGATCGCGACGGGGCGGCCCGCTGGCCAGTCGCGCGGCAACTCCAGGTCGGTCAGGAGCAAGACCTCGCCGCCGTAACCGTAATTGGTGAGCGGACCGACGGGAATTCGCTCCGGCGCAGGCCAGCGGATGGCTCCGGCTCGTACGCCGTCAGGCAGTGTCCAGGCGATGCGGGTCGGCATGCCGGAGTCGCCGGGGTTCTTCCAGTAGGTGTGCCAACCCGGTTCATGCGCGAGGTGCAGGCCGATCGTGACGCGCTCGCCGGCACGGGCGTGCGTCATTTCCGCCACGAGTTCGGCCGTGGCATGGGGCACCTGCACCGGCGTGGCGGAGGCCAGACGAGCGAGGAACAGCAGCAGGACAAGAAGCAGGCGCATCGGTCGCGATTGTAACGGGGCATTGCTCTGATGCCGGGGACGCGCCGGAGTTCTCCCGCCCGGGTCCGGCGCATTCCGCGCGGTCAACGAACATGAGACCATAACCGAATGACAATGGGCTGTTTACCGCCGCCCCGCACGTCGTGCTCAAGGGGACGCAGGGGGAACCGTAAAGCCCAGACAGGCGAACAAGCCAGGAAAGCATTTTGCGAGGTGATGCACATGTCCAGACATTCAGGATCCCCGATCCCGTCCCTTCCCACCCTCCCTCTGCGGCTGGCGCAGGCGTCGGCTCTGGTGCTGGCCGCCGCGCTCGCCGGTTGCGCCACCCAGCCCATCGGCAGTACGACCGGTGCCAGGGGCGGTGGAACGGATGCCGAGGCCCGTTCGGGGACGGCGGGCTCGGAGGCCGGTCGTGCCGGTGGCGGCACAGGCGCCGGGTCGAATCTGTCGGGTGGTACGGCCGAAGATCCCTTCCGGGACCTTACCAACCGGCCGCTGACCGACGGGGGAACGGGTCCAGGTCGAGGTCGGGATGCAAGCCGGACCGATGCCGTCGTCGCAGCGCCGGATCGGAGTCGGTACGACCCCGTGGCGGAGGCAATCGCGCGGGATCAGGCGCAACGCGCGGGCACGGAGACAGGTGGCGGCAGCGCCTCCGGTGGTGCTGGCGCGGCCGGGGCTGGGGCAGGTGGCGCTGGAACAGGCAAGGACGGTGCCGCAGCCGGCTCCGCGGGGGTGGCGGCGGGCGGCGCTGGAACCGGGAGAGACGCCACTGCAGCCGGCTCCGCAGGGACGGGCGCGGGTGGCGCCGGAAACGGCAAGGACGGCACTGCAGGCGGCCCTGCCGGAGCAGGTGGCAGGGATGGCGCCGGTTCGACGGCTGCGGCCGGAGGCACGGCAGGCACCGGTGCTGGCGGACCCCAGGCCGGCGCCGGAGCCTCCGGTACTCAGGCCGGGGTCGCGGGTGCTCAGGCGGGAGCCGGAAGTACTCGGGATGGGGCAGGAGGCTCCCAGGCGGGTTCCACCGGCGCTCAGGGCGGTGCCGCGGGGGCGGGCGGCGGTGCCCGCTCCGCCGAGGAGCAGGCCCGTCCGGCCCGGGCCGCGGAAGGGGCGGGGGCGGCCGCGGCGCGGCAGGCCGAAGCCGAGCGAATGATCGAGCGCGATCGTGCTGCGGAGGCACGACGGGTCGAGGAGGAGCAGCGCGCGGCCGAGAAGGAGCGGATGACCGAACAGCAGCGTTTCGCCGAAGAGGAACGGCTGGCCCGTGAGTTGGCCGAGCGGGTCGAGGCCGAGAAGCGCGGGCGTATCGAGACCGCCGCCAATCGTGTGCTCATCGACGAGAACGAGCGGCTGCAGCAGCTCGACGGCATGCTGCCGATGTCGCTCAGCCTCGACGAGCGCGGCATGTTCGACTTCGACCGCTATGAGCTGCGCCCCGAGGTCAAGGCCATCCTGGATGTTCTGGCGTCCAAGCTCAACGAGTCCGCCTACGACCGTCTCCACGTCATGGGCTTTGCCGATCGGCTGGGCGAGGAGGACTACAACCAGCGCCTGTCCGAGAAGCGCGCGTGGGCCGTGGCGGGCTATCTCATGAACAAGGGCGTGCCTCCCTACAAGCTGCGGGTCCAGGGGCGGGGCGAGCGCGATTCCCAGCCGACCAACGACCAGTGCGAAGGCCTCGATCGCCCGGCCATGATCGAATGTCTGCAGAAGGACCGTCGGGTGGAGATCGCCGCCACCGTGAAGGACTACCAGCTCAAGGTACAGTGACGCCTGGCTTCCCCGGGGCGGCATGCCCCGGGGAAGTGCTAACCTCCCGGTCTTCATCCACCAGACCCAGGGACAGGCGATGATCGTCGACCACCGCACGTATGCCGTGAAGCCTGGCAGGCTCAACGACTACCTCAAGCTCTACGCCGCGGAAGGCTATCCCCTGCAGTTGAAACACCTGGGCCGAAACATCGGCTGGTATGTCTCCAACGACATCGGGCCGCTGTCCCAGGTGGTGCACATGTGGGCCTACGACAGCCTGGCGGATCGCGAGGCGAGACGCGCCGAACTGATGAAGGAACCGGGCTGGCTCGCTTTCCTCGACAAGGCCATGCCCATGCTGGACAGCATGGAGAACAAGGTCCTGCGGCCGGCGCCCTTCTTCCAGCCGCCCGCGGCCCAGGGCTGAGGACAGCCTCGTGGACGGGCCGGTGTTTCCCGATGCCGCGGCGATTGCCGCCGCGATCCCCGACGGCGCCCGTGTCGCCATCTCGCAGGACAGCAGCGGCGTGTCGATGGCGGTGACGCGCGAGCTGGTGCGCCGCGGTGCCCGCGGTCTTCACCTCGTGTGCGTGCCCATCAGCGGCCTCCAGGCCGATGTGCTCATCGGTGCCGGCTGTGTGGCGACCGTGGAGACCTCGGCGGTGACCCTGGGGGAATTCGGCACCGGTCCGCGCTTTGCCGCCGCTTTGCGCGCTGGCGCGATCCGTGTGCTCGATGCCACCTGTCCGGCGATCCACGCGGCCCTGCAGGCCGGCCAGAAAGGGCTGCCCTTCATTCCGCTCCGGGGGTTGATCGGGTCCGACCTGCTGGCGAGCCGCTCCGACTGGAAGGTGATCGACAACCCGTTCTGCGCCGGCGACCCCGTGACCCTGTTGCCCGCGATACGCCCGGACGTGGCCCTGTTTCACGCGCCGGCAGCGGATCGACGCGGCAACGTGTTCATCGGCCGCTCGCGCGATCTGCTGACCATGGCCCAGGCGGCCCGCGCCTGTTATGCCACTGTGGAGCGGATCGTCGACGAGGATCTGCTGGCCGATCCGGACCGCTCGCCCGGGGTGATCCCGTCGCTTTACGTGACGGGCGTGGCCCGGGTGGCGCACGGGGCTGGACCCCTGCGCTTCCATGACGAGTACTTCGCCGATGAGGCGGCGCTGGGCGACTACGCCCGCATGGCGCGCACCGACGAGGGCTTCCGCGCCTGGCTGGACTGCTGGCTGGGTCCGGCGGCACTGGGGACGGCGGCGTGACTGGGCGCGAGGCGGTGACGCCCACCGAGCATCTCGTGGCGGTGATCGCCGGTCTGCTCGAGGGCTGCCGGCACATCGTCGTGGGCGCGTCCTCGCCCATTCCCGGGTCTGCTGCGCTGCTGGCGCGGGCGCGTAGTGGCGGCAGGCTGCGCGTCAATGTGCTCGGCTCGCAGCGCCACAACAGCTTCACCAACGGCGGCGTCGAGACCTTCGACATGGCGGCCCAGGGCCGCGTGGATGCATTCTTCCTGGGTGGCGGACAGATCGACGGCGAGGCCAACATCAACCTGGTCGGCACCGGACACTACCCCGACGGAGGCGTGCGCTGGCCCGGCTGCTTCGGCTCCAGCTACCTGTATTTCCTCGTGCCTCGGGTGATCCTGTTCCGGGAGGAACACACCCCCAGGGTGTTCGTGCCGACGGTCGACTTCGTCAGCGCCCCGGGCTGGAGCCCGCCGGGCGTGTATCGCCCAGGCGGGCCATGGAAGATGGTCACGGGTCTGGGCCTGTTCAGCTTCGACCGCGAACGCCGTCGTTTCCGGCTCGACAGCGTGCACCCGGGACACACGGTGGAGGAGATTCTCGACAACACCGGCTTCGACTTCGACCGTCCCGGGCAGGTGCCCGAGACACCGGGGCCGGACGCGGCCACCCTGGGCCTGATCCGCGGGCGCATCCGCGAGGAGATCGGCGAGACCTATCCGCGTTTCGCGGCAACGCTCGCCGCGCAGGCGGCCGCCGCCTGATCGCCAGCCGGCGGGTCGCTCAGCGCCGGCGTGCCGCCAGCCAGCGGTCCAGCTGTCCGGCGAAGCGCTGCCGGTCGGCCTGTCCGAAGGCCGGCGGGCCGCCGGTCTGCATGCCGGCGGAACGCAGCGTGTCCATGAAGTTGCGCAGGTCCAGCAACTCGCGCACATTGCCGCGGTGGTAGTGCTCGCCGCGCGGATTGAGCGCCTCGGCTCCCTTGTCCACCACCGCCGCCGCCAGCGGAAGATCGGCGGTCACGGCCAGTTCCCCGGCGCCGATGGCGGCGACGATGTGATTGTCGGCAACGTCGAAGCCGCGTGGAACCTGGATGGCGCGGATCCACGGCGACGACGGCACCGACAGCGCCTGATTGGCCACCAGGGTCACGCGGGTGCCGGTGCGCGTGGCGGCGCGATAGAGGATCTCCTTGACCACCACAGGGCAGGCGTCGGCATCGACCCAGATGCCCGGGCCCGGCGGCACCGATGCGGGCCGGGCCTCGTCCGGCGACGTCACGGCCCGGCGGCGGCGAGGTGGATCGTGGCGTCCTGGAAAGTGACCACCTGACCCGGCCTGAGTTTGGCGCGCTTGCGGGACTCCGGCGCGCCGTCGACGCTCACCAGACCGGCCTCGACCGCGCCGTGGGCGGCCCCGCCGGAGGGCACCAGACCGGTGGCCTTGAGCAGTTGGTCAAGCTGGATGTACTCGCCGCGTACCGCGAAATCGATCTGCATCAACCGCACTCTACGCAATCTCGACGGGCTGTGCACGGGCGCGCAACGTCCGATGCATGATGGTTCACCCCGCGGTGCGCAACGGCCGATCCGACAGGCTGCCAGGCCCGACGATGGCGAACGGCAGGGCGTGGCGTGGGCTCCCGAGGCGAAGCAGTGCGCGGTCGCGGGTGACCAGTGCGTCGGCCCCGCAGGCCAGGGACAATTCCAGGAAGCGCTGGTCGTCCGGGTCGGTGCAGCGTGGCAGGCGCGCGCGCGCGGACGGTGGTGCGGGCTCGGCCCAGGACCGAGAGAGGGCGAGGTAGCGCACCCAGGCGCGTTCGCGGCCGGCGGCATCCAGGGTGAACCTGCCGAGGGGATAGGCGAGCACGCGCCGGAGTTCCTCGGCACAGGTCCGGTCGGTGAAAGCCACGGCCCGGCCGCATGCGATCGCCGCTGACAGTCCGGCGATCTCCGGGTCGTTGAACACCAGCACATCCAGGCAGACGTTGGTGTCCAGCACCAGCCGCACGCAATGATCCGCTCCGCCGGCG
>JBILUV010000394.1:0-2883 GCA_044370825.1 Burkholderiales bacterium | reverse complement strand
GTACGTCGGCAAGATCAAGACCGCACTGTTCGGCGGCGAAGGCCTGTTCTTCGCCACGCTGCGCGGGCCCGGCACGGTGTGGCTGCAGTCCCTGCCCTTGTCGCGGCTGGCCAGCCGCATCTTCGCGGCGGCGCCGCAGATGGGCGGCTCGCGTGAGCAGGGGTCGGTGCTGGGCGGCATGCTCGGGGGCGCCGCCCTCGGTGGCCTGCTCGGCGGCGACGACGAGTGACGCCGGAGACCGGGCGCCAATTCAAGGCCCGGCTCCACGGTCCGGGACTCCACGGCAGCGGCGGGGATGTGCGCTGCCGCGTTTCCGCGCTGGGCCTGCAGGTCAGTGGCATCGAGCCCGCGCCCCAGGTGCCCGGCTGGCGCACCCTGCAGTGGCGTCGTGGCGGCTTCAACGACAGCCAGTTGTTCCTGGAGTGGGATCTCCCCGAGGGCCGCTGGACCCTGGCCTTCGGGGATGCCGATGCCGCCCGGGCTCTCGCGCCCTACCTGCGGGACGCCCGGCCGACCTCCGGCCGGTCCGTGCGCGCCACCCGCAGCATCTCGGCGGGCTTGATCGCACTGCTCGTCGGCATCCCCGTGGTGCTGCTCGCCGCCTTCCTGGCGCTGGCAGGACCGGTCGTGGACTGGGCGGTTTCGTACATCCCGGTGGAGATGGAGATCAGCCTCGGACGCGATGCCTTCGCCCAACAACGCCGTCGTCTGTCGCTGGTCGAGGATCACCCCGCCCTGCCCATGCTGCGTGAACTCGGGGCCCGCCTCACCCGGGGCTCGCGCTATCCCTACGAATTCCACGTCGCGCGCGATCCGAGCATCAACGCCTTCGCCATGCCGGGCGGTTTCATAGTCTTCCACACGGGGCTGCTGGAAAAAGCCGGCAGCGCCGAGGAGGTGGCGGGGGTACTGGCCCACGAGATCCAGCATGTCGAGCGTCGCCACGGCCTGCGCGGGCTGGTGCACGGCGCGGGCTGGCGGGTGGTCCTGTCGCTCGTGCTGGGTGATGCCGGCGGCTCACTTGCAGCCTCCTGGGCCGAGAGCCTGGGCACGCTGAGCTTTTCGCGGAACCAGGAGACCGAGGCCGACGCCCTCGGCGTACGCCGCCTGCTGGACAACGACATCGACCCCCAGGGCATGGCCGCCTTCTTCCGCAAGCTCATGGCCGAGGGCTCGGGTCTACCCGTGTTCCTGTCGTCCCACCCGGCGAGCGAGGACCGGATGCGGGCCATCGAAGCTGGAATTCCGGCCGGCCGGCACTTCGCCCCCTTGCCCTACCGGCTGGACGGAGATACACCCGCGGCACCGTCGCGCTGAGGCGCCGACGCCGCGGACATCCGCACCGGGCCGAGCGCCCGGCGCGGATCGATCACTTCAGATCTTCCTTGGCGGCGTCCAGTCCCGCCTGGGCGCAGATGCCGTCCTGCTCCGAACTCGCGCCGCTTACGCCGATGGCGCCGATGTGCTCGCCGCCGGCGGTCTTGATGGGCACGCCCCCCTCGAAGGTCACCAGCCCAGGCACGTGGGCGATGCCCGGCACCCGCTGCGCGATTTCGCCAAGCATCTTGCTCGGGAAGGGGAACATGGACGAGGTATTGGCCTTGAGCTGGGCGATCTCGATGCTGCCGCGGAACGAGCCGTCCATGCGCTCGAAATACTTCAGGTTGCCGCCGTCATCGACGATGGCGATGTTCATCCTCCAGCCTTCGGCCTTCGCCTTGGCGACGCAGCCGGCCGCGATCTTCTTCGCCGCGTCGATGCCGAGCACGGTCTTCTTTTCCTGGGCGAGCGCCGGAGCGCAGGCGATGAGGGCGGCGGCGGCTGCCGCGGTGAGGGTACGGATCATGGGGTTGCCTCCTGTTGCGATGATGGGGCCACGGCGCTGCCTGGCTCGCGGCTCCCGGTCGGAACATAACAGCATGCCGTGAAGATTGGCACCCATGCACGGTCCCGCAGGTCCGCGCCGGCCGCTGCTTCGGAACATGGGACGGCGCCAACGTCCGGGGCCGAGCACCGGATCAGCCCACCCCGAGGATCCAGCCCTCGCGCGCCGCGAGCTCACGCTCCGCCTGTGTGAGCGGCGGCTCGAGGTAGCGGGCCAGCAGGCCGCGGGCCACCACACCGGACAGCCAGCGCGCGGTGGCGTAGGCATCCTGCTCGTCGACGCTGCGCCCCTCGCGCGGGTAGCGGTTGCGCACCAGCGACGGGTACACCTCGGCCAGCACCGTGCTCCCGGCCTGCGGCTGCCAGCCATCGAACGGCCAGCACCAGGGCACCGGCCGGCAGTGCTCGCGCAACCAATGCAGCCAGGGGATGCCGGCGTGGGTGGACTTGGCCACCGAGCCCTGCATGTCGAACTGGAACACGCTCTTCGCCGAGGAGGTCCAGCGCTCGCACAGCCGGAACTCGCCACTGTCGCCCTCGCGCCGGGCGCCCGGGTCGGGTCTGCGTTGCCAGATCTCGCCCGTACGCACCGCCTCCACCGTGCAGTCGTCCTCGAGGGTCGGCCAGTGGCGGCAGAAGTCCTCCAGAAAGGCTGGCCAGGCGTCCAGCCCGTTACGTCGGAGGTAGCTGTCGGGAAACGAAAACCCGTGATCGATGCCGACCAGCAGCACGGCGCCGGCGTCGATGCGACTGCGCAGCCAGTGCCCCACGCTGCGCCGCGACCAGCGCCGCGCGCCGGCCGGCGGAGCGACCGCCACCGGCATCTCGCCGGGGGCGGCGGCGAACACCTGAAGGCCAGGCAGGCCGTCCACCGGCAGGCCCGCGCCGGAATAGTCGATGCCGACGACCTGGTCGAAGCGCAGCATCAGCGTGACGGGCGGCGTCCGTCAGGGGAGCGGGGGGGCGAACCATTCCGGGCGTATGCTGTCACCCGGATGC
>JBILUV010000392.1:0-2912 GCA_044370825.1 Burkholderiales bacterium | reverse complement strand
CATAGGCGCCCATCTTCAGCAGCACGCCAGCAAGGATGACGGACCCGGCGGTCGGAGCCTCGACATGCGCGTCAGGCAGCCAGGTATGGACCGGCCACATCGGCACCTTGACGGCGAAGGACGCCAGGAAGGCGAGGAAGAACCAGACCTGCAGGTCAGCGGGGATCGCAAGGCCGAACAATGTAGGGATGTCGGTCGTGCCTGCCCGATACCAGATCGCCAGGATCGCGAGCAGCATGAGCACAGACCCGGCCAAGGTATAAAGAAAGAACTTGAAGGCCGCATACACGCGCCGCTGCCCGCCCCACACCCCGATGATCAGGAACATCGGGATGAGCACCGCCTCGAAGAAGATGTAGAACAATACGAAATCCAACGCACAGAACATGCCGACCATCATCGTCTCAAGCACGAGGAAGGCGACCATGTAGTCTCGGACGCGGGTCGTGATGCTTTCCCACGAGGCCAGGATGCAGAGCGGCGTCAGGAAGGTGGCAAGCAGGACAAACAGCACCGAGATGCCATCCACGCCCATGTGATAGCCGACGCCGAGGGCGGGGAACCACTCCGCCTGCTCGACGAACTGGAAATCCGCGGTCGTCGTGTCGAACCGGAACCAGAGCACGAGCGAGAGGACGAAGGTGATGAGGCTCGTCCAGAGCGCCGTCCAGCGGGCGTTGGACGCGACCGTCTGCTCATCGCCGCGGACTGACATGATGATGGCCGCGCCGGCCAGGGGCAGGAAGGTGACCAGCGACAGGAGGGGAAACCCGGCGGCGTTCATCGGCCGACTCCGAGCAGCAGCAGAGTGGCGAAGATCACGAGGCCGCCGATCATGGTGAGAGCGTAGTTCGCGACCCGCCCTGTCTGGAACCTGGCCACGCCGCGGGCCGCGCCCGCCGCAAGCGACGCCGCACCGTTCGGCATCCCGTCGATGATCCGGACATCCCCGGTTCGCCATAGGACCTGCGCAAGGCGCCGTGCGGGGCGGACAAAAATCCGATCATACAACTCGTCAAAGTACCACTTGTTCAGGAGGAAGCGGTACAATCCAGGTGCGGCCGCCGCCAGCCGCCCTGGGATTGCCGGGGCAACCATGTACAGCAGGAAGGCCGTGACGATGCCGACCACCGCAACAACCGTCGGGATTACGGGAACCCATCCTGGGACGTGATGAACCGCCTCGATGATGTGGTTGTGCGGCGCATTCACGATGGAGCCCTGCCAGAAGGACTGCCAGCCCGATCCCACGAAGGGATACTTCAGGAGATAGCCGGCAAACAGCGCACCTGCAGACAGCACGAGAAGCGGCACCAGCATGACCCATGGGCTCTCGTGGACGTGGTCCATGGTCTCCTGGTCCGCGCGGGGCGCGCCGTGGAAGGTCAGGATGATCAGGCGCCAGGAGTAGAAGGCCGTCAGCAGCGCCGCGAGCAGCCCGAGTACGAAGGCATACATGCCCTGCGGCGTATGAGCGGCGTAGGCGGCCTCCAGGACGAAATCCTTCGAGTAGTAGCCGGCGAACCAGGGAATGCCGGCCAACGCAAGGCTGCCGATCCACATCATGGCATAGGTGAGCGGGATCTTCCGCCAGATGCCGCCCATGCGGCGGATGTCCTGCTCGTCGCTCATGGCGTGGATGACGCTGCCGGCGCCGAGGAACAGCAGCGCCTTGAAGAAGGCATGCGTGATGAGGTGGAACACCGCAGCCTGATAGGCGCCAACACCGATTGCGAAGAACATGTAGCCAAGCTGCGAACAGGTGGAATACGCGATGATGCGCTTGATATCGTTCTGCACGCAGCCGACGGTCGCTGCGAAAAACGCGGTCGAGGCGCCGACCACGCAGACGATGGCGAGCGCAACGGGCGCATACTCCATCACCGGCGACATTCGCGCCATGAGGAACACGCCAGCGGTCACCATGGTGGCGGCGTGAATAAGCGCGGAAACCGGCGTCGGGCCTTCCATCGCATCGGGCAGCCAGGTGTGAAGGCCAAGCTGCGCCGACTTCCCCATAGCGCCAAGGAAGAGCAGCACGCCGATCACTTCCAGCGCCGGCAGGCCCCAGAATGTCGCGCTGCGCGCAGCCTCGACCCCCTCGAAGATCGTCGCGAACTCGATCGAACCGAAGGTCCAGAACGTCAACGCCATGCCGAGCATGAAGAAGAGATCGCCGACGCGGTTGACGATGAACGCCTTCATGGCCGCGGCGTTCGCGCTGTCCTTATCGTACCAGTAGCCGATGAGCAGGTAACTCGCGAGGCCGACCCCTTCCCAGCCGAAAAACAGTTGCAGCAGATTGTCCGCCGTCACGAGCATCAGCATCATGAAGGTGAACAGGCTCAGATAGGCGAAGAAACGACTCGGCGTCTCGTCGTGCGACATGTAGCCGACGGAATACAGATGGATCAGCGTCGAGATCAGCGTGATCATTGCGACCATCGCCGCCGCGAGCGTGTCGAAGCGCAGCGCCCAGGACACCTCGAAGCCGCCGACATCGATCCATGTCGCGATCACGACCGTGGCGGGCGCATGCCCGAAGGCCACCTGCCAGAAGCCGAGCGCACCGCAGGCGGCGGCGAGCGCCATGAATATGACGGTGGACCATTGCGCCGCGCGATCGCCGATCCACCGGCCGAAGAGGCCCGAGACCACCGCACCAAGCAGCGGGAAGAAGACGGCGCCGACGAACATGCGCTCAGCCTTTCAGCGTCGAGATGTCATCCACCTCGATCGTGCCGCGGTTGCGGAAATAGACGACCACGATCGCCAGCCCGATGGCCGCTTCCGCGGCCGCCACCGTCAGCACCATCATGGTGAACACCTGGCCCGTCAGGTCACCGAGATGCGCGCTGAAGGCCACGAGGTTCAGGTTCACGGCCAGCAGCATCAACTCGACCGACATCAGG
>JBILUV010000391.1:0-2916 GCA_044370825.1 Burkholderiales bacterium | reverse complement strand
TACCCTGCTCTTGGGGATCGCTGCTGTTCGCCGATCACATCGCGACGGAGGACGACATTGCCATAGAGCGTCTTCGCGCCGCAGGCGCCGTACTGTGGGCGAAGACCAACACGCCGGAACTCGCCATGGCCGGCATCACCGAGAATCGCGTATTCGGCGTCACGCGCAACCCTTGGGATTTGTCGCGCACGCCAGGCGGCTCATCCGGAGGGGGCGCAGCGCTTGTCGCTGCGGGCGTCGGGCCCCTCGGTCTCGGGACCGATGCGGCCGGCTCGATCCGTCGGCCTGCCTGCTACTGCGGCCTTGTCGGGGTACGTCCATCGACCGGCCTGGTCGCTCGGCTGCCAGGCAGCGAGGGCATCGCCTTTCCTCCGCTGGCCGCCGATTACCAGGTGATCGGCCCCCTGGCGCGGAGTGTCGAAGATGCCGCGCTGATGCTGCATGTGATCGCAGGACCCGACCGACGCGATCGCGCATCGCTCGGCCACGCATTGCTGCCGGCGGACATCGCACCGCCAAGACGTTCTGCGCGTGTCGGCTTGGTCGCAGGTATCCAGGGCCAGCCCTGCGACCCCGCCGAGGAGGCGGCAACCATGGCGGCGGCGGAGGCGCTGCGGCGTCATGGGGTTGAAGTACGATCCATGTCCCCCTTTTGGGATCCGGACGAGACGAATGCGCTGTTCGCAACGATCGTCGCAGCAGGCGTCGCGCGTGTCGTGCGCCAGCATGCCGGGTGGGAGGAGAAGGTGACACCGATCATCCGGGGGCTTACCGAAGCCGGGCTCGGCCTGCCTGCCTATGCTGTGCTTGAGGCGCTCGACCGGATCGCAGCCCTTCGCCTGTCTTGCGCGACGGCATTCGCCGAGGTGGATGCGGTGCTGACTCCTGCCTCGGCCACGCTGCCCTGGTCGGTCGGCCGCCCTTTCCCGGAGACGATAGGCGGCGTCCCGGCCGGCCCCCGGGCAGGCGGCGCGTTTTCGGTCGTTGTGAACATGCTGGGGTTGCCCGCAGTCGCACTCCCCGGGCCGCTCTCGCCGGAGGGTCTGCCGGCGGGTGTGCAGATGATCGGGGCGTTCGGCTCCGACCTGGCACTGCTGTCGCTCTCGTCCCTGCTTGAAGCCGCACTTTGGCCAGAAGGCCTGCCGCGCCCGCCCGGATTCGCCTGATCCGAGCCGTCAGCCGGCGCGCAAGACCGATCCGGGCGGATAGACGCAGCCACAGGGCAGCGCGCCGCGCTCAGCGGCAAGCGTCCAGAGGCGTGCACATGCCTCGCTGACACGCCGTCGCAGCGCTGCCACATCGACGCCAGGCAGTGTGCCGTCTCGGAGGATGGGGTTTCCGTCGACGAGGGTGTGTCGGATATCGGAGGCGTTGGCGTAGTACACCAGTGCCCGGACGGGATCGAAGACCGGCGCGGCAAACACGCTGTCCAATGCGATCACCGTCACGTCACCCCTGGCCCCGGGCTCCAGGTGCCCAAGATCCGTGCGGCCAAGCGCCCGCGCCGCACCCGCCGTCGCGCAGGTCAGCGCCGTTTCCGCATCAGGGCGGTCCACCCGGCCCAGCCTCACCTTCCCAAGCAGGCACGCAAGCTTCAGGTCCAGCACCATGTCGTGCGAAAAGCTGTCCGTCGCGATCGCAACATTCACCCCGGCGTCCAGGAACTCCCAGAACGGCGACGTGATCCCCTCCTTCGCCTTCCGGTAGCTCGCATGCACCACATGCGTCCCGCTCGATGCCAACAGCGGGATATCCTCGCCAGAAACATAGGTCACATGTGTCGCCATCACATGCGGCCCAAGAAACCCGATGTCGTGCAGGTGCCGCACGGGCGTCTTGCCGCTGCGCCGCTCAATCGCCGAGAGCTCCGCCTTGTGCTGGCACAGGTGCAGATGCGCACGAAGACCACGCTCGTCGCACAAACGACGCGTCTCCCTCAGCACATCGTCCGGAACCGTGTCAGGACCATGCGGCGAAAGATGCGTCCTCAGGCGCCCGCCAAACGCTCCGTCATGCGCATCATGCAACGCAACACCCGCACGCAGCGCATCACCCACGTCTCCCGCATCCTGTGACTGGATCCGACCATCCTTCACAAAACCAATCGCACCAAGCCGGTTCGGATACGTCAGCCCAAGCTGACCACGAAATCCATAACGACCAACAAGTGGGATCCACGCTGCCGGCGAGCCGAAATACTCTGCGACGATCGTCGTCGCGCCGCCCCGCAGCATCGCGAGGGTATCCCATTCGGTGATGAGGGCTACATCCTCGGGCGTCAGCACCTCCGGCCCTAGGAGCTGCGTCGGCAGCGTCGCGTGATAGTATGCCATGCCTGGGCCAAGACGCGCGTCCTCCGCGAGGCCGCGCGAACGAGGCGTGGTCCCCGGGTGGACATGCGCGTTGATGAAGCCGGGAGCGACGATGCAGTCCGTCGCGTCCAGTTCCACATCAATCCGTCCGCGATAGTCAGACTCCAGCGCGACGACCACGCCGTCCTCGATCACGAGATCCGTCCGCGGGAGCACACGCGCGGAAAACCCACCCGTCCAGACCGTGCCACCACGCACAACCGTCACACGGCTGCGATCCGAACGGGGCTCCATCGTCATCGCCATCCCCTGTCAGCACCTGCAGGTGAAGTCATGTCCGGGCCGAAGCAGCCCCTCGGGCAGCATGCCGCGCCCCTGGGCTAGACCCCAGATACGCACGCATGCGGCCTTGGCGCGCCGGTTGATGTCCGCCACATCGACGCCAGGCAGTGTGCCGTTGCGGAGGATGGGGTTTCCGTCGACGAGTGTGTGTCGGATATCGGAAGCGTTGGCGTAGTACACCAGTGCCCGGACGGGATCGAAGACCGGCGCGGCAAACACGCTGTCCAATGCGATCACCGTCACGTCACCCCTGGCCCCGGGC
>JBILUV010000110.1:0-10930 GCA_044370825.1 Burkholderiales bacterium | reverse complement strand
AGGGTCATCGCCGGCTATCACGCCGCGGCCATCCGGGCCATTCAGCGCTTCGAGGGCTACGCCGCGCAGATCCTGGGCGACGGTGTCCTGGCCTACTTCGGCTACCCGCTGGCGCACGAGGGCGAGGCTGAGCGTGCAGTGCGCGCCGCGCTTGCTGTCGTGGAGGAGGTGCAGGCGCTGCCGCCCGTGGCCGGGGAGCGGCTCGAGGTCCGGCTGGGCATCGCCTCGGGGCTGGTGGTGGTGTCGCACATCCTCGCCCAGGACCGCACGGCCGTGGGTGAGACCCCCAATCTCGCGCACCGCCTGCAGTCTAGCGCCAGGCCCGGCGAGATCATCGTTTCCGAGCGCACGCGCGAACTTGCCGGCCGCGCCTTCGAATACGAGGACCTCGGGCTGCATGTCCTCAAGGGCATCGACGGCGATACCCGGCTGTGGCGGGTCCTGGGTCCGAGCGATGTGGCAAACCGTTTCGACGCAGCGCGGCGTGGCGCGCTCGCACCGATGGTGGGCAGGGATGACGAGATGGCGCTGCTGCTCGATCGCTGGGAGCGCGCCCGCGCCGGCAGCGGTCAGGTCGCGCTGCTGGTGGGTGAGCCGGGCATCGGCAAGTCGCGCACCATGCGTGCGCTCCGCGAACGCCTTGGCGCCCGGGTTTCGCTCACGCTGGAGTTCCAGTGCTCCACATTCCACACCAACTCGGCGCTCTACCCCATCATCGATCACCTCGAGCGAGCACTGCGCTTCGAGCGGGGCGAGGTGCCCGAGGCGCGGCTCGACAAACTCGAACGCGCGGTGACGGGCGAGTGGGGTGGCGGGCGGCTCGAATGCCAGCTGCTGGCCCGCCTGCTGTCGCTGCCGGCCGACGCGCGCTTTGGTGTGCTCGAGATGACGCCGCAGCGGCAGAAGGAGGAAACGCTCCAGGCGCTGGCCGGGATCGTCGCGCAACTGGCCGCGGCTGCCCCGACGCTGGTGATCTTCGAGGACGCGCACTGGGCCGATCCGACCACCGTCGAGATGCTCGACCTGATGGTCGCGCGCGCCGCGGACTTGCCGCTGCTCGTGCTGGTGAGTTTCCGGCCGGAGTTTGCACCGGACTGGGGTCGCTACGTGCACGTGACACGTCTCGCCCTGGAACATCTTCCGCGCGGCCATGCCGCCCGCCTGATCGACGAGGTCAGCGGAGGTCTCAACCTGCCAGCGGAGCTGGTGAGTCAGATCGTCGACAAGACCGACGGCATCCCGTTGTTCGTGGAGGAGCTCACCAAGACGGTGCTCGAGTCCGGCATGGTGGTGGAGCGGGACGGGCGCTACGTGTTCGAGCGCGGCGTCGATCGCATGGCGGTGCCCGCCACGTTGCGCGACTCCCTCATGGCGCGCCTCGACCGGCTCATCCCGGTCAAGGAGATCGCGCAGATCGGCGCGGTGCTGGGCCGAGAGTTTCCCTGGGCCCTGGTGGCGGCGGTCTCGCCCATGAAGGAGAGGGAGCTGACCGACGCCCTGGACAGCCTCGTCGCCTCCGGCCTGGTGTTCCAGCGCGGTACTCCGCCGGAAGCGATCTACACCTTCAAGCATGCGCTGGTGCAGGACGCCGCCTACGACTCGCTGCTCAAGGCGAAGCGCCAGGAACTGCATGCCGCCATCGCCGGGGCCATGCGCGAGCGCCTGCCCGAGACGCTCGCCGAAGAGCCCGAGGTGCTGGCACAGCACTACACCCTGGCCGGCATGGAGGCCGAGGCCGTGCCCCTGTGGCGCCGCGCGGGCGAGCAGGCGTTGTCCCGGATATCGCTGAACGAGGCCATCTCGCACCTCGAGATCGCCCTGCGCCTGAACCACACGCTGCCTTCCGACCCGGCGCGCGAGCTCCGGGAACTCGAGCTGCGCGTTCTGCTGGGCACGGCCTGGATGGCCCTGCGAGGCTGGCCCGCGCAGCAGGTACAGGACTGTTTCGCCCCGGCACTCGCGCTGGCGCGGCGGCTCGGGCGCGTGGACGCGGTGATGCCGATTTCCCTGGGGCTTTGGGCGAACATGCTGGTACGCGGCAGGATTGCGGATTCCCTTGCGCTGGCGCACGACGCGATTGCGGAAGCGCAGGCCGTGGGGCGGGACGACCTCGCCATCGTCGGGCACTCCGAAGCCATGATCTCGCGCTTCTGGATGGGCGATCTGGCCGAAGCCGCGAGGCATGGCGACGAGATTCTGGCCAGCTACGATGCCGCCGCGCACGCCCACGTCGTGGTGCAATGCAACTTCGACCCCATGAGTGCCTATGGGCTGTATGCGGCGCATTTCGTCTGGATGCGGGGTTTCCCGGACCGTGCGCTGCACATCCTCCTGGAGAAGGAGCGGCACGCGCGCCGCATCGGTCATCCCTTCGATCTCGGGTTCGCGCTGACCGTCGGCTCCCATGTGCTCGAATACCGCGGCGAGCCCGAAGCCCTGATGCTTCGCGTCGAGGAGGCCGAGCGCCTGGGGCGGGGGGCCAGCGTGCCCTTCGTCTCCGAGGTCATGGCCCAGGTGATGCGCGGCGTGGCCATGCTGCGCTCGGGCGACGCGCGCGGCGCCATCGATCAACTGCGGCACGGCATTGCCATGTGGCACGGCCACGGTTCAAACATCTGGAACCCGTATCTCAAGGCCCTGGTCGCCGAGGCCGCGGCGGCGACCGGTGATCACGAGCAGGCGCTGCTGATGCTCGAGGAGTCCCTGGAGCAGGTCGCCCGCCCCGGCTGGGAGGAGCGCGCCCATCTCGCGGAGATCCTCCGCCTGAAGGGCTGCTCGTTGCATGCGCTCGGGCGCGAGGCGGACGCTGCGGCGGCTCTGCGGGCGTCACTGGACTGCGCGCGGCAGCAGGGCGCACGGTCCTGGGAACTGCGCACTGCCACCACCATCGCCGGGCATCTCGCAGATGAGGGCCGCGCCGCCGCTGCCCGCGCATTGCTGCAGCCGGTCTTCGATGGGTTCACCGAGGGGTTCGGGACCATGGACCTGCGCGCTGCCCGGAGCCTGCTGGAGCGGGTCTCAGCGACCGGATAAAGGCATTGCCGTCATCCTCCGTGGCATGCGCGTCGTTGCGTCAGACGGTGGGCCCGCTGACGTAACGGGGTGAGGGCTCGCCGTCCCGTCTGTGGATTGCCTTCATGGCCGCCATGATTCATCGCATGTCCCGGGAAGGCGCATCCCCTCGCGGCGACCCTACCAGCGCATGACGGATGGGTACACAATCGGGGCTTTCCAATCAGGACGGAAGGGGGGGGCCATGAAGTCCGACGTGTTCTGCGGGAAGGTGTGGCTGGTGGGCGGTGCACTGCTGTTCGTGTTGCCGGGGTGCAGCACGACCGCAACGCCCGAGCCCGACCGGGTTTCCGCGGCCAGGGCCGCGGCCGAGGCCGCCATGGCGGAAGCCAAGGCGGCGCGCGCGGGGGCGGATGCCGCGCTGGTGAAAGCGCGGGCGGCGGAGGAGTCGGCCCAGCAGGCGCTCGCCGCGTCGAAGGCTGGCACCGAGGCGCGCGCCCTGGCTGAGAAGGCGATGACCACGGCCGGGGTTGCGAAAGATGCTGCGGCGTCGGCTCTGGCCAAGGCGGGCGAGGCACAGTCTTCCCTGCAGCGCGTCGACAAGAAGGCCGATCGCATGTTCCGCAAGTCGCAGGGAAAGTAAGGGACGCAACTGCGCGATCGGCCGGCCCGGTCGCGCAGGCGGGGTCCGTCATCGCCCGTCCGTGTTTCTCCACGAAGCGGTCACCAGCGTGTACGGTTGCCAAGCAGGTCTGCCGGAGCACATGGGGCGAAGGTCCGGGTGGTCGGATCGAGGGCGCGGCCTCCCGTCTTCGGGTCCGTGACCAGACCGCGATTGTGATCAACCTCGAAGCGAAGCATCGCGCGCGGGGCGCGCAGGCGCTTACCCCGTTGTGACCGAGCAAGCACTCATGACACTGAATCACGACACAGTCAGAGAGATCGCCGACGCCTACATCGCCGCCTGGAACTCGGGCTCGCCCGAGGCGGTTGCCGCGTTCTACGCGGTGGACGGCCAGTCCGTCATCAACCGTGGCACGCCGTGGATCGGGCGACAGGCCATCGCCGGGATGGCGGCCGGGTTCTTCGCGGACGTGCCGGACCTCGCGCTTGTCTACGACGAGGTCAGAACCGCCGGCAATCACGTCGCCTGCTTCTGGACCTTCACCGGCACCCACGCCGGGACGGGGAACACCCTGCGCGTTGCCGGATGGGAGGAGTGGGACCTCGACGGTGATTTCAAGGTGATGGTCTCACGAGGCTGGTACGACACCGAGGAGTACGCACGCCAGACCGCGCCGCGGTAGCGCGGAGGTCGGCGACAGGGGGCGGGCGATCCCAACCACGCGGAGCGGCCAGCTGCTTCAAGGGTGCAGCGACAGCCGACGATGCACTGCTCGTTGCGCCGGCCGAAGTGGTCGCCTGATGACCCGGTGGGGCGGACCCCTCACGGCGCCGGCGCGCGAGACCTCGTCCGGGTGGACCTCCTCGTGGCGCCTTCGCTGGGTCGCCACGGCGCGGATCACGTCGTTGAGCAGGCTGCCCTCGGTAGTCTCGTCCTCGGAAACGATGCCGGTGACAGTCAGGCTGCCAGCTTGGCGCTGGCCAGTCTGCTGAGGCTCACACCCTGTTCGGCCGCCTGCATGGCCAGGGCGCGATGCAGTTCGGGTGGAATGCGGCCCCGAAACTCGCCGCTGCAAGTTTCGAGCGCCGGCAGTGTCAATGGGACACCAGTTCGTTCGAGTTCAGTAGTGGTGGCGAAGCTGCGCAATCTGCAGCAGATCGCCTTCCAGGCGGTACACCATCCGATGCTCGTCGGTGATCCTGCGGGACCAGAACCCCGACAGCGCGTGTTTGAGTGGCTCCGGCTTGCCGACGCCACAGAAGGGGTCGCGATTCACTTCCTGAATGAGCCTGTTGATTCGCTCGACCATCTTGCGGTCCTGCTTCTGCCAGTAGAGGTAGTCTTCCCACGCCTCATCGGCGAAGAGAACCTTCACTCCGAGAGCTCACGAAGCTTGCCTTTCCCCTCCACGAGTTGGCTGATTGCGGAAAGAAGGCGTCGGGCATTTGCCGGATTGCGGAGCAGGTACGCGGTCTCCTCCAGCGCCTGGTAGTCATCGAGCGACACCATGACCACGGACTGCTCGCCGTTGCGCGTGATGATGATGGGCTCGTGGTCCTCGCAAACGCGATCCATGGTCTTGGCCAGATTCGCCCGGGCCGTGCTGTAAGTGATTGCGTCCATGATCACTCCTTATCTGTACAATTTATTGTACGTCGGATCGCCTTTCAGCGGCCACTTCCCGGCAAGTGTGGAGGGAGTACGTCATTCCTCGGAGGGGCGATGTGCCAGCGTGTCGTGACATTCAGCGCAGACGGGCGGAACACGTCGTTGAGCAGGCTGCCCTCGGTGGTCTCGTCCTCGGAAACGATGCCGGTACCAGTCAAGCCGCCAGCCAGGACAGGGAAGGGAATTCCGCGCACAGGCCAAGGTGCTCGCCATCTTCCGGCGACCAGGTGACCCGGTAGGTGTAGTGATCAACGCTCATGACGCATGCTCTCCAGCTTTTCGATTGCCAACAGCACCTGGCGAACCTGATCGAGCACCTGCAAGACATGTCCCCACCGAAGCGCACGCTGCCCGGCGAGCACCCGAAAGCACGGCGCCGCGGCGCCACGAGGTGCGCATGCGCATCAGGGGGTCGGCGCGATGCGCACGATCGCGCCGCTGCGCTCCGCGACGGCGCGCGAGACCTCGTCCCAGTCCACCTCCTCGTGGCGCCTTCGCTGGGTCGCCACAGCGCGGATCACGTCGTTGAGCAGGCTGCCATCGGTGGTCTCGTCTTCGGGGAAGCCCGGGCTCACCTGGAGGTACAGATCGTCGCCCGAGCGGCCGACCACGAAGGGCTGGCGGACGATGCGCACCGGCGTGCCCACGGGCACCCGGGCGTACAGGCTGGCGATGTCCTCGGGGTAGAGGCGCAGGCAGCCGCTGGATACCCGCATGCCGATGCCCCAGGGCCGGTGGGTGCCGTGGATGAGCAGGGCCGGGATGCCGAGATAGAGCGCATGGCTGCCCAGCGGGTTGTCCGGGCCGGGCGGGATGCGCGGCGGCAGTGTCTCGCCTTCGGCGGCGCGTTCGGCCCGTATCGATGGGGGCGGGATCCACTCCGGGTCGGTGCGCTTGCCCACCACCCGGGTCTGCCCGGCGGCGGGCAGGCGGAATTCGCGTCCGATGCCGAGCGGGTGGGTGGTGACGACACCGCTACCGGTCGGCCCGAGGGTGTAGTGGAACAGCCGCATGCGCGCGAGGTCGATCACCAGACCACGTCGCGGCCCCGGAGGCAGGAGGAACTGCGTCGGCACCTGCACGGTGGCGCCCACCGGGGGCACCCACGGGTCCACGCCGGGGTTGGCCTGGACGATCTCCTCGTACCCCAGGTCGTGCCGGCGGGCGATGTCGAGCAGGGTGTCATCGGGCCGGACCTGCTCCGTGCGCCATTCGCCGATGAGGTCGTCGCCGGGAGTGGTCGGAAACACCGCAGCGGCCGCGGGCAGCGCCGCCGCCAGCCCGACCGCCAGCAGCAGATGGCGCATCACTGCCTGAAGGGCTCCACGGCGCTGGCCCGCAGCGCATAGCCGATGTCGATGTCGCTGCTGCCGTCGATCATGGTGAGGGATTTCTTCAGGCTGCCGGTGGACAGCCGCCCCGTCACCCACACCGGCATGAACATGCCGCTCAGCTCGAAGGGACGGTCCGGCTTGACGTGCACGATCTGGTTGGCCGGCGGCGGCGGGGTGTGGATGCAGGCCCCCACCCAGGGCACGAGCAGGAACTCGGTGACCTGGCGGCCGCTGATCTCCAGCGGCAGCACGTAGCCCGGCAGGCGTACCAGCTGACCGTCCAGCGCCGCGACCGGGGCGTGACCGCCGGCCTTCTTCTGCTCCGCGATCTCGCGGCGGCGCGCCAGCAGGCCGTCCACGTCGACGCCCGCCTGAGCGAGCCTACGGCTGGTGGCCTGCTCCTCGGCGAGGTCCGCGGCGGACAGGGTGGTGTCGCCGCGCGCACGGCGGTCGCGTACCGCGGCGACGTCCGCGAGCATTTTCAGCTGGTCGGTGGTGAGCTGGGCGAAGGGGTTCTCAATGGCGGCGGCCCTGGGCGCGAGGTCCTTCCACATCAGCGCTCTGGGGGAGTCGGCCGCCGCCGCCCCCGCGATGGCCAGCAACAGCAGGAGCAGAAGTGCGCGCATCGCGATGTCTCCGGGCAGAGCTCAGAGCCGTGGCGTCATGCCGTCGGCGAGCGAGTGGCGGTAGATCCGCCAGGCGGGCAGCAGCCCGATGAGGGTGCCCGCCGAGGCCACCAGAAGCAGCAGCCACCCCTCGTGGGACGAGGGCCAGCGGGCCGCGACCGGCAGTCCGAGTGTCGACAGGATGGCGTCCTGTCCGAAGTGTAGGCCAGCCTGCAGCGCCACGGTACCAACCACGATGCCAGCCAGGGTCAGCAACACAGCTTCCAGAAGGATGAGGGCGAAGACGTGGGCCGGGCGGGCACCGATGGCCCGCAGCACCGCCATCTCGCGGCGCCGCTCGCCGAGGCTGGTGAGCAGGGCCACGAGCATGCCCGCCAGCCCGACCACCACGACCATGACGGACACGCCGAGCAGGGCGCGCTCGGCCAGCCCGGCGATCTCCCAGATCTCCATGAGTGTGGGGCCGGGCATGACCGCGGTCAGGGGTTCGCCCGGGTACTCGCCGATGGTGCGCTGCAGCCCCAGTGCCGCGCTGCGCTGCTTCAGGCCGACGAGGGCCGCGGTGAGCGCGGTGTCGGTGTCGTCCCCCCCGGAGCCGGCGTGGAGCGCAGCCGCCAGCGGGTCGCCCTCGTCCTGCTCCGCCGCGTGCAACAGGGCCAGCCCGCGCAGCGGGACCTGTACGCTGCGGTCCACCGGGGTGCCCGTCGGGCGCAGGATGCCGACCACCTGGAACGGCTGCTCGTCGTGTTCGATGAAGCTGACGTCGCCCGCCCCGTGCGCCAGCACGATGCGCTGGCCGGGCCGGTAGCCCAGGCGTACCGCCACCTCGGCGCCGAGCACGGCGTCGCGCTCGCCGGTGAAGGCGTTGCCGGAGGAGAAGGCCAGTCCGCGCCCTTCCCCGAACCGGTAGTGGGTGAAGAAGGCTTCGGTGGTACCGAGCACCCGATAGCCGCGGTGGGAATCGCCCAGGGCGAGCGGGATGGTCCAGGCCACCTCAGGCCGGGTGGCGACCCAGTCGTGGCTCTCGGGCCGGATGCTGTTGGTGGGGTTGCCGATGTGGAACACCGAGGACAGCATCAGGTGCGCCGGGCTGCTGCGCGCGCCCACGATCAGGTCGGTGCCGGAGACGGTCGCGGCGAAGCCGGCGCGGGTCTCCTCGCGCAGGCGCTCGACGCCCAGCAGCAAGGCCACCGACAGGGCGATGGACAGCATGGTCAGCGCCGCGGTGAGGCGGCGGTTGCGCAGGCTGGCGGCGGTAAGGCGCAGGAGGGTGGACATGCGGGATTGCCTCAGCTCCGGCCGGCGCGGTTGACCGTCGTCAGGTCGAGCACCCGGTCGAAGCGCTCCACGCCAAGGCGGTCGTGACTGACGTACAGCAGGGTGGCCTCGGCGATGGCGCATTCCTCGAGCAGCAGGTCGAGAAAGCCGGCGCGGTGGTCGGCGTCCAGCGCCGAGGTCGGCTCGTCGGCGATCACTAGCCCCGGCCGCCCGAGCAGGGCGCGGGCTGCGGCCACGCGCTGCTGCTGGCCTACGCTCAACTCCGTCACGCGGCGGCCCAGCAGGTCCGGGGTATCCAGCCCGAGGCGCGACAGCAGCCGCCTGGCCTCGGTCTGCACAGTGGACCTGCCGGCGCCGGCGCTGGCCCTTCGCCGGGACGAGAAGTCGCAGGGCAGGGTGACGTTCTCCAGCACCCCGAGGTAGGGGATGAGGTTGAACATCTGGAAGATGACGCCGACGTGGTCGGCGCGGAAGCGGTCGCGCTGTGCGCCGGACATGGCGTGCAGGCTGGCCGAGAGCACCTCGACCCGGCCGGCCGTCGGTGAGAGCACGCCGGCGATGAGGCCGAGCAGGGTGGATTTGCCGTTGCCGCTGGGGCCGTGCAGGAAGACGCGTTCCCCGTGCGCAATGCGCAGATCCGGTATCTCGAGAACCGGTGCTGCGCCGGGACGCCAGCTGAAGCGCAGGTCTTCCAGCGCAATTGCGGTCGTTGGCGATTTGACCTCGGTCATGGACTCAGGTCTTCCGCCAGCATGAGGCCTCGTCTCCACATGCAGCAGCTGCATGGGTGTTGACCGTCATCGACCCTGCGCCACCAGTTGTACGGCACTGCATCGCCTGGGCGACGCGGCAGGAGCCGGTCACCGCTAACGCAACCGCGCCCACAGCGGCGCGAAGTCGAAGGCCAGGCGCGAACTGCCCTGCAGTCCCTCGGCGGCGTAAATCT
This sequence comes from Burkholderiales bacterium, assembly GCA_044370825.1. Lineage (GTDB taxonomy): Bacteria > Pseudomonadota > Gammaproteobacteria > Burkholderiales. Next base: position 1,441 of record JBILUV010000110.1, on the reverse strand, counting down.
CGGCGGTTTCGGTGACGGGGTCGACGATCCAGGCCTCCTCGGCCCCGAGCGCGAGGTAGATGCGGCATTTGTCGCGCAAGGCCTCGGGGTCGTTCGACGGGAAGGGGATTTCCACGCACAGGCGAGGCGGTACCGACAGGATCCCGAGCTTCTTGTGGTCCCGGAAGAAGGCCTCGCTGGCCCAGAGCAGATCCGGGATGATGGGCGCACCGTCGTGTCTTCGTATGCCCTGCCCGCCCCAGGCCCGCCCGCCCAGCTGCCGCTCCAGTTCCGCCGCCAGCCCGTACTGGGCGCCGGAGTGTTCACCCGTGACCGGACTCACGATGATCTCTCCGCGGTCGTTCAGCTCCCAGTGACCGATCCCCTGGACTCGTTCGTCGGCCAGGACCTCGAGGAACCGGGCTTCCAGCTCCCGAGGGCTGGGCTTGACGTAGACGCGGTCGATGGCACCCATGGCACGCGAACGGAGGGACCGGGAGGCCGGTCACATGGTGAAGATCTTGCCCGGGTTGAGGATGCCGAGCGGGTCTAGCGCCTTCTTGACCGCGCGCATGACGCTGACGGCCTCGCCGTGCTCGGCGGTGAGGAACTTCATCTTGCCCAGCCCGATGCCGTGTTCGCCGGTGCAGGTGCCGTCCATGGCCAGGGCTCGCATCACCAGTCGCTCGTTGAGACGCTCGGCCTCGGCCATCTCCTTCGGGTCGTTGCGGTCGATGAGGAAGCCGAGGTGGAAGTTGCCGTCGCCGACGTGCCCGACCAGCGGCGCGATGAGGAAGCTCTCGGCGAGGTCCTTCTTGGTCTCGATGATGCACTCGGCCAGCCGCGAGATCGGCACGCAGACGTCGGTCGCCCAGATCTCGCAGCCCGGACGCAGGGCCTTGTTGGCGTAGGTCACGTCGTGGCGGGCGGTCCACAGGGCGGTCCGCTCCTCGGGCTTGGTGGCCCACTTGAACTCGCCGCCGGTGTTGTCCTGGGCGATGGCCTGCACCAGTTCGGCCTGTTCCTGCACGCCGGCCTGGGTGCCGTGGAACTCGACGAACAGGGTGTTCCTGACGGGGTAGTCGAGCCTGGAGAACTTGTTGACGGCGTCCATCTGCACGTCGTCGAGCAGTTCGATGCGCGCCACCGGGATACCCAGCTGGATGGTCTGGATCACGGTGTCGATGGCGCCCTCGAGCGTATCGAAGGAGCACACGGCCGCGGCCATGGCTTCGGGCAGGCCGTACAGGCGCAGGGTGACCTCGGTGATGATGCCCAGCGTACCTTCCGAACCGACGAACAGACGGGTGAGATCGTAGCCGGCGGCGGATTTGCGGGCCCGGCGTGAGGTGCGGATGATGCGCCCGTCGGCCAGCACCACGGTCAGTGCGAGAACGTTCTCGCGCATGGTGCCGTAACGCACGGCGTTGGTGCCCGAGGCGCGGGTGGCGGCCATGCCGCC
>JBILUV010000390.1:0-2928 GCA_044370825.1 Burkholderiales bacterium | reverse complement strand
GCGACTGTTCCCTGCGGAGCCGGTCCTTCCTGGTCGCCATCCTCGCCCTGCTCGGCCTGCTGGCCGGCTGCGCGACTGGGCCCACCTATCCGCCGGCGCCACGCGTGGCCGCCTCGCCGGATTACAACTACCTCATCGGCCCGGGCGACAACGTCAATTTCGTCGTCTGGCGCAATCCCGACCTGTCGCAGTCCGTCCCCGTCCGCCCCGACGGGCGCATCACCGTGCCGCTGGTCGAGGATCTCCCAGCGCTCGGCAAGTCGCCCACCCAGCTGGCGCGCGACATGGAGAAGGCGCTCTCCAAATACATCCGCGACCCGATCGTGACGGTGATCGTCACCAACTTCGTGGGGCCGTACTCCGAGCAGATCCGCGTCGTCGGCGAGGCCGCCCGTCCGCAGGCGCTGCCCTACCGTCAGAACATGACCCTGCTCGACCTCATGATCGCGGTCGGCGGCATCACCGACTTCGCCGACGGCAACCGCGCCGTGCTGTTCCGTGGCTCCGAGGGCGGCAAGCTCTACAACGTCCGGCTCTGGGACCTCATCCGCCGCGGCGACATTCGCGCCAATGTGGACGTCAAGCCGGGCGACGTCCTGGTCATCCCGCAGAGCTGGTTCTGAGTCCGGGTTCCACGGGCATGACGCGGCAGCTGTGGTTGCTGGAGAGGTGATGGCGTGAATCCGATTTTTCAGGAGGTGCTCGAGTACGCGCGCGGCATGTGGCGCCGGCGCATGATCGGGCTCGCGGTTGCCTGGGTGGTGGCGGTGGCGGGGCTGGTGGCCCTGGCGGTGGCGCCCGATCAGTATCGGGCCAGCGCCCGCGTCTTCGTCGACACCCAGTCCGTCCTCAAGCCCCTCATGTCGGGGCTAGCGGTGCAGCCCAACGTCGACCAGCAGGTGCGCATGCTGAGCCGCACGCTGCTCAGCCGACCGAACATGGAAAAACTCGTGCGCATGGCCGATCTTGACCTTGATATCAAGGAGACCGAGCAGCGCGAGGCCCTGCTTGATCGCGTCACCCGCAGCATCAGCCTGGCCGGGGGCAGCGACAATCTCTACACCATCAGCTTCGTCGACAAGAACCCGGCCAAGGCCAAGCGTGTGGTCGACTCGCTCCTGAGCTTGTTTGTCGAGGGTGGTCTCGGTGGCAACCGGCGCGATACCCAGAAGGCGCAGCAGTTCATCGAGCAGCAGATCCAGGAGTACGAGCGCAAGCTGCAGGAATCGGAGCGCAAGCTCAAGGATTTCAAACTCAGAAATCTCGAGCAGGTCGGCGCGGGCAACGCGGTCGAGGCCATCGGCGCGCTGGAGGCGCAGCTGGGTTCGGCGCGCATCGAACTGCGCGCCGCGATGCAGTCGCGCGACGCGCTCAAGCGTGAACTGGCGGGGGAATCGCCGACGCTGATGAGTGTCGAGGGTCCCTCGTCCCCGGGTGGGGCAGCAGGCGGTGTGTCGGTACCCGAGTACGACGGCCGCATCACCGCCCTGCGAAGCAAACTCGACGAGATGATGCGCACCTACACCGACCAGCATCCAGACGTGGTCAGCACCAGGCGACTGCTGGGCGATCTCGAGAAGGAACGCGATGCGCTGGCCGAGGAGCGGCGCAAGGCGATCGTCAGCACCCCGGGGGGGACTTCCCGTGTGCCTGCCCAGGACCGCAACCCGGTCTACCAGCAACTCAAGGTCGCGCTGGCGGACGCCGAGGCCTCGGCGGCCGCCCTCAAGGGCCGGACCGACGAATTGCAGCGCCGCATCGATGAGGTCCGCTCGCGTGCCCGCCTGAAGCCCGAGATCGAGGAGGAGCTGACCCAGCTCAACCGCGATTACGGCATCCACAAGTCCAACTACGACTCCCTGCTGTCACGGCGCGAGTCTGCCATGATGACCGGCCAGCTCGAGCAGACCGCCTCCGTGGCCGACTTCCGCATCATCGACCCGCCACGCGTGGGCAACAAACCGGTGGCGCCCAACCGCCTGCTCATGCTCGCGGCGGTGGTCGGGGTGTCACTGGGTGCCGGGGCGTTCGCCACACTGGCCTACAGCCAGCTCTTCCCCGTCTTCCACAGCCTCAAGTCCCTGCGCAAGAGCATCCAGCGCCCGGTGCTCGGGGCGCTTTCCTTCCAGGACAGCCCCGCGTCCCAGCGCCGTGGCCGCCTGCTGAACATTCTGTTCTTCAGCGGGGTGGGCAGTCTGCTGACGGCCTTTGCCGGGGCCTTGGTGTTCCTGTTGTTCGTGCTGCGCGTCGCCTGAGGATCCACCATGTCCCTGATCGAACAGGCCGCACGACGGCTGGAGCAACTGCGCGAGGCAGGCAGCCAGGTCGCGGGCGATCTCGCCTACCCGGCCGAGCAGGCCGAGGGCACAGCGGGACCGCACGACCAGGACGACATCATCGAGCGCGCCGCCCGCAAGATGCGCCAGAGCGAGGGTCTGGTGCGCGACGAGCGCCAGCCCGCGGCACCCGCTGTCGTACCGCAACCTGCCGTCGCTCCGCCCGTGCTCGAACCGGCACCACATGCCGAGCCAGCCCCCCCTTCATCGGCGCGGGCGGCCCCAACCGGGGTGCCCTCTCTCGATATTGGCTGGGCCCAGCCAGCGGCGGACGCAGAACTCGCCGTCGCCCAGGCCGGGTCGGGTGGTGGTGGCGCCAGTGGACGGCGCTCGCGCGAGGTGATCATCGATTTCGAGCGCATCCGCGAGGCCGGATTGCTCACCCCCGACGACGCCCAGTCCCGCCTGGCCAACGAGCTGCGGGTCATCAAGCGGCCCCTGCTCAACAACTGCGCCGGCAAGGGGGCGACCCCGGTCGACAAGGCCCGGCTCATCATGATCACCAGCGCCCTCCCAGGCGAGGGCAAGAGCTTCGTCTCCATGAACCTCGCCCTGAGCATCGCCATGGAGCGCGACAGCACTGTGCTGCTGA
>JBILUV010000388.1:0-2940 GCA_044370825.1 Burkholderiales bacterium | reverse complement strand
CCTGCTCGATAGGGCAGAAGACCTGTTTGCGAGACTTCGCGGCACGGCCCTCGAGCAGCAGGGGCTCCGATACCTGCTGGATATTTATGAGCAGGAAAAGGACTGGTTGAAGGCCATCGCCACCTCGCGCGAGATGGATCCCATCATCGGTCGGTCCAGTGCCCGGGACATCGCGCACTTCTACTGCGAACTGGCCGCGGCTGAAGTGGTGCACAGCCGCTTCGACGCTGCGCGGCGTTTCCTGGACGAGGCGCTGGCGGTGAACCGCAAGTGCACCCGTGCCAATATCATTCTCGGTGACATCGAGAGCGCCTGTGACAGCCCCGAGGCCGCGATCGCAGCGTGGAAGCGGGTGGAGGGCCAGAATCCCGCCTTTCTCGCGCAACTCGGAGACAGGATTCTCGCCGCGCACCGGAGACTGGGCCGCGCCGGCGAGGGGCTCCAGTTGCTCACCGGCTATCTTGCGAGTTATCCCTCTGTCGACCTGCTTGGCTGTGTGATCGGGGAGACCCTCGAGGTCCGTGGCGTGGATGCGGCCCGCGAGCTCCTGCGCGAGGAACTGCGGCGCAATCCCACGCTGATCGGCTTGAACCGGTTGATCGAGATTCAGATCGCCGAGGCCCCTGCCGAGCGACGCCAGGACCTCGAGCTGATGCGCAACCTCATTCAGCAGCACTCCCGGCACCTGTCGCTCTACCGCTGCGACGGCTGCGGATTCCGGGCGCGCCAGTTCTATTGGCACTGCCCGGCCTGCCACGGCTGGGAGACTTATCAACCCAGGCGCGCTGAAGAAAGAGAACTGGCGGCATGAGCGAGACCGTTGGCGAGCCGAGGGTGATCGTCGCACTCGACTACCCCTCATCCGAGCAGGCGCTGGCCTTCGTTCGCTGTCTTGTGCCCGGCAGTTGTCGGCTCAAGGTAGGCAAGGAGTTGTTCGTCACCGCTGGGCCAGAGTTGGTGGGGGCGCTCCAGGGGCTGGGCTTCGAGATCTTCCTCGACCTCAAATTCCACGACATCCCCAACACCGTGGCGCAGGCCTGCGAGGCGGCGGCCCGGCTTGGGGTGTGGATGCTCAACGTGCACGCCTCGGGCGGGTCCCGGATGATGACGGCGGCCAGGGAAGCGCTCGACACGGCGGCGCGGCGCCCCAGGCTCATCGCCGTCACCGTTCTGACCAGCATGCAGGATGAGGATCTGAGTGAACTCGGTCTCGCGGGTGTGAGCGCGGGGGAGCAGGCCCTTCGGCTCGCCGCGCTGGCGCAGCGTTGCGGTCTGGACGGGGTCGTGTGTTCAGCGCGCGAGTCCGGTGCCATGCGGGCACGCTTCGGCTCGGGGTTCCAACTGGTGACGCCGGGGATCCGTCCGGCGGATGCCGCAGCGGACGATCAGGCGCGCGTGGCCACACCCGGCGCCGCCATGCTGGCAGGGTCGACTTATCTCGTCATCGGTCGGCCCATCACCCGTGCCCTGGATCCGGTCGTGGCCCTTCGCGAGATCGAGAACGAGATAAGTGCTGTCACACCGGGCATGCATGCTGCGCCTGGGCAATGACACGCAACATCAGGAAAAATCATGCGCATAACGGTGGTTGGTAGCGGCTATGTCGGGCTGGTCTCCGGAGCCTGTCTCGCTGACATGGGTAACGACGTGCTCTGCCTGGACGTCGATGCCGCGAAGGTCGAGAAGCTCCGCCAGGGTCATGTGCCCATCTTCGAGCCCGGGCTGGACGCGCTGATCCGGCGCAACAGCGCGGCCGGGCGTATCCGTTTCACGACAGATGTAGCCGAGAGCGTTCGTCACGGCGAGGTGCAGTTCATCGCCGTCGGCACGCCGCCCGGGGAGGATGGCTCAGCCGATTTATCACACGTGCTGGCGGCGGCTCGCAGTATCGGGCGACATCTGGATCACTACGCCGTGATCGTGGACAAGTCCACAGTCCCGGTCGGCACCGCCGACAAGGTGCGGGCTGCGGTTCAGGAAGAGTTGTCCAGGCGGGGGTCGACGCAGTCCTTCGCCGTCGTGTCCAACCCGGAGTTCCTGAAGGAGGGCGCCGCGGTAGATGACTTCCTGAAGCCGGACCGTATCGTGGTGGGTTCCGACGATGAGCGTGCGACTGCGGTCATGCGGCAGGTCTACCTGCCGTTCCAGCGCAACCACGAGCGCATGATCGTCATGGACGTCCGCTCGGCCGAACTGACCAAGTACGCGGCCAACGCCATGCTTGCCACTCGCATCTCGTTCATGAACGAGTTGGCGAATCTGGCCGAGGAGCTTGGAGCCGACATCGAACTGGTCCGCCGTGGCATTGGTTCCGATCCGCGCATCGGTTATCACTTTCTCTACGCCGGCACCGGTTATGGCGGTTCATGCTTTCCCAAGGACGTACGCGCCCTGCAGCGCACCGCTGACGAGACCGGAATGACGCTGCGCATCCTCGCGGCGGTCGAGGACGTGAACGAGCGGCAGAAGAACCGACTGCTCGAAAAGATCTCTGCGCGTTTCGGCGACGATCTCTCGGGTATGCGCTTCGCCGTCTGGGGGCTGGCCTTCAAGCCCAACACCGACGACATGCGGGAGGCGCCGAGCCGCATCATCCTGCAGGGTTTGGTCGATCGAGGCGGCAGCGTAGTCGCCTATGATCCTGTGGCCCGGGAGGAGGCGGTCCGTGTGCTGGGTGATATGCCGCGGGTTGGCTACGCCGACTCGCCGATGGCGGCACTGCAGGATGCGGACGTCCTGCTCATCGTGACGGAGTGGAAGGAGTTCCGCAGCCCGGACTTCGAGGCGATCCGGGCCACCCTTCGTCATCCGGTAATCTTCGATGGGCGCAACATGTACGAGCCTGCCATCGTCCGCGCGAGCGGTCTTGAATACCATGCCATCGGACGGCCCTGATCACGGCACGGTCATCCCGCCCGCGGAGAACGTGCTCGACGCGGT
>JBILUV010000029.1:0-21081 GCA_044370825.1 Burkholderiales bacterium | reverse complement strand
GATCAATCCGCAGCTCGATGGCCAGATCGTACGGATTGCCGGCTACCTGCTGCCCCTCGAGTTCTCGGGCAAGAGCATTCGCGAATTCCTCCTCGTTCCATGGGTAGGTGCCTGCATCCACACCCCTCCGCCTCCGGCCAACCAAATCGTGCACGTCACCCTGGAACAGGCCTTCGAGCATGACGGGCTGTTCAAGCCAGTGGTCGTGACCGGCCGCATGAGCGCCCGCGAAAACCGCAAGTCGGTGTTCGTCGTGGACGGCACCTCGGACGTCGAGGTGAGCTACCTGTTGCGAGGCACCCAGGTCTCGGCTCACGGCGAGTGAGCGCGGGCGCAGGGTCCCGGTGACGGCCGCGCCCGGCTGGTGACGCATCGCGCAGTCGTGCCCCGGGTGTCTGCAGCACCCGCAGGCATGGCATGTGCCTGAGCGGGAGGCGCCTCGAGCCCACAGGACAGCGGGCTCCGGATCTGCGGTTTCACCGACACGACTACAGAAAACCCCGCTTTGGCCGAAACTGCAGCGTAGGACGGGCCGAACCGGACGATCTCCCATCAGACCACAAAGACAGACCAGCCCGATGCCTTCCATTGCCTCAGAAATCTTCAAGGCCTACGACATCCGCGGGATCGTCGACCAGACTCTCACCACCGACGCCGCCGCGTTGATCGGCCGCGCCTTCGGTACCCAGGCACTCGCCGAGGGGACGCCGCGGGTGGCCATCGGTCGCGACGGACGCCTGTCCGGCCCCGCCCTCTCGGAGGCCCTTGCCAACGGCCTGCGCGCCGCCGGATGCGATGTAGTGGACGTCGGCCGCGTGACCACGCCGATGCTCTACTTCGCCGCCCACCATCTGGGAACCCGCTCCGGGATCATGGTCACGGGCAGTCACAACCCGCCGGAATACAACGGACTCAAGATGGTCATGGCCGATCGCGCCATCGCCGGCGACGAGATCCAGGCCCTGCGGCAGCGCATAGAGGCCGGCACCTTCGCCAGCGGGGCCGGGCGGCTCGAGACCGCCGACGTGGCCCAGGCCTACATCGATCGCATCGTCGGCGACGTCCGCCTCGCCCGCCCGATGGATCTGGTGGTGGATTGCGGAAATGGCGTCGCGGGTGCCTTTGCTCCGGCGCTGTACCGCGCCATGGGCTGCCGTGTCACCGAGCTGTTCTGCGAGGTCGACGGGCATTTTCCCAACCACCATCCCGATCCATCGCAACCGGAAAACCTGCGCGATCTCATTCAGGCCCTGTCGGCCGGCGGCGAGATCGGCTTCGCCTTCGACGGCGACGGCGACCGGCTGGGGGTGGTGACGCGCCTCGGCCGCATCATCTACCCCGACCGCCAGCTCATGCTGTTCGCCGCCGACGTGCTGTCGCGCAATCCGGGCGCCGAGATCATCTTCGACGTGAAGTGCAGCCGCCAGTTGGTCGACTGGATCCGCGCGCGCGGTGGCCGCCCCCTGATGTGGAAGACCGGACACTCCCTGATCAAGGCCAAGCTGCGCGAGACCGGAGCCCCCCTGGCCGGTGAGATGAGCGGCCACGTGTTCTTCAAGGAACGCTGGTACGGCTTCGACGACGGCCTCTATGCCGGTGCCCGCCTGCTCGAGATCCTGTCGCGCGAAACAGACGTCAGCGCGCCTCTGGAGTCCCTGCCCGATTCGATCAACACCCCGGAACTGCAGATCAAGCTGCGCGAGGGCGAGAACGTCGCCATCATCGACCGGCTCCGTCGCGAGGCGCGCTTCGAGGGCGCCGCGTCCATCATCACCATCGACGGCGTGCGCGTCGAGTACCCGGACGGGTTCGGGCTGGCGCGATCGTCCAACACCACCCCGGTGATCGTGCTGCGTTTCGAAGGTGACGATCGGGAGGCTCTGGAACGCATCCAGGCGGCCTTCCGCAGTGCGTTGCAGGCGGTGGCCCCGGGAATGGCGCTGCCGTTCTGAGACATCAGCGGACAATGTCGATCGAAGCCTCCACCGAACTGTTCCTCGGCCGCCAGCCCATCATGGACGCGACCGGGAATCTGGTGGCCTTCGAGCTGCTGTTCCGTTCCGGGCATGCCAACGGCGCGGTGATCGACGACGACGTGGCCGCCACTGCCACGGTCATCAACCACGTCTTCAGCGAGCTCGGCGTCGATGCGGTTCTGGGAGGGTACGCGGGCTTCATCAACCTGTCCGCCGGACTCATCCTGTCGGACGTCATCGAACTGCTCCCCAGCGACCGCGTGGTACTGGAACTGCTCGAGACCGTCGAAATCACCCCAACGGTGCTCGCCCGCCTGCGCGAACTGCGGGCACGCGGCTTCCAGATCGCCCTCGACGACTACGCCGGCAACGAAGAGCTCTACGCTGACACCCTGGACCTGGTCGACATTGTGAAGGTCGACGTGCAGGGCATGTCGGCGCTTGAGCTGGAGACCGTGACGGCTCGTCTGAAGCTCTGGCCGGTGCGCCTGCTGGCGGAAAAGGTAGAGGCGAAGGATCAGGTGCAGCACTGCACCGAACTCGGCTACGAGCTGTTCCAGGGCTACTACTTCGCCCGGCCATCGGTGATCACAGGGCGTCGGCTTTCGCACGCACACGGCGCCATCATGCGCCTCACCGGCCTGGTGGCCCAGGACGCGGAAAACACCGAGATCGAGCGCGTGTTCAAGGAGAACCCGGATCTCTCGATCAATCTTCTGCGTCTGGTCAATTCGGCGGCCATGGGGACGCGCCGGCGCGTCCGCTCGCTTCAGGACGCCATCATCCTGCTCGGCCGCAGTCAAATGCAGCGCTGGCTGCAGCTGATGATGTTCAGCGCCGAAGGCGGTGCCAGCGGGCGTTTTCCGAGCCCACTGCTGTTGATCGCCGCCACCCGCGGCCGGCTCATGGAACTGCTGTTCGACGCCGCCTTCGGGCGCAACCGCGGTCGCGGTGGTGACGAGGCCTTTCTCGCCGGCATCACCTCATTGATGGGAGCCCTGCTGGGCATGAGTCTGGAGGAGGTCTTCAAGGGACTGCCGGTGCCGGACTCGGTGCGGCTGGCCGTGCTCGAGCGCTCGGGCGCCGTGGGCTGCCTGCTGTCGTTGGCGGAGGGTCTGGAGCGCGCAGACGTCGACACCATCCAGGCCGAACTGACCCATCTGCCCAGACTGGATGCGTCGACAGTCAACGATATCCACGTTGCCGCCATGGAGTGGGCACACGCGATCGGGCGCCCGGGCCATCACTGAGGCACTGCGCCGCGGCCAGACCTCCGCGCAGGTTGGTCTCTTCACTGCCGCCGGTGTCGCAGCCGGCGCAATGCATTACTCCTCGACGGCTTTTTTCAGTGTCCCGAGGCCGGTCTTGTAGACGTTGGAGAAGAAATTCGTCAGCGTCTCGTCTTCCTGACCGGGAGGCGCCGGGTCCACCCAGTAGGCGAGCCGGGTGAAACGGGCACTCCAGACTACCTCGGTCTCGCCGCCACCGACATCACGCACCTGCATGGTCGCGAAATAATCGCTGGCTGCCACGGCCCCATCCACGTAGGTGTAGGTCAGACGCATGTTGTACGGGTCATACTCGACCAGCTTCTCGTACACCACGGTACCGTTGCGGCGGACCAGCTGGCGGATGGCCCCCTCCTCACTGCGATTCCTCAGCACCAGTCGCGTCGCCTCCGCCGGGGGGAACCAGCGGGCAAGACCACCGAAATCACCGACGTACTCCCAGACCCGGTCCGGCGAGGCCTGGATGCGGATGGACTGGGAGGCCGTCAGTTCACGGGCCTGTGCCGCCGCCAGAACCGGCGCGAGCGCCAGCAACAGGCCGGCCAGAAAGCGTTTGTTCATATGGTGCCACTCCCCTGGAAACAATGGTCCGACGCATCGCGCCGGGCGCCTGTCACAGCCGTTCACCCGCCCAGGCGGCGACGGAGGCGAGCGCCGCACCCAGACCGGCCGCATCGGTGCCACCACCCTGCGCCATGTCCGGCCGACCGCCTCCCTTCCCGCCGACCTGCGCGGCGACGAAGCCCACCAGATCCCCGGCCCGGACACGGGACGTCAGATCCTGGGTGACTCCGGCGATGAGCGTGACCTTGCCCGGCGCGTCGACGCTGCCCAGCACGACGAGGGCCGAGCCCAGCTTGTCCTTGAGCTTGTCCACCGTCTCGCGCAGGGCCTTGCCGTCGGCTCCGTCCATGGCGGCCGCCAGCACCTTCACACCCTTGACCTCGACCGCAGCGGCCGCGAGGTCATCACCCTGGGACGCCGCCAGCCGGCTCTTCATGCGCGCCAGTTCTTTCTCCAGGGAGCGCACGTTTTCCACCATCTGCTCCAGCCGTGCCCCAACCTCCGAGGGCGCGGCCTTGAGCGTGCCCGCGATGTCGGCGATCTGCCGCTCCTGGGACTGGGCCAGCGCCAGAGCATCCTCGGCGGTGACGGCCTCGATGCGCCGGACACCCGCTGCCACACCCGATTCCGCCACCACCTTGAAGAACCCGATGTCGCCGCTGCGACGGACGTGGGTGCCCCCGCACAATTCCGTGGAAAAGTCGCCCATGCCGATGACCCTGACCTCGTCACCGTACTTCTCGCCGAACAGCGCCATGGCCCCGGCCTTGATGGCCTCGTCGTATTTCATGCGCCGCGCTTCCACCGCCAAGTTGCGGCGGATCTCGCGGTTGACCAGCTGCTCGACCCGCGCGATCTCTTCCGGCGTCAGGGGCTGCCCATGGCTGAAGTCGAATCTGGTGCGCTCCGGCGTGACCAGCGAACCCTTCTGCTGGACGTGGCCGCCCAGGACGGTGCGCAGCGCGGCGTGCATGAGGTGCGTGGCCGAATGGTTGTAAGCGGCCCGTTGCCGGGTCTCGGCATTCACCTGGGCCACCACGAGATCGCCGACCGTCACCCGCCCGGCACCGACACGGCCCTTGTGGCCGAAGACGTCGGCCTGGATCTTGAGCGTGTCGTCGACCACGAAACCGCCATCGCCCGATACCAGCTCACCCCGGTCACCGACCTGGCCGCCGGATTCCGCGTAGAAGGGCGTGCGATCCAGCACGACCACCCCGTCCTCGCCGGCCTCGATGGCGGGCACCGAGGTGCCCTCCCGATAGATCGCCAGCACCCTCGAATCGTCCACCCGCAGCGTGTCGTAGCCGCGGAACTCGGTGACCTCTCCGCGGTACTCCACGCCGGCGTGCATGGAAAACTTCGAGGCGGCGCGGGCACGCTCGCGCTGCTGCTCCATGGCGGTCTGGAAACCCGCGATGTCGACGGTGAATCCGCGCTCGCGCGCGATGTCGGCCGTGAGGTCGAGGGGGAAGCCATAGGTGTCATAGAGCTTGAACACCGTGTCGCCGTCGAGCATGCGGTCCTCCTTGGTGAGGGCCCCCTCGAGCACTTCCATGCCGTGCTCGAGCGTCTCGGCGAAACGCTCCTCCTCCTGCCTGAGGACCTGCTCCACCCTGGTCCGGGCTTCGACCAGCTCCGGATAGGCCTCGCCCATGACCCGGCACAGGTCCGCGACCAGGGTGTGGAAAAAGGGCTGCGTCTGTCCGAGCTTGTAGCCGTGCCTGATGGCGCGCCGGATGATCCGCCGCAGCACGTAGCCCCGCCCCTCGCTGCCAGGGATCACTCCGTCGGTGATGAGGAAACTGCAGGCGCGGATGTGGTCCGCGATCACCTTGAGGGAATTGCTCTCCAGATCCTGCATGCCGGTGGCGCGCGCCCCCGCGGCGATGAGGTCCTGGAACAGATCGATGTCGTAGTTGGAATGCACGCCCTGCATCACGGCCGAGACGCGCTCCAGACCCATACCGGTGTCAACCGAGGGCCGGGGCAGAGGATGCAGTTCTCCCTTCTCGTCGCGGTTGAACTGCATGAACACTAGATTCCAGATCTCGATATAGCGATCGCCATCGGCTTCCGGGGATCCGGGCGGCCCCCCGGCCACGCCAGGGCCGTGGTCGTAGAAGATCTCGGTGCAGTAGCCGCAGGGACCGGTGTCTCCCATCTGCCAGAAATTGTCGTTGGTGGGGATGCGCACCAGACGCTCCGCCGGGACTTTGATGTCCTCCAGCCATATCTTCGCAGCGCCGTCGTCGTCCGAATGCACCGTCACCCAGAGCCGGCTCTCCGGCAGCTGGAGTTCCTTGGTGAGAAAGCCCCAGGCGAACTCGATGGCCTCGCGCTTGAAATAATCGCCGAAGCTGAAGTTGCCGAGCATCTCGAAGAAGGTGTGGTGCCGGGCTGTGTAGCCAACGTTTTCGAGGTCGTTATGCTTGCCGCCGGCTCGCACACAGCGCTGGGACGTGGTGGCGCGCGCGTAGGCGCGTCGGTCCTGGCCGAGGAACACATCCTTGAACTGGACCATGCCCGCGTTGGTGAACAGCAAGGTGGGGTCGTTGCCCGGCACCAGCGGCGAGGACGCGATGACCGCGTGGCCGCTGCGGCGGAAGAAGTCGAGGAAACGATGACGGATTTCGCTGCTTTTCATGAGTGACAATCCTGATTCCGGAAATGACTGGTCTGTTGCCCGGCCGTGCGGCGCTCCCGCGTCGCACCGCTCAATCCGCTAGCGCGGGTACGCCTCATGCGGTGGGATCCTCAACCGCATGGGACGGACTGTCGAACGGCGTGCGCAAGGCCTGGCGGATGACATCGGGACCGAAGCCGCGATTGTGCAGGTAGCGCGCCTGCCTCGCCCACTCCGCACTGTCGCCCGGCGGCGCGGAGAACTTCCGGCGCAGCACCGCCAGCGCCTGTGTCGGCTCCTCGGCACGAGCCGCCGCCACCACCGGCTGCATCGCCGCCTCGCTCACCCCGCTGCCACGAAGCTTCTGCTGAAGCCGCGACGGGCCGTGCCGGCCGCGGTGCCGAAGAGCCATCTGCTCGCTGTATCGAGCATCCGACAGCAGTCCCTCGCGCTCGAGAAGATCGAGCACGGACTCGACGTCATCGTCGGGCCTGGCGTGGGTGGCGAGCTTTCGCCCCAGCTCCGCGCGCGCATGTTCCCGACGCGCCAGCATGCCGATGGCGCGCGCCTTCAGGCTGAGGGTCAATCCCGATCAGCGTCCGGGGCGGAAGCGGGGGCGGCCACGCCCACGACTTCGCGGACGCGCTGCTCGATCTCGGCCGCCACCTCGGGGTGTTCCTTGAGGAACTCCCGCGCGTTGTCCTTGCCCTGGCCGATCTTGTCGCCCTTGTACGCATACCACGCACCGGACTTCTCGACGATGCGGTGAAGCACCCCGAGCTCGATGATCTCACCCTGGCGTGAGATGCCCTCGCCGTAGAGGATATCGAACTCGGCTGTGCGGAACGGTGGTGCCACCTTGTTCTTGACGACCTTGCAGCGCGTCTCGCTGCCGATCACCTCTTCGCCCTTCTTGATCGATCCGGTGCGACGGATGTCGATGCGCACCGAGGCGTAGAACTTGAGCGCATTACCGCCGGTTGTGGTCTCGGGATTGCCGAACATGACGCCGATCTTCATGCGGATCTGGTTGATGAAGATGACCAGCGTGTTGGAGCGCTTGATGTTGGCGGTGAGCTTGCGCAGGGCCTGGCTCATCAGGCGGGCCTGCAGCCCGGGCAATTGGTCGCCCATCTCGCCCTCGATCTCGGCCTTGGGCGTGAGGGCTGCGACGGAGTCGATCACGACGATGTCGACGGAGCCCGAGCGCACCAGCATGTCGGCGATCTCCAGCGCCTGCTCCCCGTTGTCGGGCTGGGAAATGAGCAGATCTTCAACTTGTACACCGAGCTTGCGGGCGTACTGAGGATCGAGGGCGTGTTCGGCGTCGATGAAGGCGGCGGTGCCGCCCAGCTTCTGCGCCTCGGCGATGACCTGCAGGGTCAGGGTGGTCTTGCCCGAGGATTCCGGTCCGTAGATTTCGATGATCCGTCCCCGCGGCAGGCCGCCGATGCCCAGCGCCAGATCGAGCCCCAGGGAGCCCGTGGAGACCACCTGGATATCCTGGCTGGTGTCGTTCTCGCCGAGCCGCATGATCGACCCCTTGCCGAACTGTTTCTCGATCTGGGAAAGGGCGGCGGCGAGTGCCTTGGCTTTGTTGTCGTCCATGGGTTCCCGGGTCTCCTCTGGCTGTTTTCGAACAGTCATTATGGCATAAGGGACATCGCCCAAACATCGCGATTTTTTGTCGTATATTCAGATACGTAGGGATCACGGGATGCGACTTTCCGGCATCGGGAAGGCGTAAAGATCGCGTTCGGCGCGCCGTTATGTCGTCCATGTCCTCGCTTCCCCAGTCCACCCAGCACATCGGCCGCTTCCAGGTCGTGCAACTACTCGGGCGCGGCACCCAGGGCTCGGTGTGGCTGGCCCACGATCCGCATTTGCGGCGCGAGGTCGCGATCAAGACCATCGAGGTCCAGGACGACGAGCGGGATTTCGCCGTGCGCAAGCTGCTCGACGAAGCCATCGCCACCAGCCGCCTGGTGCATCCGAACATCGTCACCCTTTTCGATTCGGGCGACGCCGGCGGCCAGCCCTATCTCGTTTTCGAGTTCGTGTCCGGCCGCCCGCTGTCCGACGTCATCAAGGCATCCGGCCGGCTGCTGCCGGTGCGCGCCTGCGAGATCGCCTGCCAGTTGCTCAAGGGCATCGACTTCGCGCACCAGAAAGGGGTGGTGCACCGCGACCTGAAGCCGGGCAACGTCATGCTCACCGAGGATGGCACCGCCCGCATCATGGACTTCGGCATCGCCGCCCTGGTGTCGACCCGCAACGCCGATGAGGCGGGCTTCCACGGCACCCCCGCCTATACCGCGCCGGAGTACATCACCGAGCGCGCCTTCTCGCCGCGTTCCGACGTCTTCTCCATGGGCATGATGCTCTACGAGATGCTGACCGGCGGCCCGGCGGTAGCTGGAAAAACCGTCTGGGAACTGCTGCACAACATCGCCAACACCCCCTTCGAGCCACCCTCCACAAGGGCTGAAGGCATCGATCCGCTGCTCGACGACATCGTCATGCGGGCGCTGGCCAAGGACCCGGTGGAGCGCTACGAGTCCGCGGGTGGCTTCCGCGAGGCCGTCGAGGCCTACCTGAGCCCGGCCCGTGCCCGGCCGGCTGTCGGCGCCGACGGAGTGCTGGACTTCCTGATGCGGCGCATCCAGGCACGCAGCGACTTCCCGGCCCTGGCCGGTACCGTCGCGGCTGTGAACCGGGCTGCCAACTCGACGCGGGACGGCGTGGCGGCGCTCGCCGGCACCATCCTCAAGGACTTCGCCTTCACCAACACGCTGCTCAAGGTGGTGAACTCGGGCCAGTACGGGCAGCTCGGGCGCGGCGTGTCCACGGTGTCGCGTGCCATCATGGTGCTGGGATTCGATCAGGTCAGGCACATCGCACTCGGCCTGACGATGTTCGACAACCTGCAGAACAAGGCCCACGCCGCGAGCCTGCGGGACGAGCTGATCGCCACCTACTTCGCGTCCGTCACCGGCCGGTCGCTGGCCATCTCCACCGGCATGCGGGATGGCGAGGAAGCCTTCGTGGTGAGCATGTTCCACAACCTGGGCCGCCTGCTCGCCGCCTTCTACTTCCACGACGAGTTCCTGGAACTGCAGAAACTCACCCGCGCCGGCCACGGCGAACGTCAGGCGGCTCTGGCGGTCCTCGGCCTGCCGCTCGACGAACTCGGCAGCGAGGTCGCGAGGAACTGGAACTACCCCGAGGGCCTGATACGCGGCATGGCCGCGGTAGTCGATGAATCGCTGCGTCCCCCTTCGAGCGAAGGGGAGCGCCTGCGGCTGCTGGCCGCGCTCGCCAGCACGCTCACCGCCGCGATCCGCTTCGGCACCGAGGAGGGACGGGCCGAGTGCCTGCTGGAGATCACCAACCGGTTCGCACCGGCTCTGTCCGTGGGACAGGGGCAGCTCATCGGCGCGGTCGGCAAGGCCGTGGCGGAGATTGCACGCGACGCCTCCACCCTCGACCTCAAGATCACGGAGAGCCCGTTCTTCGAACGCGCCCTCGCATGGTCGCGGCAGTTCAGCGAATCCGACGAGATCACGGCACTCACCGACACGCTCGCCGGCGCCATCGCGGCCGGGCAGTCCCTGCCTGGCGGCGACCAGCGCGCCCGCAGCGAGGAGGCGCAGCGCCGCAAGGCATTGCTCAACGCCGGCATCCAGGACATCACCAGCGCCCTGGTGGGCAAGTTCGTCCTGAATGACCTGCTCAAGATCGTGCTCGACGCCACGTACCGAGGTGGCGGCTTCGCGCGCGTGCTGCTGCTCATCCGCGACCCGGCCTCGAACAGCCTCCGCGCCCGGTTCGGCCTCGGCAAGGAGGCGGAGGATCTGGTGCGACGCGCGTTCTCCATTCCGCTGGAGGCCCGCCGCGACATCTTCCATGCCTGCATTTCGCAGGGCGTGGACATCTGCATAGACGACATCGACAACGCCAAGGTGCGCGCCCACGTGCCGTCTTGGTATCGCGAGGCGGTACCCGGCAAATCCATGGTCCTGCTGCCCATCATGATCAACAAGCGCATCGCCGCTCTGCTCTACGGCGATGCCGACCGCGCCGGCACCCTGGCCCTCGGCAGCGAGGAATTGTCCTTGCTTAAGACCCTGCGCAACCAGGCCGTCCTCGCCATCCGAAGCCAGCATGCATAACGCCGCCCTGCCCGACGCCGCCGTCTCCGGCGAAGCCTCCGCCGAGGAACTGACCGTGCTGTTCGCCGACGTCTCCGGAAGCACCCGGCTCTACGAGCAACTGGGCGACCGCGAGGCGCTGCGCCGTGTCGGAGAGTGCCTCGCAGCGGCAACCGACGCAGCCCTCACCTACAAGGGCGAGGTGGTCAAGAACATCGGCGACGAGATCATGTGCATCTTTCCGGACAGCGGCGCCGCCCTGCTGGCCTCGTGCGCGATGCAGGCGGCCCTGCGCAACATGCCGCCGGTCAATGGCGTGCCAATGGCGTTTCGCATTGGTTTCCACACCGGCCCGGTGCTGCGACGCGATGGTGACGCCTTCGGCGACACCGTCAATGTCGCAGCCCGCGTCGTAGCCCTCGCGGCCGCCGGGCAGATCCTGGCCGGGGACACGTCCTGCGCCACCCTGCCGGCCTATCTCAAATATGGAGTCCGCAGCCTCGGCAACACCTCGCTGCGCGGCCGCAACGCCGAGATCCGGCTGCACGAGGTGGTCTGGGACATGGGCGCCGACCTCACCCTGGTCGGCGGGACCCTGCTGGCCCGCAGTCCCTCGCCTGCGGCGGCGCTGGAGCTTCGCTTTGGCACCTACCGCTGGCGCCTGGATTCGGGCTGCATCACCATCGGTCGGGATTCCACCCACCAGATCGTGCTCACAACGCGCCGCGCCTCGCGCAACCACGCCCGCATCGAGGCCCGACAGGGCAAGTTCTTCCTCAAGGACAGCAGCACCAACGGCACCTTCGTGCGTCCGGAGGATGGCGACGAGGTGCGCATCAGTCGCGAGGAGACGGTGCTGCACGGACGCGGCAGCATCTGCTTCGGCGATCCGCCGACGTCCGAGGGTGCCGAGGAACTGCACTACAGCATCGAGTAGCATCCAGGGCGTCGACGGATGCTCGGGAGGCTGCGATGGGCAGGCTGGTCTTGGATCTGATGTGGTGGCTGGCCTGCCGGGGCTGGCGGGCCGCCCGCGCCCTGTCCGGTGACGACGCCTACGAGCGCTACCTCGAGGC
The DNA here is from genome assembly GCA_044370825.1 of Burkholderiales bacterium. Taxonomy (GTDB): domain Bacteria; phylum Pseudomonadota; class Gammaproteobacteria; order Burkholderiales. Next base: position 9,399 of record JBILUV010000029.1, on the reverse strand, counting down.
GATGCCGTCGACCTTGCCCGGCGCCCCCCCGATGGCGCGGTCGCGCTTCTTCCAGGAACGGTTGGCAACGAAATGGAACCGCCTGGCCTCCTGCGGACGCTGTTTCGAACGCTGACACGGGCAGAGGCCCTGCGCCCTCACGACAGCATCGGCGCCTGCGCCATCTCCAGCACACCGTCGAGCGCGGCCAGGACGCTTGCGCCGCGCACCGTGTCGCGGTCGCCGTCGAAGCGGAAGGTCGCTGAGCGGCGCAAACCCTCGCACCGACCCCAGGCAATGCACACCATGCCCACCGGTTTTGCCGGCGTGCCGCCACCCGGCCCGGCCACGCCGCTGACGGCCACCGCAAGGGTCGCGCCGCTGCGGCGCAGTGCACCGTCCACCATCTCCAGCACCACGGGCTCCGACACGGCGCCGTGGACCCGCAGGGTTTCCGCAGACACGCCGAGTTCCTCGGTCTTCGCGACGTTGCTGTAGGTGATATAGCCACGCTCGTACCAGCCCGAACTGCCGGGCACCAGGGTGACGGCCGCGCCGACTCCACCGCCGGTGCAGGACTCCGCGGTGGTGAGAGTGTCACCGCGCGCGCTCAGGGCGGCACCAACTCTGCCGGCGAGCTCGTGCAGATCACCCGCCATGGCTGGCCACCGTCTTCCAGAGCACCACCGCGAGCAGGGCATAGAAGGCCGCCACCAGGTCGTCAAGCATGACCCCGAGACCGCCCTTCAGGCTGCGATCCAGCTGGCGTATCGGCGGTGGCTTGTAGATGTCGAACAGACGGAACAGCAGGAACCCCACGGCCTGCCATGCCGGAGTGGCAGGCAGCATGAACAGCACGAGCAGGAAGGCCACGATCTCGTCCAGCACCATGCCGCTGTGATCCGGCACCCCCAGCGTCCGACCGGTACGCCCGCAGGCCCAGATGCCAACCAGGAACAGCACCGCGATCATGCCGAGGAAGGTGGCATCCGCGACGCGCGGATGGACAAACCAGAAGATGGGCAGGGCCAGGAGCGTTCCAGCGGTGCCAGGGGCCGGCCGCACCAGACCGGAGCCCAGGCCGAAGGCGAGCAGGTGGGCCGGATGGCGCAGTACGAATGCCAGCGTCGGCCGCACCGGCATGACATCACGCGAAGTGGTCAAAGCCCCCCCGATCGAGCGCCAGCGCTCGCCCGTGGTGATCCAGCACCGCCACTCCACTGCCGACCCCCATCCGGCCGATGCGTGTCAGCGGCACACCGCAGTCCGCGGCGATGCGCGCCACCTCTTCGCGCACGGTCACGGGCGCGGTGAAGATCAGCTCGTAGTCGTCGCCACCGGACAGCACCGCGGCCATGCGCTCCGATGCGGACAGAGCGGCCAGGGCGGACGAATGCGGCAGGCGCGCCCATTCGATGGTCGCACCCAACCCGGAGCGACTGCAGATGTGACCGAGGTCAGCCACCAGACCATCCGAGACGTCGATCGAAGCGTGCGCCACCCCGGCCAGCGCGCGCCCGAGGCCGACCCGCGGCTCCGGACGATCCAGGCGCCGGCGGCAGTGTTCCACGTCGGAGGCATCGGCGGCGAGCAGGTGGCGCCTGGACTGCAGCCCGGCCGCCGCCTCCCCGACCACGCCGCTGACGTGGATGTCGTCCCCGGCACGCGCGCCATCGCGGCGCATAGCGGCTCCGGGGACGCACTCGCCGACCACTGTGACGCAGAGGTTGCGTGGTCCGCGGGTCGTGTCGCCGCCAGCGAGATCGACACCGAAACGGCCCGCCAGAGTGAGGAAGCCAGCCATGAAGCGCTCGCACCAGAGTTCGTCGAGTTCGGGCAGGGACAACGCCAGGAACGCCCAGCGCGGCCTCGCCCCCATGGCAGCGAGGTCCGACAGATTAACCGCCAGAACCTTGTGCCCGAGCGCCTCGGCATCGGTGCCGGAAAGGAAGTGCACGCCCTCGACCAGCATGTCGGTCGAGATGGCGAGTTGTGTGCCAGGGGTGGGGACCAGGAGAGCCGCGTCGTCGCCGCCGGCCAGCAGGGTGTGGTCGGTCGCAGGGGAAAAAACCCGGTCGATGAGGCGGAACTCCGGAGACATGGGCGTGATTCTACCCTCCGCGTCCGGCCGTACCACCGGGTCACGGGCCCGGCTGGCCAGGACATCCCGTCATTACCTGGCCAGACGAGGCATCCGGACGGAACGGTTCTTTTCGATTCGCGAGGCCACAATCCGGAACAGGTCTGATCGATGCAGCAGGCTGTGCGATTCAGTCGGGCCGGCTCTGGCGCCTGACGGCTTCCCCGGGCCGCACCTGGGCCGCAAGACGATCCAGGACGCCATTGACGAAGCGGTGACCGTCGGTGGCACCGAAGACTTTGGCGATGTCCACGGCCTCGTTGATGATCACCCGGTAGGGTGTTTCCGGATGCGCCGACAATTCCAGGGCGCCGATGAGCAAAATCGCGTGCTCCACCGGTGACAGTGCCTCCACGCCGCGATCCAGGACCGGCGCGAGCAGCGCGTGCAAGGCCTCCGTGTCGCCCGTGACGCCGTCGATGACGTTGTCGAACAGGCCGGCGTCGGCATGCAGAAAGGTCTCATCCAGCCGCGCGTCGCGCTTGATGTCGCGGACATCACGCGGATTCAGCAGCCAGGCGTATAGGGCCTGCGTGGCAAGTTCGCGGCTGATGCGACGCGCGTTCTTCGGCCGCGCGGGCCGCTGCTCCGCTTCAGTCACGCTCATCCTCTATCGCCTGCAGCAGGTTGGCCATCTCCACCGCCACCCGCGCCGCCTCGGCCCCCTTGATGTGCATGCGGGCTGCGGCCTGCTCATCGGTGTCGGTGGTAAGCACTCCGTTGGCGATCGGGATGCCGGTGTCCAGCGAGACGCGCATGATGCCCGCTGCCGATTGGTCGGACACCAACTCGAAGTGGTAGGTCTCGCCGCGTATCACCGCCCCAAGGGCCACAAGGGCCCGGAACTGTCCGGTCGCGGCGAGCTTGCCCAGGGCCAGCGGAATCTCCAGGGCCCCCGCCACCGAGACCATGGTCATGTCATCGCGGCGGACCCCGAGACGCTGCAACTCGGCGATGCAGGAGCGCCGCAGCGCGTCGCAGATCTCCTCGTTGAAGCGGCTGGTCACGATGCCCACCACGAGCCCCTCGCCGGACAGATCCGGCACGATCGCGTCGATGCCGCCGATTTCGTCAACTCCCGTCATTGCCCTGCCTCCATGTTCACGCGGGGGCCCCCGACACCGGAGATTCCACATGACCGACGACCTCCAGGTCGAAGCCGGTCATGCTCGGCATACGCCTCGGATGCGCCAGCAGCCGCATGCGCCCCACGCCGAGGTCGCGCAGGATCTGCGCACCGATGCCATAGGTGCGAAGGTCCATGCGCCACCGTGCACTGGTGCTGCCATCGTTGGCGAACCGCGCCAGGAGGTCCTGGCCGGTCTCGGTGCGGTGGAGCAGCACGATCACGCCGCGCCCTTCCGCCGCCACCCGGGCCAGGGCCTCGTTGAGATTCCAGGAGTGGGTGACATCCGCCGCGTCGAGCGCGTCGATGGCCGAGAACGGCTCGTGCACCCGCACCAGCACCGGCTCATCGCCGTCCACCTCGCCGAACACCAGGGCCAGGTGGGTCTCGCGAGAGATCTTGTCGGCATAGGCAATGGCGCGACAGGCGCCGTGCACCGTGCGCATCGGGCGCTCGAAGGCGCGCGCCACCAGCGATTCAGTGCGACTGCGGTGATGGATGAGGTCGGCGATGGTCCCGATCCTGAGCCCGTGCTCGGCGGCGAACTCCACCAGATCGGGCAGGCGCGCCATGGTGCCGTCCTCCTTCAGGATCTCGCAGATCACTGCAGCCGGCTCAAGGCCGGCCAATTGCGCGAGGTCGCAGCCCGCCTCGGTGTGCCCGGCCCGCACCAGTACCCCACCCGGCTGGGCCATCAGGGGGAAGATGTGCCCGGGTTGCACCACGTCGCCTGGCGCTGCATCCGACCGCACGGCGGTTCGGATCGTGTGGGCACGGTCGGCTGCCGAAATGCCGGTCGTCACCCCTTCAGCCGCCTCGATGGAGACCGTGAAGTTGGTACCCATGGAGGACCGGTTCGCCGACACCATGAGGCCGAGGTTGAGCTGGCGGCAGCGCCCCTCGGTCAGCGTCAGGCAGACAAGACCGCGACCGTAGCGCGCCATGAAGTTGATGGCCTCAGGCGTGGCGAACTGGGCAGCCATGACGAGATCACCCTCGTTCTCCCGATCCTCCTCGTCCACCAGGACGACCATGCGACCAGCGCGGAGCTCCTCGATGATTTCGGGTGTACTGCTGATGCTCATGGCTTGGGAACCGAAGGGTGGAAGACGGATCACGCGCGCGGCGGACCGCAAATACCCCGGGACACCCGCCCCGATGGTGGGATGGTGTGCCGGACGCCGCGGGAGCGCGATTCTAACCGCACACTCCCCCGAGCGGGAGGTGGTTGCGGCGTGCCCGGACCGGACGCCGGACAGGAGGGTAGAATCAGGCCCTTCTGCGCGTTCGTCGCCCCGCCTCCCGAGGCGCCCGACCGCGCCCACTCCGAGGACCGCCGATGCCCAAACCCAATTACGCCTTCGAGAAGCGACAGCGAGAGCTTGCCAAGAAACAGAAGAAGGAGGAGAAACTCCTCAAACGCTCGAGCCAGAACCCTGCCGGAGTCGAAGGGGAGGCCGTGGACGAAGCGCAGTCGGAGCCCGCCCCATCCCAGAACGGGCCGGCCTCGCCCTGACAACCCGGCCGGCGTCCTCGGCCGATGGGGGCACGGGGACGTGGCGGACAGCAGGCGCACCAGGCGGCCCCGGCCCGCGGCGCTGCGCCCCGCTCCGACCGAGCCATCAGCCGGGCGGGGCCACACGTCCATTCTTTTCGATTGCCGGGATGGCGGGTACTGCTGCCGGCCCGATGCCGGACGGGGTCACGGTGTCATTCCGCAGGGAGCGCGCGGCCCCCGGCAGTCCGAGCTGGCTTCGGGTCTTCCCGGACCACATTCAACTGGCCGCCAGCCTCTAGACGTTCCCTCCTGATGCCTTCGATCACCGCGAGAGCGGCTGCATCGCAGTAGGCCACGCGCCGCAGATCGAGCCGGGTCTGCCCGCCAGGCCGCTGACGCAGGTGCCGCGCCAGGGTATCGACCGAGGCGTAGAAGAGATTACCGCGGACCGCGATGTACTCGACGCCGTCCCGTTGGGACGTCTCCAGCGCGACCGCGGATGCGCCGGCGACAAAGAACGCCACCGAGGCGATGGCCGCCACTGCCAGGCCTGCCTCCAGTCCGACGAAGCACACGGTCAGGGCCGTGAGCCAGCACACCACAAGATCCGCCCGGTGGCGCGCGAACAGGCGGATCTCCTGCCACTGGATCATGCCCATGCCCACCAGGAACAGCACAGCGGCGATCGCCGGCATGGGTAGACGGGTGAGTGCCGGCGCGCAGCCCCAGGCGATGACCAGCACCGCCACCGACGACACGATCCCGGACAACTGGGAGCGCGCGCCCATGCCGATGGCCACGCTGGTGCGGTTGAAACTCCCCGATCCGGCGAAACAGGACATGAAAGCGCCGGCCACGTTCGACAACCCCTGGGCAAACACCTCCTTGTGGAGATCGGTGTCCGGGTTGTGGCGCAGCTTGAGGTCGCGCGCGATCACCAGGGACTGCGCCAGCCCGAGCACGGCGATGGCCACCGCGCTGGGCAGCAGTTCCTCCAGAACCAGCAGGTGTTCCCGGCTGAACGAGGGCACGTGCCAGGGCAGGGGCTGCAGCACGATGCGCCCCAGAAGCTCCACCTGGGAGTGCGCCGGCCCCACCCAACCGTCGATCGCCGCGCCTGCGGCCCAGCCGGCGAGCAGGGCAGCGATGATGTGGCTGCGCGGCAGCCAGCGCCGCAACAGCAGAGCGCTGGCAATCGTGATGGCGCTGATGGTGGCGGCAAAGGGATTGACGATCTCCTCCCGGGATGCGATCACCACCATGAACTTCTCGTGGAAGAACTGCATCGACAGGCCCGATACGCCCAGGGTGCCCTCCAGGGAGGACGTGATGAGCAGCACCCCAACCCCGATTTTGATGCCCCCGATGGCCGCGGGGCTGAGGTGACGGAACACCGTCGCCATGCGCATCAGCCAAAACCCCAGCTGCAGGACTCCCACTGCGAGGGTGAGCAGCAGCACATACTCGGTGTAGAGCGTACTGCCGCGCCCAGCGTGCGGCATGACCGCCAGGCCGATGAGGATGGACATGGCGGTGTTGGGGCCGCCGACCATGGCGCAACTGCCGAACAGACTCGAGACCAGCGCCACGAACACCGCGCAGTACAGGCCGTACTCTGGCGGCAGACCGGCGAGGTAGGAGAACGTGATCGCCTGCGGAATCACGAGCACGGCCCCCGCCACGCCGGAGCCCACTTCGCCTCGCCAGCCGGCGCCCTTGCGCCACGACAGCTCCGGCAGGGTCTCGCGCGACAGGGCTGCGACGGCGCCCGCACGGCCGCTCAATTCAGCGTCCCTCCGACCTGCCGAGAACGCCCAGCCAGTGCAGCAGCCGTTCACCGAGCTTTCGCAGCCTGCCCTCGCGCGGATCGAAGGGACGCGGCTGCAGGTGCAGGTAGGCCGCCACATCCAGCGCCTCCTGCTGGCTCAGACTGCGCCCGGCGCCCAGCGGCATGTTGGCCCAGATGAACCCGGCCGCCTTGTGGATGTTGTTCATGCCGGCACCGGCGCTGTAGGCATCGGGCCCCCAGAGCGGCGGCACCCCGGGACCGCCCTGTCCCCCGGCGCCGTGACAGATGAGGCAGGCGCGCCGGTATACCGTCTCGCCCATCGCGGGGTTGGGGTCCTGGTTGGTCTGGGTGAGGGTGGGCACACCCCAGTTCTTCGGCGGTGTGCCGATCACCTCCCCCTCCGACAACCAGTGGATGTAAGCCGCGACCGCCAGCACCTCCGGCGCGTCCGCCGGCGGCATGACACCGTTGTGGCTGTAGAGGAAGCACTCGCGAATGCGCAGGCCGATGCCGTTGCGCACGCCGTTCTTGGCGCGCCAACGCGGATACAGTCCCGCCACGTTCAGGGGAAGCGCATCGGGAACCGTGCCAGCCTCGAGGTGACAGTTGGTGCAGCTCAGCCGGTTTCCGGCGTAGCGTGGCGCGTATCGCGGCGTGTCCATGACGATGCTGTAACCATGGACGATGTTGCTCTCGTAGTCGTCGAGGACGGTGCGGGCCTTGAGCTCCTCGATGCCCGTGCGCGCCCCGGCGGTGCCGCTGCACAGCAACGCCAGCAACGCGGTCGCGCCGGCACGCCGTCGGAGCGCATTGCACGCGGCCGGGCTGGGGGCACCGGCCGCCCGGCGGGCTGGCATGTCAGCCTGCGAACAGGTAGGTGCAGCCGCGCTTGGCCGCAGCGTGACAGGCGAATACGCCCGATGGCATCACACGCACGCCGGGCAACACGGCATCGAGCCATTCCTTCTTCGCTGCCGCCGGGTCGAGACCGAGTTTCTTCGCGATCATGGCACTGCGGAAGGTGAGCGCCAGATCACAGGCGACCACCCCGACCCCGCGCTCGATCAGCCGGGACAGGGCGGCCTCGACAAACGGCAGTGCACCCGGCTTGAGGTAATAGGGGTTGCGTACCGCAGGCGCCTTGGTCTCCGGGTCTTCGATGCGGAACATCTCCCCGAGGCGATACTTCGCCCACACTGCGTCGCCGAGGGCCAGCGGAATCGTATCGTGGCGGATCACGAGGACCGCACCCACCTCCGCCGGCGGGACGCCGAGCCCTGCGGGCGCCGTCATGAGGAACCCGAGCGTGTAGATCAGGCCCATGCCGTCGTTCAACTCCGGCCAGTCTGTCACCTGACGGTGGCGCCCCGGCACCGCGTCGAACCAGCGCGCGATGTCACCCGCCATCTCGGTGGCGGGTTCGTGGTGCGCCGCGACCGCCTCCGGGGCACCCAGCGTCGCCCCCATGCCGATTGCCGCAGCAGCAAGGGCGAGGAAGTCCCGCCGGTTCTCCGTGTCGTGTTCTTCGTTCATGCGCGACTTCTCCGTTTGGACGCCGGCGGCCTAAGCGGCTGCCAGCACAACATGGACATCGGCTTCGATGGTACCAAGGGCGGAGTGAACCCGTATCCGGCGGACCACAGGGGCGTCGCACGAACGCCAGAGTCACTGCCCGGTCAGCATGCGCTCCACGTAACGGGCGATCAGGTCGACCTCGAGATTGACCTGGCTGCCGGATGCGAGCGCTCCGAGGTTGGTCATCGCCAGGGTGTGGGGAATGAGATTGACCGCAAAGACATCGTCCTCGACCCGGTTCACGGTAAGGCTGACGCCATTGACCGTGATCGAGCCCTTCCGGGCGACGTAGCGCGACAGTTCCGGTGGCATGCGCAGGGCGAGCCGTCGGTTGTCCCCCTCGGGAGTGACCGAGACCACCTCGCCGACGCCATCGACGTGACCCGTCACCAGATGACCACCCAACCTGTCGTTCGCCCGCAGGGCCTTCTCCAGGTTCAGACGCTGCCCGGCGCGGAAACCCGCGGTGCAATCCAGCGTCTCCCGTGAGATGTCGACCTCGAAACCGGTGGCGTCCAGGGACACCACGGTGAGACAGCAGCCATCGACCGCGATGCTGTCGCCGAGCAGTGCGTCGGCCAGATCGAGGTCGGGCGCGTCGATGCGGGCCCGCGCGCCAGACTCGCCGGGAACGAAGCGATCGATGCGACCGACCGCCTGGACGATACCTGTGAACATGTTTCCTCCTGTTGCCTGTGCGCGCTGCCCGTCGCTGCTCAGCGGCCGCCGATGACCGGCCTCGCCAGGATCCTGAAATCGGGACCGAAGGCCTTCACCTCCCGTACCGCCAGTTCCGGCATCGCGGCCACCGCCTCGGCCGGTGGCAGGGCCAGCATGCCGCGGGCGGCATCGCCGAGCAGCCGCGGCGCATAGTAGAGGACGAGTTCGTCCACCAGCCCGGCGGCAAACAGGGCGCTGTGCAGATTGATGCCGGCCTCGGCCAGCACCTCGTTGACTCCCTCGTGGGCGAGACGCCGCATCAGCGCCGCCAGATCCACCTTGCCACCGGCATCCGGCAGCACCCAGACCGCCGCCCCGGCGGCGACCAGCGCAGCGGCCCGGGCGTCATCGCGCAGGGCAGTCGCCACGACCACACCACCGCCCTCCAGGATGCGGGCGTCGAGGGGAATGCGAAGCCGGCTGTCCACCACCACCCGCAGAGGCTGCCGTTCCGCCGGCACGTCGCGCACGGTCAGCCGCGGATCGTCATCCCGCAGGGTGCCGATGCCGGTCAGGATGGCGCAGGAGCGGGCGCGCCAGCGGTGGCCATCGCGACGTGCCTCGGGGCCGGT
>JBILUV010000077.1:0-13726 GCA_044370825.1 Burkholderiales bacterium | reverse complement strand
CCGTTGGGCAGAGCGGTCTTGCCGTCCAGGCTCGCGGCGATCTTGACCCTCAACCACGGGCGCCCCCGGGTCATGCGCGACGCGAAGCCGACGTTGAGTTCGCGCGCCTCAGCTGCGAGCAGGCCGCACTGCACCGCGATGCCGGCGGCGCGCAGACGTTCGAGCCCGGCGCCCGCCACCTGCGGGTTGGGGTCGGACATGGCAGCCACCACCCGCGCCACGCCGGCGCGCACCAGGGCCTCGGCGCACGGTGGCGTGCGCCCGTGGTGGCTGCAGGGCTCGAGACTCACATAGGCGGTGGCGCCCTGCGCTGCCGTGCCCGCCGCCGCGAGGGCGTGCACCTCCGCATGCGGTTCACCCGCGCGGCGGTGCCAGCCTTCCCCCACCAAGACGCCTTCGCGGACCACTACACAGCCCACCCGTGGATTCGGGGTCGTGGTGTCCATGCCGAGCGCCGCCAGCTCGAGAGCGCGCGCCATGTAACGCCGATCGTCGTCGGTCCAGGTCATGGCTTGCGTGCGGCACCCCGACGGCGCGGCGACGGCTTCGCCACCTCCTCGAGCACGTCGCGGAAATCATCCACGTCCTGGAAGCTGCGATAGACCGAGGCGAAGCGGATGTAGGCCACCTTGTCCAGCTTGTAAAGTTCCTTCATCACCATCTGCCCCACCGCCCGGGATTCAACCTCACGCTCGCCCAAGGCCAGCAGCCGCTGGGTGATGCGCTGGATCGCCGCATCCACCTCGCCTGTCGGCACCGGCCGTTTGTGAAGTGCGCGGGTAAAGCTGGTGCGCAGCTTGGTTTCGTCGAACTCGGCGCGACTGCCGCTCGTCTTGACGATCTGCGGCATGCGCAACTCGACCCGCTCGAAGGTGGTGAAGCGCTTGTCGCAGGACAGACAGCGGCGGCGGCGGCGGACGCTGTCGCCCTCCTCGCCGACCCGCGAGTCGACCACCTGGGTATCTGCGTTCCCGCAGAAAGGACACTTCATCGGGCTGCAGCCAAACCTTCAGCGCTGCCACCGCTGCCTGGCCGACGGCACCGCGCGGGTATCTCCATGCTCGTGCCGCCGTTGCGCTATCGGTAGACGGGAAAGCGGCGGCACATGTCGGTCACGTCGCCGGCCACCCGCGCCAGCACCGCCTCGTCCCCCGGTGCCTCCAGCACGTCGGCGATGAGGTCGCCGAGCCGCGCGGCCTCCGCCGGCCCGAAACCGCGCGTGGTCATCGCCGGCGAGCCGATGCGGATGCCGCTGGTGACGAAGGGCTTCTCGGGGTCGTTGGGGATGGCGTTCTTGTTGACCGTGATGTGCGCCCGGCCCAGCGCGGCCTCGGCGGCCTTGCCGGTGATGCTCTTGGCGCGCAGATCGAGCAGGAACATGTGGCTCTCGGTGCGGCCGGACACGATGCGCAGACCGCGCCGCGTGAGCGCCTCGGCCAGCACGCGCGCGTTCTCCAGCACCTGCTCCTGATAGCCGCGGAACTCCGGGGCCATTGCCTCGCGGAAGGCGACCGCCTTGGCGGCGATGACGTGCATGAGCGGTCCACCCTGCAGCCCGGGGAAGATGGCGGAGTTGAGCATCTTCTCGTGCTCGGCGGCCGCCAGGATGATGCCGCCGCGCGGCCCGCGCAGGGTCTTGTGGGTGGTGCTGGTGACGAAATGCGCGATGCCCACAGGGCTGGGATAGACGCCCGCCGCGATCAGCCCGGCGTAGTGGGCCATGTCGACCAGCAGGTAGGCTCCGACCGCGTCGGCGATCTCGCGGAAGCGACGAAAATCGATGCGCAGGGCATAGGCGGAGGCGCCGGCGACGATCATGCGCGGGCGGTGCTGCTGCGCCAGACGTTCCACCTCGTCGTAGTCGATGACTTCGTCGGAGGTCATGCCATAGGCCACCGCATGGTAAAGGCGGCCCGACAGGTTGACCGGCGAGCCGTGGGTCAGGTGGCCACCGTGGGCCAGCGACATCCCCAGCAGCGTGTCACCCGGCTTGAGCACCGCGGTGTAGACCGCCTGGTTGGCCTGGGAACCCGAGTGCGGCTGGACGTTGGCGTAGTCGGCGCCGAACAACTGGCGGCACCGGTCCATGGCAAGCTGTTCGACCACGTCGACGTGCTCGCAGCCCCCGTAGTAGCGCTTGCCCGGATAGCCCTCGGCGTATTTGTTGGTGAGCACCGAGCCCTGGGCCTCGAGCACGCGCGGACTGGCGTAGTTCTCGGAGGCGATGAGCTCGATGTGATCCTCCTGGCGCGCCACCTCGGCGCGGATGGCGTGGTCGAGCTCGGGATCGAAGCCGGCGATGGTGTCTTGACGGGTGAACATGTCGGGAAAGTACCTGATGGGAGGCCTGATGGTACCACCGCAGACCCGTCACACCGTGCCGGAGTTCACCCGGACCCCCACGGAAATGCCTTGCCATTGAACGGCTTGCGGCGACGCAGCATCGCCAGTCGGCAGACCCTTGGCGTATGATCCGCGCTGTCCGTGCATGCCGGGAAGAGGGCCCGCGGCGCGCGACCGAGCCACGCCGCCGCCCCGTGTCGCCAGACGCAGCGGCAGACGACCACCCGGAGGAGTCCGACAACATGCCCAACGTCCTGTCCAAACTGATCTGGGTGGCGATCGCCATCCTCGGAGCGTCCGCCATCGGCGGAATCGCGCTTCACCGCGGCGAGTCCATCAACGCGATGTGGTTCATCGCCGCCGCGGTCTGCACCTACCTGATCGCCTACCGCTTCTACAGCGCCTGGATCTGCGCCAAGGTGCTGGTGCTGGACGAGACCCGCGCGACGCCGGCCGAGCGCTTCAACGACGGCCGCGACTTCGTACCCACCAACAAGTGGGTCGCCTTCGGCCATCACTTCGCCGCCATCGCCGGGCCCGGTCCGCTCATCGGACCGACGCTCGCCATGCAGTTCGGCTACCTCCCCGGCACGCTGTGGATTCTGGTCGGTTCCGTTCTGGGCGGCTGTGTGCAGGACATGGTCACGATGTTCTGCTCCACCCGCCGCGACGGCCGCTCTCTCGGCCAGATGGCCAAGGACGAACTCGGGGCGATCGGCGGCTGGGCCGCCATGATCGGCGCACTGATGATCATCGTCATACTGATCGCCGTGCTCGGCCTGGTGATCGTCAAGGCGATGAAGCACAGCCCCTGGGCCACGGCCACCGTGCTCGGCACCATCCCCGTGGCCATGCTGATCGGCATCTACATGCGCGGCATCCGCCCGGGCCGGGTGCTCGAGGGCTCGCTCATCGGCATCGCACTGCTGCTCGTCTGCGTTTGGGGCGGCGGCGTGATTAACGAGTCCGAGTCGCTCAAGGGCATGTTCGACTGGGACGACATGCAGTGCGCCTGGTTCGTCATGATCTACGGCTTCTCGGCGGCGGCCCTGCCGGTGTGGCTGCTGCTGGCGCCGCGCGACTACCTGTCGACCTTCCTCAAGCTGGGGGTGGTGTTCATGCTGGCCGCGGCCATCATGCTGACCGCGCCAGAGGTCAAGATGCCGGCGGTGACACAGTTCATCGACGGCACCGGCCCGATCTTCAAGGGCACCCTGTTCCCCTTCGTCTTCATCACCATCGCCTGCGGTGCCATCTCCGGCTTCCACTCGCTGGTCTCCTCCGGCACGACACCGAAGCTGCTGGCCAACGAGAAGGAGATCCGCATGATCGGTTACGGCAGCATGGCGCTCGAGTCCTTCGTCGCCGTCATGGCCGTGATCGCCGCAACCGTGATGGAGCCGGGCGTCTACTTCGCCATCAACAGCGCGGCCGGCGTGGTGGGCAAGGAGGCCGCAGACGCGGTGGCCATGATCAGCTCCTGGGGTTTCCCGGTAACGGTGGAGCAGATGAACCTGCTCGCCAGCGAGATGGGCGAGAAGACGCTGTTCGCCCGTGTCGGCGGCGCACCCTCGCTGGCAGTGGGCATGGCAACCATCTTCCATTCCACCTTCGGCGGAAAGATGCTGGCCATGTGGTACCACTTCGCCATCATGTTCGAGGTGCTGTTCATCCTCACCACCCTGGACGCCGGCACGCGCGTCGGGCGCTTCATGCTGCAGGACCTGCTCAAGCACGTCTCGCCGGCCCTTGGCAATACGTCCTCCTACCCTGCCAACGTGCTCGCCAGCGTGGTCTTCGTCACCGCCTGGGGCTACTTCCTTGTGCAGGGCGTGAAGGACCCGCTCGGAGGCGTGAATATCCTCTGGCCGCTGTTCGGCATCTCCAACCAGCTGTTGGCCGGCATCGCCCTGACGGTGTGCACCGGAATCATCATCAAGATGGGCAAGGTGCGCTACGCGTGGGTCACCGGCCTGCCGCTGACCTGGCTGGCGGTCGTCTGCACCAGCGCCGCCATGGAGAAGGTGTTCAGCCCGAACCCGGCGGTGGGCTTCCTGTCCGGCGCCAACAAGCTGGCAGCCGATCTGGCCGCAGGTACCCTGCCGCCTGAGAAGGTGGCGTCGGCCCCGGCGCTCATCCTCGGTCAGCGCATCGACGCCGTGCTTGCGCTGCTGTTCGCCATCATCCTCTGGGTGGTGATCGTCGACATGCTGCGCATGGCGCGCCGCTTCCTGAGCGGCCACCCGGTGCAGCCGCTGTCCGAGTCTCCCCACACGCAGACCCAGCTGGCCTGGGCGCGCGACTGAGTCCCTCCATAGGGTGGGCGGCCCGGGCGGGTCGCTCACCGGGGACTCATCCTCTCCTCCGCCCCCGTGCGCGACGACCTGAAGAAACTCTGGGATTTCATGCGTGAGGTGTCGGGGGATGACGCCTACGAGCGCTACCTCGAACGCCACCGCCGCACCCACCCCGACGTCCCGCCCCTGACGGAAAAGGAGTTCTTCGCCTCCGAGCAGGAGCGCAAGTGGAGCGGCGTCACGCGCTGCTGCTGAGGACCCGCCAGTCGGCGGGTAGCGGCAGTGGCAGAGGCAGTGGCACCGCCGCCCGAGTGTGCGTCAAAGCCAGGCGGCTTCCAGTATCCCGAGGTACTCCTGCACCGAAGCCTTGCGCGGATTGGTGCCATGGCAGTGGTCCTTCGGCGCGGCCTCGGCGATGCCGGGCAGTGCCTCGCGCGCCACGCCCATCGACTTCAGGCCGGCCGGCAATCCCAGGCGCGCGTTCAGGTCGGCGATCGCCTGCGCCACGTCACTGCCCGCCGGCAGTCCCATGACCCGGGCCATGGTGGTGAGTTTGTCACGCACGTGGCCGGCGTTGAAACGGATCACCTCTGGCAGCAGCACGGCGTTGAGGGTGCCGTGATGGAGCGTCACGCCCGGCAGGGCTCCCAGCGGGTGCGACAACGCGTGGACGGCCCCCAGTCCCTTCTGGAATGCAAGGGCTCCCTCCATCGCGGCCATCATCATGTTCCATCGGGCCTCCCGGTCCCCGCCATCACGGGTCGCGCGCTCGATATGGGCGGCGCACTTTGCCAGTCCGTCGAGGGCGATGGCCTCGGCCGGGGGATTGACCAGCGGTGAGAGGAAGGTCTCGATGCAGTGGGCCATCGCGTCCATGCCTGTGGCCGCGGTGAGCCCGGCGGGCAGACCCAGGGTCAGTTCGGGATCGCAGATCGCCACGCGCGGCAGCAGATGGGGCGAAAGCAGTCCTAGCTTGCGCCCGTCGCCGAGAATGATTACGGCGCCGCGCCCGACCTCGCTGCCGGTACCAGCGGTGGTCGGAATGGCGATCAACGGCGCCACCGCGGCCGAGATGCGCGCCGCGCCGCCCTCCACCGCCGCGTACTGCACCAGAGGTCCAGGGTGGGTGGCGAGCAGGGCAACGGCCTTGCCGAGGTCCAGGGACGAACCGCCGCCCATCGCGATGATGCCGTCGGCCGCGCAATCGCGATAACGCGCCAGCGCGGCCAGGGTCGCGGCCTCGGTCGGGTTGGCAGGGGTCTGGTCGAACACCTCGAAGCCCAAGGCAGGATCGAGCGCTTCGCGCAGCCGTTCCAGCAGCCCGCAGGCGCGGATGCCGACATCGGTCACGATCAGGGGCCGGCGGATGCCCAGCCGCGCACATTCGGCGGAGACGAGCCTCATGGCGCCGAAGTCGAACTGCGCCGTGGTGAGGTAGCTGATGGTGGCCATGTCGGGATACGCGGTCGTTGGTGATGCCGCGATTATCGCGCGAAGCGCTCCCGGGTCACTCGCCGGCCACCGTCATCTCGTCCACCAGGATGGATCCGCTTTGCCGCGGCCCGCGTACCAGGACGTCGCTGCCAGTGGCGACGATGCCGCGGAACATGGTCTTCAGATTGCCGGCCACCGTGATCTCCTGCACCGGGTAGGCGATGGCGCCGTCCTCGACCCAAAAGCCGGCCGCACCACGGGAGTAATCACCCGTGACCATGTTCAGACCGTGGCCGAGCATCTCGGTCACCAGCAGGCCGCTGCCCATGCGGGCGAGCAACTGCCCGAGATCGCCGTCCGTGGGATCGAGCACCAGATTATGGGTGCCGCCGGCATTCCCGGTGGAGCGCATGCCCAGCTTGCGGGCCGAGTAGCTGCCCAGAAAGTAACCTTCGAGCACACCGCCACGGACCACCTCGCGGTCCTGGGTGGCGACGCCCTCGTCGTCGAAGGGGCTGCTCGCGAGCCCGCGGGGCACGCGTGCCAGATCACGGATCCGCACCACCGGCGAAAAGATCTGCTGCCCGAGGCTGTCGAGGAGGAAGGAGGATTTGCGGTAGAGGCTGCCGCCGCTGGCAGCCGACGCGAAATGGCTGAGCAGCGACGCCGCGATGGGCGCCTCGAACAAGACTGGACATTGCCGCGTCGTCAGGCGTCTGGCCCCAAGGCGTGCGGCCGCCCGGCGCCCGGCTTCCCGGCCCACCGCCTCGGCCGCCTCCAGCCCTGTCGGCACGCGCGCAACGGAGTACCAGTCGTCGCGCTGCATGCCGTCACCCTCCCCCGCCACCACCGAGCACGAGATGCTGTGGCGCGTGGCCGGGAAACCAGCCACGAAACCCAGGGAGTTGGCATAGACGAACTGCGAAGCGTGGGTGCTCACCGTGGCGCCCTCGGAGTTGCCTATCCTGGCGTCGGCAGCCAGGGCTGCGGCCTCGCAGTCACGCGCGATCACGATGGCTTGCTCCACCGGCAGCGACCAGGGGTGATACAGGTCCGGATCCCAGGGGTCGCGCGCCAGAAGCTCGGCATCCGCCAGCCCGGCGCAGTCGTCCTCCGCCGTATGGCGCGCGATGGACAAGGCAGCCCGAACGGTCTCCTCGATGGCCTTCCGGGACAGGTCGGCACTGGAGGCATGACCACGGCGCTGTCCAAGGTAGACCGTGACCCCGAGGCCCTTGTCGCGGTTGTACTCGATGGTCTCGACTTCGCCGCGCCGCACCGTCACGGACTGCCCGTGGCTCTCGGTGAGGTCGAGTTCCGCACTGGTGGCCCCCTGGTCGGCTGCGATGCGCAGTACGTCTCGCGCCAGGGTCTTCAGGGTATCGAGATGAAAGGAAAAGCCGTCTGCGTCTGTCACGTGTCGTGGATCCATTACGGGGGGGAGGTGCGGGGGCACCGATGGATGATGCCTGGGAAGGCAGCGGCGTTTATCATATCAAGCAGCATGATCGATCCAAGTCCAGCGCTGGAGGATGGCCCCAGCAAATCGCAGCGAAAACGTGAGTCCGAGGCACTGCAGGTGCTCGGGGAGACGCTCGTCGGTCTCGGCGCCGATCAGCTTGCCCGCATCGAACTCCCGGATCACCTGCGCACCGCTATCGACGAGGCGCGCCGGATCCGCAAGTTCGGCGCCCTGCGCCGCCAGTTCCAGTACATCGGCAAGCTCATGCGCGACGTCGATGCGGAGCCGATCCGGCGTCAACTCGACGCGCTCGAGGGCCAGTCGCGCACGCACTCCGCCTGGCTGCACCGCCTGGAGCACTGGCGCTCGCGCCTGATCTCAGACGACCACGCGCTCGATGAGTTCGTCCGGCTCCACCCTGGTATGGACGTGCAGCAGTTGCGCACGCTGATCCGCAATGCCCGCCAAGAGGCCACGCAGTCGCGCCCGCCGCGCGCCTTCCGCGAGATCTTCCGTGTGCTCAAGGGCGTCGAGTCCGAGCCTGGACAGACGCACAACGAACCCCTTCCCGAACAGCCGCCAGAAGAAGATGAGTGAAGAAAGCGTGAAGATCGGCCTGGTGTCGATCAGCGACCGCGCCTCCCGCGGCGTCTACCAGGACGAAGGCCTGCCGGCACTGCGCGACTGGCTTGGCCGCGCGGTGGAAAATCCCATCGAGTACGTGGAAAAGCTGATTCCCGACGAGCAGGCGCTGATCGAGTCGATGCTGCGCGAGCTCGTGGATGCAGATGGCTGCCACCTGGTGCTCACCACCGGGGGAACCGGCCCGGCGCTGCGCGACGTGACACCCGAGGCCACCCTGGCGGTGGCGCACAAGGTGATGCCGGGTTTCGGGGAACAGATGCGCCAGATCAGCCTGCGCTTCGTGCCCACGGCGATCCTGTCGAGGCAGGTTGCCGTCATCCGTCGTGGAGCCCTCATCATCAATTTGCCCGGGCAGCCCAAGTCCATCCGCGAGACCCTGGAGGGGTTGCGCAATGACGACGGCAGCCAGGCTGTGCAGGGCATCTTCGCCGCAGTGCCCTACTGCATCGATCTGATCGGCGGACCCTACCTGCGAACCCGCGACGAAGTCTGCAAGTCCTTCCGCCCGAAGTCGGCCATCCGGCCACGCGCCTGACAGCGCTCGCGGCCGACCTGACCGCCCCTCACTCCCCGGCGCGCAGAAGCAGGCGGTATTCCGCGATCACGTAGTCGTCGGTCTGCTCGAGAATTGCTTTCGGGAGCAGCAGGTACTCCATCCCGAACAGCTTGAGCGCGTAGCTCACCCGCGGGTCGAAGGCGTCCGGCCGGAACGCCACGTGGGTCGTGAGGCGGCCGGCGCTGCGATCCGAGGCCGATGGAAGCAGCAACGCATCAACGGCGCTCTCGCCGTCCTCGTCCAGCGTTCCGTCGGCCAGGACCACGCCAAGCGCGACACGGATCACGCCGCGGGACAACAGCTCGATGCCGAGGTGGTGATGACTGTTCCCGGCGCCGTTGATGCGTCGCACGATGCCGACGCTCCAGGACACACCGCCGTCCAGATAGCGCAGCCCAACCAGCCCCCCCAGTCCGGGCTCATCGCCACGGCCCCGCGGAACGATGGCACCGAAACCCGTGTTGCTCTGGTCGCGCAGTTCCCAGCGCTGGTAGCGATCGGGGTCGAAGTTCCAGCCGAACTCGGCGGCATCGACGGCGGAGATGATGTCCCGCAGTCCCCGCACCGCCTCGACGCCGTCGTCGGCGGCACGGCGCGACTCCCGGCGCGAAGGCGGCATGGGCGCCCAGTAGTGCGCCAGATGCTCCAGGACGATCACCACGTCGTGCACGGGGTAGACGGCACCGAGCCGGACCGTGGACGGTATGGCGCCGTTGGTGCGGATGTCCTCCGACAGACGCTTCAGATGCGGGGCCGCAGCGCCGGGACCGAAAAAGCGCCGCACGCCGCCGGCCACACCAACGTCCACCGCCCGCCCGGGCGGCTCGTCGGCAGCCAGGTCGAAATTGAAGTAGGCGCCGGGTTCGAGGGCCAGGCGCAGGGTGAAGAACTCCGAATACTGGGCACAGAGACGCTCGACGATCTCCACCTGCTGCGGTGGCAGGGCGTCGGTGGAGGACACGGCCAGCATCATCGCCTTTAGCATTTCGCGTCGCACCGAGGACTGGTCCTTGGCGCCGGGGTACACCTCGACCGGGGTGTCCGCGAGCCCGCGCTTCTCGGCCACGGCGTAGATGCGCGCCAGAGCCCCCCACTGGACCGGATCCACGACCACGTAGCGCAGCAGACACCACTTGAGGTACACGTTGAAGGCACGCAGGGCCCGCGCCCCGAGCCGCGCCACCTGGGACTCGAGACGCTGCGCCTCAGGATCACCAGCCTCGACGGTCTCGAGCAGCATCCGGTAGGCCTTCGCCAGCGCATTCCAGTAGCCGCTCTCGACGTGCGCGATCCGCAGGCTCGCGGCCTGCTGCATGCCGACAGTCTCCAGGTACTCACCGGTAAGCGGCCGATGGAACGGTTTCGCGGTCCGGTCTATCAGGTCGACGATCTCGAATGCCCGGACCGGGGTGAGGCCCACGCCTTCGCGCGCGCCATCCAGATACTCGGTGAGGGTTTCGAGCACCCCCGTGGGAGAACGCAGCACCAGATCGGCGAGCAGGTCCCGGGCGGTCTTCGGATCGGCGAGGGGATGGTCGGTTTCGGGGTCGGACTTGAGCCAGGTGAGCATGGAGAAGGCGTTGGATGCGGTGATCGGGGTGCTTCGCGAGCGTTCCGACGCACCAGCAAGGACCACGCCGACCCGCCAAAACCGGCAAATCAGTCGGCCAGGGCGGCCCGCCTCCCCCGCTGCACGTCCACGCCGGCCAGCACGCCCAGGCCGGCGAGGAAAAACGCCCCTGTGAACAGCATTGCCAGACGGTGATCTCCGCGGGAGGCCCAGCTGATGGCACCGTAGGTCACAGGCCCCAGAATGGCGGACAGCTTCACCGCCAGCCCCCAGAGACCGAAGAACTCGGCCCGGCGCGCATCGGGGCTGAAGTAGCCCACCAGCGCGCGGCCGGCCGACTGGCTGGCGCCCATGCACAGGCCGGCGAGATTGGCCGCCACCCAGAAACCGGCCGCCGAGGTCGCGTGCCAGGCGACGAGCGTGGTCAGGCACCATCCCAGCAGCGTCACCGCGACACTGCGCACATGGCCGATGCGGTCCTGGAAATGCCCGAAGGCCAGGGCACCGACGCTCGCCGTCACGTTGACCACCAGAACCATGAGCAGCGTCTGCCCGGTGTCGAAACCCATCGCCTCCTGGGCATATATGGCAGCGATGGCGATCACGGTGGACACACCCGCCTGATAGAACAGGATGCACACGAGAAAACGCACCAGGTCGCGGTGCTGGCGGGCGTGGCGCCAGCTGTGCAGGACGCGGCGCCACGCCCCGCCCATGTCGGGGCCGGTCCCGGGCCGCGGGCTGGCGCGTTCGCGCATGACCAGGAAGGTGGGCAGGCTGGCGAAGGCGAAGAACACCGCCGTGATGAGCATGCACACGGGCACGAAATCGGCCGCGCCCTGGCCGAGGCCCTGAGCCCAGGTGACGTAGGCGAGGCACAGACCCAGGCTGACCAGACCGCCGATGTAGCCGAAGGCCCAGGCCTGGCCCGACACCTTGCCGAGGGCTTCGCCCCGGGCCAGCTCGGGGAGAAAGGCCGCCACCACGTTCTCTCCGGTACCGAAGAAGAAATTCGACACCACCAGGGCAAAGATGGCCACCCACAGATCCCCTGGCCCGGCGAGGGCCAGGGCTGCCGTGCCGGCGACGCAACCGACAGTGCAGGCCAGCAGCAGCCGTTTCTTGGCCGCCCGCGCATCGGCCCAGACACCGAGGAAGGGCGCGGTGACGACGATCAGCGCGTAGGACGCCGACAACGCCAGCGTCCAGGCAAACGTGGCCCAGGTCGCCCGGGCGGCCACGACCCCCACGAAGTAGGCGTTGAAGATGGCCGTGATGACCACCGTGGTGTAGCCGGAGTTGGCGAAGTCGTAACAGGCCCAGGCCCAGACCTCGCGCTGCCGGACACCGTCGTTCAGGAGGGGCGCCGGCTTCACGGGACCTTCACGATGCCGCGGTCGGCAAGCTGGTCGATCCGTCCATCCTCCAGACCGGCCGAACGCAGGACCTCGCGGGTGTGCTCGCCGAGCCCCGGGCCGACCCAGTCCATGCCGCCTGGCGTGCCCTCGAGCCGGGGCACGATCCCGGGCAGTTTCAGGGTGGAACCATCCGGCAGGGTGACCGACTGGATCATGCCGCGCGCCAGGTACTGCGGATCCCGGACGATGTCGGCAATGTCGTAGATCCTGCCCGCCGGCACCTCGGCCGCATTCAGCACCGCGAGGGCCTCGTCGAGGTCCAGGGATCCGGTCCAGGCGGCAATCACACCGTCGATCTCCCCAGTGCGCGTGGTTCGCCCGGCGTTGTCGGCGAGACCGGGGTCGTCGGCCAGATCAGGCCTGCCGACGGCGCGCATCAGCCGCTTGAAGATGCTGTCGTTGTTGGCGCCGATGACCAGATATCTGCCGTCCCTGGTCGGATAGGTGTTCGAGGGGACGATACCAGGCAGCGATGCCCCGGTGCGACCGCGCACGAACCCGAAGCGGTCGTATTCCGGCAGCAGACTCTCCATGAGGGCGAACACAGCCTCGTACAAAGCCACGTCGACCACCTGCCCCTGTCCGCCGTTGACCTCGCGATGTCGCAGCGCCATCAGGGCGCCGATGGCACCGTAGAGCGCGGCGATGGAATCGCCGATCGACACCCCGACGCGCACCGGTGCGCGGTCGGGATGGCCGGTGAGATGCCGCAATCCGCCCATGGCCTCGCCGATGGCGCCGAAGCCGGGGCGGTCGCTGTAGGGCCCGCTCTGGCCGTAGCCCGACAGGCGCACCATCACCAGCCCGGGATTGATCGCCGACAGCTGCGGCCAGCCGATGCCCCACTCCTCGAGCGTACCCGGGCGGAAGTTTTCCACAACGATATCGGCGTTGTGCGCCAGCCGCCGCAAGATGTCCTGGCCCTCCGGGGCCTTGAGGTTCACCGCGACCGACTTCTTGTTGCGCGCCTGGGCCAGCCACCACAGGGACGTGCCCTGATGCAGCTTGCGCCAGGTGCGCAGCGGATCACCACCATCCGGCGACTCGATCTTGATGACCTCGGCGCCGAACTCGGCCAACACCCTGGCGCAGAACGGGCCGGCGATGAGCGTGCCCATTTCGAGCACGCGCACGCCCTCCAGGGGACGGGCCGCTCCGGTGGCGGCGCTCATCGAAGCCCTCTCGCCGACGGGTCGACGCCGTCCCGGCGCAGGGGCGCGTGACGGCGCTCAGGCATGGTCGCGCATCACCTGGCCGGCCAGCGGCGCACCGGGTCGAGGGCCCTGCTCGTCAACGATCCGGACGCCGTTTACCCAGACGCCGTGCACGCCGAAACCGGGCGTGACCAGCCGCGAGGCACCGGCTGGCAGGTCGTTCACCCGCCGCGCCGCGCCACGCCCCACCGTGGCGGCATCAAACAGGAACAGATCGGCGTGCGCGCCCGCCGCGATCCGGCCACGCCCCTTCAGGCCGAACAGGTCGGCCGGCTCTCCCGTCATGCGATGGATGGCCTGCTCCAGCGACAGCACCCCGCGCTCGCGCACCCAGTGCCCGAGCACGTGCAGTGCGAAGCCGGCGTCGCAGAAGAACTCGAGGTGCGCGCCCGCGTCGGACAACGAGATGAGCGCGTTCGGGTCGCGCAGCATGCGCCCCACCGCTTCCTCGTCGGAATTGAGCAGGGTCGCGATGAAGTAGGTCTCGAGACCCTCCGAGAGGCCGAGGTCGAGCAGCCAGTCGAAGGGCCGCTTCCCGGCCTCGGCGGCACAGTCGGCCACCGTGCGTCCTTCGAGCGCGGCATTGCGAGGGTCGGCGACGCGCAGCACCGTCATGCGGTGCCACTCACCGTTGAACAGCCGCCGACCGGGTTCGGCCAGTTCGGCATCGAGACTGTCCCGGAACGCCGCAGAGCCCAGCAGGGCAAGATAGGCGGCATCGTCGGCCGCCTGCATGGCAGGCTTCCAGGCCTTCAGACCCTCGAAGACATAGGGCGACTTCAGGGTG
>JBILUV010000387.1:0-2948 GCA_044370825.1 Burkholderiales bacterium | reverse complement strand
GGCGCAGGGGCTCACGGTGGGGCACCTGCTCGAATGCTCCGGACAGGGCAGTGGCGGCAACTTCGGTTCCGCCGGGGACTGGGCGACGATCCCCGACCTGTCGCACATCGGCTATCCGATCGCCGATGTCAGGGAGGATGGCGTCGCGGTGATCACCAAGGCCCCTGGGACCGGCGGGCGGGTAGATTTCGACACCGTGCGCCAGCAGTTGCTGTACGAGGTGCACGACCCGCGGCGCTACCTCTCGCCCGACGTCGTGCTGGACATGGGCAGCCTGCGGCTCACCGACCTCGGCGCCGACCGGGTGGAGGTGCGTGGCGCCTGCGGCCAGCCCCGGCCCGAGACCCTCAAGGTCGTCGCGGGCTACGAGGACGGCTGGATGGGCAGCACCGTGGTGGGCTTCTGCTGGCCCGATGCATGGCGCAAGGCCGAGGCCACCGCGGCGATG
The DNA here is from genome assembly GCA_044370825.1 of Burkholderiales bacterium. GTDB lineage: Bacteria > Pseudomonadota > Gammaproteobacteria > Burkholderiales. Next base: position 2,500 of record JBILUV010000387.1, on the reverse strand, counting down.
GTGCGCCGCGCCCTGGAGGAGCAATCGATGGCGGTGGACGACTTCCATGTCGAGTACCCCGGCCTCGACACGTTTCTCGGACCGCACGCCGACCGCTCCGGGCTCGAGGAACTCAATGAGGTCTGGCTGCGGGTCGCGATCCGCACCCCGGACCGGCGCGTCGCCGATGGCCTCGGCAGGCAGTTCCCCTGGCTGGCGCTGTCGGGCCCGCCGTACATGGGCGGGTTCCACGGCATCACGCCGGCGAGCCGGCTGCTGGGCCTGTGGCCCGCGCTCGTGCCCAGGGAAGAGGTGGAGCGCCAGGTGCGCGTCTCGGTGACGGCGTGAAGCTGCGACTCGCCCGCATCGCCCACGCCCGCAGCGGCGACAAGGCGGACCGCGTCGACATCGGGCTGTTCGCCTACGATGCCGCCACCTGGCCCGTGCTGGTGCGCGAGGTCACGGCGGAGCGCGTTGCCCGCCACTTCGCGTGGATGGCGCGCGGTCCGGTGGTCTGCCACACGCTGGAGAACATCCTGGCCCTCAAGTTCGTCATCGACGGCGCGCTCCAGGGCGGCGCGGCGCGCAACCTCCGCAGCGACAACCTCGGCAAGACCGCCGCCGCGGTGCTGCTGCGCATGGAGATAGAAGTCACGGATCAGGAGGCTGCCAGCCTGCCGCGGCTGCAGCCACGCGACTGACGCCGTGAGGGATCTGCGTGCCCCGGGGCGCCGTCCGCGGCTGCAGGCGAACATCCGCCCGCCCGGTGAGACGGCGCGCGTCCCGGGCAGTGGTGCACGGCCGGATGCCGCGATGTTCCCCGGGGTGTGGGACAGCATCTCCCGCCGGCGCGTCAGCGCTGCAGGCGGTAGGGTTCCTCGAATTCCCTGAAGTCAGCCTCCACCAGTGCGTCCGCGATCCACGCCGCCACGCCGGGCTGGTCCGCCAGGCGGCGCACATAGGCGGCGGAGGCCTCCGACACCTGCAGCCCGTAGGTTCGAAGCCGCATGCACACGGGCGCGAAGAACGCGTCGGCGGCAGTGAAGCCACCGAACAGCATCGGGCCGCCGCTGGCCTGGAGCAGTTCCTGCCAAAGCGCATCGATGCGCGCCACGTCGGCGCGCACTGCCGGCTTGTCGCGCCACACCAGCGCGCCGGCCTCGGGCAGGCTGGCCTCGATGTTCATCGGGCACGCAGCCCGCAGCGCGGCGAAGCCCGAATGCATCTCGGCGCAGACGCTGCGCGCGCGGGCACGGTCCCGCATGGCCGCGGGCCAGATGCCGCGGTCGGGGAAGCGCTCGGCGAGGTACTCGACGATGGCCAGCGAATCCCACACCGCGAAGCCCTCGTCCACCAGCAGCGGCACTCGGCCCGTGGGGCTCACACCGGACAACGTGCGCTTGAAGGACGAATCCGGCGCGAATGAATCGAAACGCACCATGCGCTCCTCGAAGACGATGCCGGCCTGCCGCAGCAGCACCCAGGGGCGCATGGACCACGAGGAGTAGTTCTTGTTGCCGATATAGAGCTGCATGCGGGCTCCGGGTCAAAGGGATGGGAACGCGGTCCTGCGGACCGTATGCGAGCATCCCACGAAAGCGCGGCGACGGGACGACCGCTTGACGCGCCCGGCGCGTCAGACGTCTACTCGCGTCCATTTACCGGCTGGCATCCCGTCCCGGGAACGTCACGAATCACGCGAGAGAACCGCAGCATGGGAAGCACCATCACCTACGCACGCCCGGACGGACGCACGGTCCAGGGCTACCTTGCCAGCGCTCCGGACGCCACCGCCTCAGTGGTTGTCATCCAGGAGTGGTGGGGGCTCAACGCCCAGATCCGCGGCGTGGCGGACCGGCTGGCCCTGGCCGGCTACAACGCCCTCGTGCCCGACCTCTACCGCGGGCGGTCCACGGTGGAGGCCGAGGAGGCGCACCACCTGATGAGCGGCCTGGACTTCGCAGACGCCGCCGCCCAGGACGTGCGGGGTGCGGTGCTGCACCTGAAGGGGCTGGGCGCGAAGGTGGCGGTCACCGGCTTCTGCATGGGGGGCGCGCTCACGATTCTGTCGTCCACCCTGGTGCCGGAGATGGACGCTGGCGTGGTCTGGTACGGACTGCCGCCGGTCGACCTGGTCGATGCCGGGAAGATCCGCGTCCCGCTCATGGCGCACTGGGCCACCCAGGACGCCGCCTTTGCCCTGGCTGATGTCGACCGTCTGGAAGACAAACTGCATGCCGCCGGGGTCGCCTACAGCGGCCACCGCTATCTGGCGCACCATGCATTCGCCAACGAGACCGCCGTGGGTCCCGGGCGCCTGGCGATGACGCAGTACGACCCCGCCTGGGCGCAGATCGCCTGGGACCGCTCCATGCGCTTTCTCGGACACCACCTGGGATGAGTCGCTCGGCATCGCGGCAGGCGGTCACGATGATCACCCTGCGTCGTCCGGTCGGCTGCGGCAGCGCGGGACACGCCTGACCGGACCCTGGCGCTCGCGCCCCCCGTCGGAACCCGCAGC
>JBILUV010000386.1:0-2961 GCA_044370825.1 Burkholderiales bacterium | reverse complement strand
TTGATCGTGACCGATTGCGTGGAAAGGGATCCGTCCAGCATCAATCGCGACTCGTTGCCGCTGACCATGACGGTCTGGGTCTGGACTGCGGCGAGGGCATGGATTTCCAGCGTCGATTGATCGGTCACCGTGATCGTGCCGGTAAGCACCTTGCCCTGGTTCTCGACAACGAGGGTGGACTTGGGCTGAAGTGATACGGTGGGAAAATCGAGCGTTGCACCGCCCGCCACCGTGACGACCGGCGAAGCGGCGCCCGCAGGATCCGCCGTTGTCGAACCGACATTGAAGACGCTGCCGGCCTCCTTGGAGCTCACATCACTCGATACCCGAAACGACTGTCCACGAACATCGAGAACGCCGGTGCCGGTGACGGTCCCGGTGAAGTCGCTGTTTCCGAGGACCGTCAATCGATTGCGCCCCAGTGAAAGAATGCCTTCGCCACTGAGCTGGCTGATCCGCTGATCGCCCAGCGCCAGTTCGAGCGTACCGACGGTCGAGTTGGCCCGGTTGATTTCGACCTTGAGGGTCTGGGCCAGGATGTCCGGTGCTTCCAGCGCGATCGTGCCAGCGTTGATCCGGAGAGTCCCGGCCAGGTCGACTCCGTTGGTCCTGGAGAGCGCGAGTCTTCCCGCCCCTTCCTTGACGATCGAACCGCTGCCCGTAAGGCTTCCGTCGAAGGTACTGTCACCGATCTGGTTGATGGTCAGCTGGTCACTGCTGGCCGCCGTCACAAACCGTCCCGTTTCGGCCCCGCTCAAACCGGCGACGTTCAGCGTGCGTGCCCCCGTCACATTGACCGTGCCGTGATTGGTCATGACACCCGTCGCAGTGATGTCCGCGGTCTGGTTGATCGTACCGCCGGACGCATTGCTGATCGTGGCCGCGCTGGTGAGCGGCGCATTGAGATGCGCCACGCCAGTCGCGGTGTTTGCCATCGACGATACCGCGTAGGGCGCATTGACGGTGAAGGTACCGCTGTTACTGATGGCGCCGACCGTGTCGGCAGCACCGACCAGTAATGCGGCGGATTGGGCCACCTGAATGGTCAGCGTGTCGGCGAGCGTACCGCCCCCCACGCTGGCATCGGTGATGACCTTGCCCGCGCCAATCGTGAGGCCGCCGGTAAAGGTATGGCGTCCTGTGAGAGTCAACGCGCCCTCACCCAGTTTCGACAGGGCACCGTCGCCGGTCAATTTCCCCGCAAAGGTCGAGTCGCCGCTCTGGCTCAGGGTCAGGGTGGTCTTGCGATCCTCGCCATTGAGCATCAGACCCTGGAGGGCGAAGGTCCCGCTGCCGGTCAGCGACGGGGTGGTGATGGCCTGCGTGCCGGTGACTGACCAGTCGCCGTCATTGGTCACGCCGTTCGTTGCCGTGATCGTCGCGTTGTCGTTCAATACCGAATCGGTGAGTGATACCTGAAGTCGGCCCTGCGACCACCGGGCGCCGGATTCATTGGTGATGGTCGTCCCGCTGACCGTGCCCAGCTGTGACAGCACGCCGCCGTTCCGGTTGGTGATGGACGACGTGCTGTCGAGATTGCCGCCCAGCGTCAGTACACCAACGTTATTGATCGGAGCCGTCGCGGTCAGCGTGGTGTTGGCCATGGTGGCCAGAATGCCACCCGAATCGATCTGCATGGACGCCACTTTCTCGTTGCCGAAAAGCAGCAGTCTGGCGTCCGCTTCGATCTGGATCGTGCCGGGCTGGTTCGGATCGAACAGGCGGCCGGGCGTCTGGCCGTTTTCGGTGGATACCGTGCCTTCCTTCACCGTGATGCCGGTCAACGCATTTTGTCCGGTCAGGTAGAGCGTGCCCGAGTAGCCGGTATCGCCGACCCGGAGCGCGCCGTTCGTGACGTTGCCGCGAATGTAGGCGACGTCGTCGACCTTCTTGCTGTCGATCTCCTGCTGACTGTCGAACACCACGACATTGCCGGTCTGGCCGTTGAGATTGATGTTGTTCATCCACTCGACCGAGCCAAGCCCGTACTCGGAGCCAAAGACCAGCGTCGATGTCGTTGAAAGGTAGCTGGAACCCCAAAGGACCGTCTGCCCCGTGGTCGGGGAGTCGGACGTTCGACCGAAGTTGATCGTCAGCATCTCGGAACTGCCCGCCGCGAAGCCGCCAGCTCCATCCCATGCAATCTGGCCTGGCACGACCGAGCCGACGCGCCGCGTCACTTCGCCCGTCAGTAGCAGAACACCCGCGCTCAGGTGCGGTTGAAGAAGGTTCGTGGTGGAGCCGATCTGACCGCTGCCTCTGAACACGATGCTGCTGTCGGGATGGATGCCTTCATCGAGGACCGCCTCGAGCGTGCCGCCAGCGATGATGGTCTTGCCCGAGTAGGTGTTCGTGCCCGCAAACTGCACCAGTCCGGGCCCCTCGATCCGGAGGTCGGCACCGTTTCCCGAGGCCCAGGAAGCCCCGTCGATACTCGCTGCGCTGTCGTCGGCGATCGAGCCTTCAAAGCGAATCGTCTTGCCCGCGCCGGGCCTCAGGGTCACGTCCCCGCCCTTCATGATGAAGAGATCGGTACCGGCTGCCTGACCAGCCTCGCCCCCGTTGGTGCTCGAACCTGCCAGTACGTAGTTGTTGCGAAAGAGCGCATTGCCCGTGATGGTCAGCACGCCTCCGGTCGCGCCGTCCCCGCGGACAAAGATGGCGCCCCCATAACCGGAGCCACCGCCACCGCCGCTGCCGTCCCCGGCGGAGCCCCCGCCCGCGCCGAAACCAGCACTGCCGCCTTCACCCGGGTCGCCCGCCAGCGCGAATCCGGTCGGGCCACCCAGGCCGCCCGCGCCCCCGGAGCCGCCGCCCGCGCCGAACCCACCGCCCCCGCCCCCTCCGCCTGCACCTCCGGAGCCGCCTTCGGTATGGGAGAGGCCGCCCGGACCACCGTTACCGCCCGAACCGCCTGAACCGCCGCCGAAGAACTCGGCGCCCGCCCCACCCCCACCGCCC
>JBILUV010000384.1:0-2966 GCA_044370825.1 Burkholderiales bacterium | reverse complement strand
CATCAGGCAGGGTCTGATCGACGGGCGCGGTCGCCACGGGGTCCCGCTGGCGTGTGACGCCAAGGTCAGGGCCGCTCGAGCAACGATCAAGTTCGGCCTTGGGGGATGGCGGCTTTTGCTTGCAGGATCATGGAGGCAGCCGCGCCCGGAGGCGTCGCGGTACAGGTATGCCCGGCTTTTTTCTTTCAAGGCTTCGAGAAGAACCCCGCAAGATGGACATGACCCCACGCTCTCCCACGGCCACTGGCGCATCCGCATCCGTCCGCCGCACAGCCCCGGCCATCGCCGCCGCCTGGCTGTTGCTGCTCGTGGTCGCCTCGCCCCAGGCACGGGCGTTCACGCCCGACGGCCTGTACATGATGACCCGCTTCATGGGCGGGAGTCTGGAGATGAAGGCCTGGCTGTTCCGTGGCGACCGCTTCGCCCAGGAGCCCAAGGGCGATCTGAAGAACTTCGACTTCCAGGCCGCGGAACGTCAGGCGCCCGGCACCACAGGGAGCCTGAGTCGCGATGGGAACAAGTGGACCTTCCAGTGGGCCGCCGGACGCCGCATGACCGGCCAGTACGAGGCGGGCAGCCCCCTGGCGTGTGCTTCTACTGGGACGCGGGCTCATTCTGCCCGGTGGAGGCCTTTGACCGGGACCACCGCCTTCAGGGGGGCTTCACCGGCGGCATCGGGACGGCTGGGGCCGGCGCGGCGCGCACGCTCACATTCGGCGCCGACGGCCGCTACCGGCTCGAGGCTGCGGGCGGCGTGGCGGCCAGGGCCGAGGATGGCCTGGACCGCTCCGGCGGTTGGTGGAACCAGAGCGGTCGGTACCGGCTGTCCGGCAACGTGCTGGTGCTGCAACCGGATGAGGGCCCGGCCGCGACCATGACCGCCTTTCCCCATGACGACGGGACCAAGGGGCCTCAGCCACGGCGGATCTACGTCGGCGGTTTCATGCTTCGCCGCATGGCGGACGACTCGCGGTAGCGGGGCACGGCGGCTTGCAGGCCGCATTCCCGGCTCTGAGCCGTTCGGTTCACGGCTGTCCGGGGCGGTCGCCCTCAAGTCCCTTCGGCCGGCTCCGATAACGGGAGGGGCGCGCAGTCCACACGGCCGGACCCGGCAGTGTGGAGAGCGGGACCGGGACGCCGCAGCCGTGGCGCCGACGGGCCCACCCCGCACAACTCCTGTTCGAGGGCCAGACCGCATGAAGATCCGAACCAGGCTTTACCTCCTCGTGGGCTTCCTTCTCCTCATGACAGCGGGCATGGGCGGGCAGGGCTTGTGGGGTATGAGCCAGACCGTGGAAGGGCTCGAGTCGGTTTACGGCAACCGCGTGGTGCCGCTGCGCGACCTCAAGGACGTCGCCGATGCCTACGCGGTCAGCATCGTCGATCTCACGCACAAGGTTCGCAATGGCAACGTCGCCGCCACGGACGCCCTGCTGGCGGTGGAAAAGGCGGAACAGCTCATCGCCTCCCGCTGGTCGGCCTACCGCGGGCAAGCGCACGACGCCGAGGAATCGCGCCTCATCGCCGCGCTCGAGACCCAGATGCGCATGGCCGACGCGACCGTCGACAAGCTCAAGCGCCTGCTGCGGCAGCGGGACATGGCCCGCATCGCCGAGTTTTCGGCCACCGAGCTGTATCCGGCGATCGAGCCCGTTTCCGACGGCGTGGGTGCGCTGGTGGTGCGCCAGCTCGACATGGCGCGTCAGGAACACGATGCGGCCATCAGCCGCTCCCAGAACATGCGTTACCTGGTTGTGGCCATGCTCCTGGCAGCTGCTGCCGTGGGGGTGGGCGTGTCGGTCCAGCTGATCCGTCGCGCCGTCGTGGCACCGGTGGCCGAGGCCTGCGAAGCGGCGAGGCAGATCGCAGAGGGCAACCTGGGCGCGCCGATGCCGCAGGATCGGGGCGACGAACTGGGCGCGCTGATGCGATCGCTCGCGACCATGCAGGCGAACCTGCGACGTCTCGTCGTGGATCTCAAGCAAAACGCCGACGGCGTATCGACAGCCGCGAACCAGTTGGCGGTTGCCTCGAACGAGGTCGCCGCTGCGGCGGAGCACGAATCCGAGGCGACGGCAGCCATGGCGGCAGCGGTGGAGCAGACCACGGTCTCCATCAGCCACATCTCCGACAGCGCCGATCTGGCGCGCAACGTCGCCCAGGGGACGGGCGAGACCTCGCGCGAAGCGGCCGGCGTCATACGTCAGGCGGTGAGCGAGATGCACACCATCTCCGGCACTGTGAGCCACGCCGCCGACACCATCCGCGCCATGGGCGACAACTCCCAGCGCATTTCCAGCATCGTCCAGGTGATCACCGAGGTGGCGGAGCAGACCAATTTGCTGGCACTCAATGCCGCCATCGAGGCGGCCCGCGCAGGAGAGCAGGGGCGTGGGTTCGCCGTGGTCGCCGACGAGGTGCGCAAGCTGGCGGAGCGCACCGCGGGGGCCACGCACGAGATCTCGGCAATGATCTCCACCGTGCAGGAGAACACCCGCGCCGCGGTGGACACCATGGGGCAGGCGGTGGTCAGGGTGAACAACGGCGTGGTGCTTGCCGACAAGGCGGGCTCCGCGGTCCTGCGCATCGAGGAGGCGGCCCAGCGCGTGGTCGAGTGCGTGCAGGACATCTCCGGCGCCCTGCAGGAGCAGCGCGCCGCCAGTACCGACGTGTCAGGCAACGTCGAGCGCATCGCCCAGATGTCCGAGCAGACCACGGCCGCTTCGCGCGAGTCGGCGGACACTGCCCGTCAGCTCGAGGGCTTGTCCCAGGGACTGCGCAATCTCCTGACGACCTTCCGCACCTGAGCGTCACGTGCGGGCGGTGATCCTGCCGTCCTTCCGCGGCCTGATGCCGCCTCCGGGTTAGCATCGCTGTATTCCCGACCGGCCGGAATCGTCCAGCCGCCGGGCGACCCCGTCCCGCGTCTGGCCGGGTTCCGGCACGCCACCCTATCGGAGCGAGTG
>JBILUV010000383.1:0-2972 GCA_044370825.1 Burkholderiales bacterium | reverse complement strand
ACCCCAAGAATCAAGCACTTACTAAGCCGTGAGACGCCGCCCGTCAAAAGTGGCGGGCTTCGTCAGAGATCGGCGCAGCGGCAAATCGCCATCGAGTCGCGTCGTCATGATCGGGCGAATTCCTGGAAGGCTCATGCTCTGGTCGGGCTTGTGGCCCCGCGACGCTTCCGGAGTGGGTCGCCACGTTGTTGCGGAGGCGCTAGCTCGAGACACCCGTGTCACCTACCTTCGCCCGGGCTTGGTGAGGGCAACTCCTTACTATGCGCAAGCCCCGCGCCCCCACGGGCTTGCCGGACTGATCGCCTGCACGGACCCACGCCGGTAGCCGGCCCAAGTGCGCACTCTCGACATTCAGTGCCAGGACACGATCGTTCGTAGTGCTGCATCGGACAGGCTTCTTGGGGGAGATCTCCGACGGTTCCGTCTGCCGATCGGAACTAATGCATGGGGCGACCTTGGGGAGACAGGCGGCGCAAGGGCGATGCGGCCGGGTTCGTCCTCCCCGGTATGGCCTGCCGGTTTTCCCCGCTGCCGGTTCGACCACCAGCCCTCGGGATAGCCTGGAAATTTCACCAGGCCGGCCCCGAAAATGAGCTATTTACTGATGCTCATTGGGTTTGCGGCAAATAGGCCGTCGGTACGATCTGGTTTGCTGGCCTCCACGGGATGCTGGCGGGCGCCTTGCGGTCATGCCGCGCCTGCGCTTCGCGCCAATAGGCCCCGCTATTGGCTTGGCGCGCGATGCGCAGCCTGCCTCGCAATGCGCCTCGCCATCATCCCGTGACCTGATGAGATATCCGGCTAGGCAATTGCCCGTTCGAAGATCTTTGTAACAGCTGGATGCCGCTCGATATCTCCAGTCGCCAGTTGTCCCTGCACCAGCGCGAGCGCGGCGTCGCTGAGCTGTGCTTCGGGGGCGTTCAACTGGTGCACCCACATGAGGAACCAGGCCCAGCCCTTGATCAGGCTGCCGGCAGATTCAGCCGCGAATGCGACCGCGTTCGGGATCATCGAGTCCATGGGTTGCACCATGACCGAGCGGAGCACCTCCCGGAATGACAACCCGGGCTGGACCGCTTCGTTGAACCTCCTGACAATGTGGAAAGCTGCCTCTCTGCCCTCGAGGAGGTCATCCGGGTCAAGTCGACATTCCAGGACCTGGAGATCGTCGGGATACACTCGAGATTCCTGCGGTTCCAGGCTGGAGCCCACCAAGCTGTAGCGCGCTGCCTGGTGGAGCGCCCTTTCGAGCACATGCGGCGTGCTTTGCATCCGGGCAGCCGACATGCGGCTGTGTGGCGACGCACCGCCGGCCATGAGCCCGTCGCGCGCGGGCCGCACACTTCCGACGCCGCCGGCGCCAGCCGCCAGCATCGGCCGGACCGCGCGCAGCGCCGGCATGCCATCCGTCTTGTCCGACTCGGCGCGCTGGAACACGAGCAGCAGGTTGGTGTGGTCGGTTACCAGCTGATAACGATTCGCGAGCTCGGCTGCCTCTGCCTCACTGGCCGTGTGGCTGATCTGTCGTGCCGCCACGATCCGCGCGACCAGGTCGTCCTGCAGCCAGGTGATGTCGGGTGGAGCAATGTCCTGTCCGTTGAATCGCAGGTGTGGCGGCGTATCTGGCCTGCCGGGCAGTCGCAGGAGGACATGGACCGTCTCGTCGTCGGCCACCCGGCGCGGCAAGGGGCTGCACCACGAGGGCTGCGGTTGAACCTCCAGATTCATTTCGACCGCGCTTGCACTGCGCATCCGCGTCAACAGGCGCCCCATTGCAGCCACCATGCTCTCGTTCGGCGTCGCGAACTCGCAGCTGCCGCCCGAAGCCTGGGCCAGTTCGCTGAGCAGGCTTTCCGCCGGCGCGCTGCCCACGCCCAGCGCATGGATCCGGTGCCCGCTCTGGCGGGCGCGCGCCAGGAGGCTCTGGACGCCCCAAACGGCCCCGTCCGTGATCACCAGCACATCGGCCTCGGCCTCGCCGCGCACATCGGCGAGGGCAAGGTCGAACACATGATCGAAGGCGACGCCCATCTCGGTACCGCCCAGGTTGGCATCGGTCTGGTCGATCGCCGCGGTGAGTTGTTGCAGCCCCAGGGCCGACGACTGTCGCGCAGGCAGGACCAGATGCGGCGCGCTGCCGAAGCGGCTATAGGTGAATCGGTCTCCATCCTTCAGGGCCGCCGCCAGCGCCCTGAGCGCTGCGCGCGCCTGGGAAATGCTGTCACCGCCCATCGAGCCCGAGCAGTCCACCAGGATCTTCAAGGCCAGCGAGGCCGCCGGTCGGTGTGACCGTTGCGGGCAGAAGCTTGCGATCAACGCGTGGTGCTCCTCTCCGGCGGCTGGGTCGGGACCGGCCACCGCCAGACACTGTCCTTCGAGGCCTTCCATCAGCAGGACGAAGTCGCGGTCGAGCCAGGCATCTCCGCTGATACCGATGCGCGCCTCGCCTTGCATGGCCTGCTGCGTCACGATATGAGAGGGGCAGCTGATCCGCGCGTGCGACAGTGGGCCGGCGATCGTCAAGTCCAGGGCGAAGGCGTGCTCGGCGAGCAGGTCCGGGTGCGACGCCTGCGGCGGCAGCAGGCCGGCATCGGCAACCGCATCCCCGTAGCGGGGGGCGATGGTCGTGGGCACCACCAGCCGTACCCGGCCCTGCTCGAAGTTCAGCAGCTGCGCGTAGCTCAGTTCCACCGTTGCCTGCTCTCCCGGCCTCAGGCTCCCGAGCGACGCGGTGAAAGACCCGTCCAGGTTCTTCTCCACCATCACGGGTGCGTCGCCTTGCTCGATGGCATCCTCGTAAGTCGAAGCGGCGCGGCTGCGAGCCATCACCTCGCCGACCATTCGCTTCTCGCCCAGGGTGACCTCGAGCCCCACCAGAACGGCGCCCCAGGGCAGGGGGAAGGTGTAGATCGCCTCGATGTGGTGGTCCTCGTCGTTGCGAAACGTCTGGTGCAGCGTCATCGTCAGCAGCA
>JBILUV010000381.1:0-2979 GCA_044370825.1 Burkholderiales bacterium | reverse complement strand
AAACGGCGGCGTGGTTGTACAGGGCGTAGATCGGAATGCCGGAGGTGGGTAACCTCGCGAAAGTCTCCCAGATGCGGGTGGCTTCACCGAGGTCCTGCCGCTCGAGTGCCAGCCACAGGTCGATCCACATGTAGCCCTGGGTATGCACGTGTCGTGACAGCGAGAGCACGCGCCGCAGTTGGTCCCGATCGCGGGCAGCGTCTGCAAGCCTGCCTTCGACGAGCGAGATCATGGCGCACAGCATCAACGGCGGGAACAGGTGGGCGGTCGACCCGGTGGATTCGGCGATCCGTATGGCGTGGCCGATCGCGGTGCGCGCCTGAGGCAGGTCTCCGGTGAAGAAATGATGGTGGGCGCGTCTGTGCCAGCACAGGTGCAGATTGGTCGCCAGCCCCGCCTCCCCCTCGACTTCACTGCGGACGGCTTCGAACACGGCCTCGGAGCGGCTGAAGTACCCGACCTGATCGAAGTAGTACATCAGGGTCCACGCTTTCGTGAGCTGGGTGTTCACGTCCTCGGAGGTGTGCAGGCTGTACTCGACCTCATCGGCAAACGCAGGCAGGGCCGGGTGGGCAGGCCGTCGGTTGAGCAGCGCCTGCACCATGCACGTCAGTGCCGCCTCCCGCACCGGACGAGTCAGCTGGTCGCGCTGCTGCAGCAGGTCCTCCATGATCTCGATCCATCTATCCAGAGCCGAGACCATGTTCCATTCGTGGTAGAAGGAATTGATGATTTCGGACGTGGCTCGCGCTTGGCCATTCAGGTCGCCATTGCGCGTATGGCCCAGATATGCCTTCTCCAGCAGCGCTCGCGCCGCGAGCGGGTCCTGCCCCATGCGGGCCATGCCCTTGCAGTGCAGCAGGTCCGCGCGGTCTTCCACCACGGTTGGGGGCAATGCCGAAAGCCAGTCCAGCAGTGCCTGCCACCGACCTGCGGCGAGCAATTTCCCTGAACAGGCAATGATTCGTTCGGCGAGCGCTTCGTGCAGTCCAGCGCTGCGCAGCAGGGTCATTGCCGCGTCGAGCTCACCCTGTGCCTCCAGTGATGTCGCTGCTTTGCCGAGGACTGCCCGCCAACCATCCGTTCCGAGGGTGGTACGAGCTGTTTCTTCGAGAAAGCTTCTGAACAGATCATGGTATCGGTACGTGGGCTGGCTGCCGGCCCGACGCTCCGTGAAATACTGCCGTCTGTACAACTGGTCGAGTACGTCGCCCGGGTTGGGATGATCACAGACTTCTCGTGCCATCGACGGCGTGAACTGGGGGAAACACGAGGTACGAAGCAGCAGGTCGCGGTCGCGTGGTGCGAGCCCTTCAAGCACCTCGGACGCGAAATAGGCAAAAACCGTTTCGGCGGGTTCGAGAATCGCGCGCCGGTCCGGCATGGCCGCACCCGCGGAGATCAGGACAACACCTGCCGCCCAGCCGCCACTCAGGCTGTGGAGATTTTCGAGGTCGTGGTCCTGCCCGGAGGACCGCACTTGCAGAAGCGCAGCGGTTTCCTGCTCGTTGAGCTTCAGGTCCTCCCATGAGATCCGACCCAACGCTCCATTCGCCTGCAATCTGGCCAGGGTGGGCGGCACTTCGAGCCGGCTGATGACCACCAGTTGCAGTCCCGCCGGCACCTCATCGATGGCGTGGCGAAGAAGCTCATCCAGCTGCCCCCCAGCCCCGGCGTGATGGTTGTCGACCACGAGCCGCGCACCTTGCGGCAGCAACTGGAACAGCTGGCGGAAGAACAGCCTCGCGAAGCCGCCGATGTCGTCGTGGCTCTCCGGGGCAAGGGACGGCAGCGGGCGGCTGCCGGCATGGAGCAGCGGCGACGCGAGGGCGTTCAGATAGTCGAAGAAGGTTGCCGGGTCGCGATCGCCGGCGTCGATCTGATACCAATACCCGGGGAGCCGCCGATGCTCCAGCCACGTGGCCACCAGGGTGGTCTTGCCGGACCCTGGTGGCCCGGATATCCACAGGCAGGGCTTGTCGTCGTGGCGATCCATCTGCTCGAACAGCCGGTGCCTGTCGACCGCCTGATAGACGCGGGGCCTGGAGAGCTTGGCGAGTTGCTGCCTCGACACCTGACGGGCCGCAGGAACCGGTTCACCCGGTGTATCGTCCCTTCCCCCTGGAGGCCTCACGTGGAACGCACGCACCGGGCGTTCGATGTTCTTCACCGCCTGAGGACCGGCGTCCACGAACTCGGCCGACACCTTGCCGACCACATGTTCGTGGATTGCCGCCGACACGCAGATCGAGCCTGGCGCTGCCAGAGCCTCCAGCCGGGCCGCGATGTTCACTCCGTCGCCGAAGAGAGCGCCCTCATGCTCGATGACGTCGCCGAGATTGAGGCCGATGCGCCAACGCATGCGACGGTCCTCGGCGACGGGGGCGTTGAGGGCCTCGCAACGGCGCTGGATCTCAATGGCGCACTCGACGGCATCGACCGCGCTGGGGAAATCGGCCAGCAGCGCATCGCCAGGGGCATCGACAACGCGACCGCCCGAGGCTTGTATCAGGCTGGCCATGAGCGCGCGCCGCTCCATGAGTGCAGTCAGCGTCGCGGTCTCGTCCAGGCTCATCAGCCTGGAATAACCAACGACGTCTGCACTGAGAATCGCCGCGAGCTTGCGGCGACTGTTGAGCTCGGTCATGTGCGCTCTGGCGGGAGGAGGGCGTCGGGGTTCATGGATGTCTCCCCCTCGGCTTGCTGAAGCGTAAGCGAGTGGCGACCGCTCTTCAACATGGGCGACACCGCAACCGGATTCCTCGCGCGTGGACGTCCCCCATGTGAAAACTCCACAGATTCGCTGAGCAATTGTTCGGCGATGAGAAGGAAGGCGATGGCTAAAGTGACACCAACTCGACGCGAAACACGAAGCGTGTCGGGAAGGAAGACAGGATCACTCACACACCATCGGGAGAATTGAAATGAACGCGAAGACCAGCCTGAAGATGATTGCCCTGAGCCTTGGCCTGATTGCCG
>JBILUV010000380.1:0-2998 GCA_044370825.1 Burkholderiales bacterium | reverse complement strand
CGGGGACTCGGCGCTGAAGGATGACGGGCGCCAGGCGAGATACCAGACCGCGACGATCAGGAAGACCGCCACGACGATCACCTGGAGCGGGCTGAGGGCCTCGCGCGGGACCTCATCGACCAGGGCTCTGACGTGTTTTTGTTCTTCCATGGCTCGCGTCGTTGGAGAAAGGATTTGACGATCGGTGAGCCCGGCTCACATTGAACGGGCCCGGTCACCATGCCGTGACCGGGCCCGATGCGAGGGTTGTGCCAGGGTCAGGAACGCGGCGCGGCGCGGCGCCGCCAGGACCACCCCGCCATGAGGGCCACACCGGCCAGCATCGATGCCCAGGTGGCGGGCTCGGGAATCGGGGCTGCCAGCACCGCGGTGACACGCACGTTGTCCAGACCCCACGCCTCGTCGAGGTAGGCGAAGCTCAGGTCCGGGCGCACCTGCAGACCACGGCTGTAGAACGAGAAGGACGCCGTGCTGCCGGCGTGCGCCCCCTGCCAGGTCATGCGATAGACCGAATCCATCGGCGCGTTCGCCGTGGTGGCCATGTCGGGTTCCATGGGCGTGATCTGGAAGCGATAACCAAGGGTGTAGCGTTCCTCGGCACCTGTGGTCGGTGCACAGCCGGCGCCCGCGCCCTCGCAGTAGGACTGAGGCTGGGTGGCAGGATCCCCGTGGCTGAAGGTCCACTCGTTGCGCGTGCCGGGCGCCGTGCCGGTGCCGTACTGGAAGCCAAACACGTCCGGACCCGCCATGACACCGTTCATGGACCGCGTGTCGTTGCCGTCCCACGACCAGAGGAGGTAGGCGTCGAACTCGAGTTGCAGGGAGATGACGTCAGCCGGCAGGCCGGTCAGCGTCAGCGTGGTGACGTTGTTCCCGCCGAAGTAGCCGAGAAAGCGGCGGTCAGCGTCTGTCGTAGAGACGGTTTCCGTTGTACCCCAGGAATATGGCGAATTGCTGGTCCACTCGGATCCGATCACAGGCGCCTGGAAATCGTTCTGGTAGACCGTGACGTTGGTGTTGGCCGAGGCCACTACGGCGCCCAGCGAAAGGCCTGCGGCCAGAACGGATGACACTACTGTTTTCATGGACTTATTCCTCTTCCGGATGCTCCCACAAGGAGCAAGGCGCACGCCAACGGCGCCTTTGCTGCGACCACCTCGGCCACCCGGCCGCATGGTCGCTTCAACCTCATCAAACGAACGGTGCCACGTAGGAGGTTTTCACGGAAGTGAAAAATTCCTGGGCGTAGCGTCCCTGTTCCCGCGGACCGTAGCTCGAACCCTTCCGCCCTCCAAAAGGAACGTGGTAATCCACCCCCGCCGTCGGCAGGTTGACCATCACCATGCCGGCCTGACTGTGCTTGCGGAAGTGCGCCGCGTGCTTCAGCGACCCGGTGCAGATGCCCGAAGCCAGCCCGAAGGCGGTGTCGTTGGCAACCGCCAGTGCCTCATCGTAACCGTCGACCGCGATGACCGTGGCCACCGGGCCGAAGATCTCCTCGCGGTTGATCCGCATGTCGTTGTGCGTGCCGGTGAAAAGGGCAGGCTCGAGGTAGAACCCGGGCGTCTCCCTCTCCAGCACCCGGCCGCCGAAGGCAAGCGTCGCGCCTTCCTTGCGTCCCTGGTCGATGTAGAAGAGATCCTGCTCGAGCTGCCCCTGATCCACCACCGGCCCCACGTGCACGCCGGCCTTCAGCGCGTTATCCACCACAAGCGCCTGCATCCTTTGGATCATGGCCGTCACAAAAACATCATGGATGCCTTTTGTGACAATCAATCGAGAGGAGGCCGTGCAGCGCTGGCCGGTGGAGTAGAACGCCCCGTTGATCGCGCATTCCACCGCGGTCTTCAGGTCGGCATCGTCCAGCACCACCAGCGGGTTCTTGCCGCCCATCTCGAGCTGGAACTTCTTCATGCCGGCGAGGGCCTTCTGCGCCACCTTGCGGCCGGTCTCCACCGAACCGGTGAAGGTCACGCCGTCGACCCTCGGGTCGGACAGCATGGTCTCCCCCACAACCGAGCCACGCCCCATGCAGAGGTTGAATACGCCGGCGGGCACGCCGGCGCGGTGCAGGATGTCGGCGATCGCCCAGGACGAGCCGGGCACCAGGTCCGCCGGCTTGAATACCACGCAGTTGCCATGCGCCAGCGCCGGAGCGATCTTCCACGCGGGGATGGCCGAGGGAAAGTTCCACGGCGCGATGATGCCGACCACGCCCAGCGGCTCCCGGGTGATCTCCACGTCGATGCCCGGCCGCACCGAGGGCAGCAGTTCTCCCGAGCGGCGCAGCACCTCGCCGGCAAAGAACTTGAAGACGTTGCCGGCGCGGGTGACCTCGCCGATACCCTCCGGCAGCGTCTTGCCCTCCTCGCGCGATAGCAGGCGCCCGAGTTCGTCCTTGCGGGCGATCAGTTCGAGGCCGGCCTTCTCCAGGATGTCCGCCCTTGTCTGGGTGTTGAGGCCCGCCCAGGCGGGGAATGCCGCCCGCGCCGCTTCGATGGCCTGCCCGGTCTGGAAGGCATCGGCCTGGGCGTACTCGCCTATCAGGTCCGAGGTGTCGGAAGGATTGACATTACGGCTGACGCTGGCACCGGGCACCCATTCGCCGGCGATGAGATTGGAAAACTGCGGGGTGGTCATGATCGGCTTCCTCCGGGAGACCACGGATTTTAGCCCGGAAATTTCACCAGGTCGGCCCCTGAATCGAGCGTCACCGGCATGCGCCGCCGGTGAGCGGCAGGCCATCGCCAGGAGCGGGCCCGCCGGCCTCCCTCGGCGCTGGCGGGCGCCTTGCGGGCATCCCGCGCCATGATGACCAGCCATCGGGCGGGCGCAACACCCGTCGGAACCTCACATCACCCCCTCGGCGTCGCGCACACCCTGCGGGGGTCATCGAAGGCAGCCACCCCTGCGACAGCCGGCGGCGCCATGCGACAATCCCAGCGAATCGTTCCCGCCTCTGGCCGCCATGACCGAATCGCTCACCGCACGCCCCGCC
>JBILUV010000109.1:0-11174 GCA_044370825.1 Burkholderiales bacterium | reverse complement strand
TCGCTGATGTGCGAGCCGGATCTGGCGCGCAGGGAAGTCCAGCCGGGGGCGGGCCAGGATGCACTCCAGGCGCCCTTGCCGAGCCGGAGTCAGCGTTGTCGCCTTTTGTGCCACGCCGGTGCCCAGCCGGGGCGGTCTGTGCGTCTTGCGGGTGGCTGCACCGTCCAGAAGGGGCGTTCCAGGCGGGCCGATTCGACCACCACCAGGTAGCGCCCGGACCACGGTGTAGGGGTGCGGTCGGAGCGAAGCTGCCACACCGACCGTCCATCGGCAAGGGCGC
This sequence comes from Burkholderiales bacterium, assembly GCA_044370825.1. Classification (GTDB taxonomy): domain Bacteria; phylum Pseudomonadota; class Gammaproteobacteria; order Burkholderiales. Next base: position 10,894 of record JBILUV010000109.1, on the reverse strand, counting down.
GTTCATAGTCGGCATCGAGGATGCCGAGACGGTCCAGGAAGACGTTCGCCTCGGCCGGAATGCGGATGCAGCCCTTGGAGCACGCCGTGCCCAGACGTGGTTCGAGCGCTTCGGGGTCGGTGGAGTGCATCTGCAGGCGCATCTGGCTGGGGTGCCGGTCGCCCCAGCCGCGCGGCGTCGTCACCCAGCCGAAGTCGAACACCCGCATCCCGGCGATGCCATAGCCGCGGATGCCCTGATTGTTGAAGCTGCCCTCGGCACGGAAATCCGGATTGTCCAGGGTATGGGCGAACACACCCAGCGGTGTCTCGAAATAGTCGTAGCGCCCGGGTTTCCCCGTGGAGCAGGGGGCACTGCCGAGCAGGTGCAGACCCGAGCCGGCGCCGCCCCAGAACAGGAATATCGCCTGGACCCTGGGCGAGCGGTCCACCAGAACGAAGAACTGCGGCGGCAGATCGGCCAGCCCGTGCGCGCGCAGGGCCACGTCCAGACGGCCGGCGTAGGCGCCGCCCTCGTCATCGGGCAGGCTGAGACGCCGGGTGATGGTCGATGCCCAGGCGGACCGCAGCTCCGCCACCGGCGCGGCAGCCGCCACCGGCACCGCGTACAAGCACGGACAGCAGGACAGCAGCCAGAGCACCATGCCGGCGCAAGCCCCGAGCCGCCGGGTGACGACAAACGGGTGATGCCTCTGCAGCGATACGCGCAGACATCGCAGCTCGTTGCTCAGCGTGGCAGACGCGTCAGCCACCGCCCCACACCTCAGCGCAGCAGTGCCAAAAGACAGTCGCGCGTGGCGATCCAGCAGGCCCAGCGCTCCGGGTCGCTGCGACCCAGTGCCAGCGGCAGGACCATCGCATCCGGGCGAATTGCCGCCAGCTCGGCAAGGCTCTCCTCCCAGGTCGTGGCCACGCCCTGGCGCAGCCGCGGCGTCTCCGCCGTCGGCCCGGGTGGAGAGGTGAGGCGGATCACCGCGTCACGCATCGCCGCGCCCGCGCCCGCCGGCAGGAACACGGTCACACGCTCCCAGTGGCGACCCGACAGCAGGTAGGCGGCGCGCAGCGCTCGCGCGGTCAGCGTCAGATCGGTTTCGAGGCTGACCAGCACACGGCCCGTGGCTCCGCCGGTCCGTTCGCGGCGCGGCTCCACCAGCGCGAGATCGGCTGCGGCGGCGCGGCGGAGGATCTCCTCCTCGCGGCGGCCGCGGAACACCTCGAAGCGATAGCGCGATCGCAGGCGCTGCGCCAGTGCCCGGGCGTCGGCGTCGATCTGTCGCGCCGCCCTGGCCAAGGCGTTCTCGATGTCATGCCGCGCCACATCACGGGCGATGCCCGAGGCCAGACCCACCTCGCGGGAGAAGGGCAGGGCCGCCAGTCCGAGCAGGTCGGCATCCTCGAGGAACAGCACCTCCAGCGCCGCGGGCGCGGTCATGTCCGGACCCTCCAGAAGCGCGGGCAGGGCAACGCAGCGGCGCGACGAGGTGGCGAGCAATACGCGCTGCACTCCAGTTACGGCGCCGGGGCGCGAAGTAGTGTTCATTTCTTGCGCGGGTCGGGCGGCTGCTGCTTCGCCGCCAGCTCGCCCTTGCGACGTCCGCGTGTGCCCAGATTCGCGTATGCCTGGCGCAGGGCGGACCACTGTGCCAGGCGGACCGCCACGCGCTGATTCAGGCTGCCCTCGGAAAAGCGTCCGCCGCCCAGGGCCTTGCCCGCCGGCAGGCCGGTGAGCAGGCTGAAGGCCTGGTCGACGTGATCGACGGCGTGGATCGCGAAACGCCCAACCGACACCGCTTCCACAACGCGCTGGGAGAGCATCAGGTGCGCTTGGTTGGCGGCCGGAATGATCACGCCGTGTCGACCATCCAGTCCTCGCGCGGCACAAACATCGAAGAAGCCTTCGATCTTCTCGTTCACACCGCCTATGGGCTGGACGCGTCCGTGCTGGTTGACCGAGCCAGTGACGGCAAAACATTGGCGGATCGGCGCGTCGGCGAGAGATGAGATCAGTACCGCCAGCTCGGCCAGCGAGGCGCTGTCGCCCTCCACCTCGCCGTAGGTCTGCTCGAACGACAGGGTCGCCGCAATGCAGTGCGGGTGGTCGCCGGCGTAGCGGGCGGCCAGGAAGGCGGCGAGGATCATCACCCCCTTGGAGTGGATGGGCCCCCCCATCTCCACCTCGCGCTGGATGTCGATCACTTCGCCCTCGCCCAGGCGCGTGGTGGCGGTGATGCGTGTCGGGTGACCGAAGCGAGACTGGCCGACCTGGCTCACCGACAGCCCGTTGATCTGCCCCGTCACGTCACCGTCGGTGTCGATGAAGATCTCGTTGCGGACAATGGCCTCGAGAATCTTCTCGCGCACCCGACCGGAACGTCGGGCGCGTGCGTCGAGTGCGCCTTGCACCTGGCCCACGCCGATGTGGTCCAGCCCCCCACGGCGCGCCAGAAGGTCTGCTTCCTGCAGCAGATCCTTCAGCTGCTCGAGCTGGGTTGACAGGCGCTCGCGGTCCTCGGCCTCGCGCGCGGCCTGCTCCACCAGCCTGATCACTGCCGGTCGGTCGAAGGGCAGGAGGGTCGCCTGCCGGCCGAGCGTGGCCACCAGGTGGGCGTAGAGCCCCTCGTGGTCTGGCGTCCAGGGCATCTCATCCTCGAAATCCGCAGCCATCTTGAACAGCTCGGCGTACTCCGGATCGAGGTCGAGCAACAGATAGTGCAGCATGCGGCTGCCGGTCAGGACCACCTTGACGGATACCGGAATCGGCTCGGGCTCGAGCGCGACCGTGGTCACCAGGCCCAGGCTCTGCCCCACGGTCTCGGGTCGCAGCTCGCCGCTGGAGAGCACGCGTTTCAGACCCTCCCACGCGAAAGGCTGGGACAGCAGCTTGCGAGCGTCGATCACCAGGTAGCCACCGTTGGCCCGGTGCACCGAACCTGCCTGGATGAGGGAGAAGTCCGTGACCAGTGTGCCCAGCCTGGCCTCGTTCTCGATCCGGCCGAACAGGTTGGGAAACGTCGGATAGTCCTCGAAAACCACCGGCGCGCCACGCGCTGCTGCGTCGCCGCCGACCAGCACGTTCACCTCGTAGCGGCGAAACGTCCCATCCTCATCCGGGGCGACGGCCAGGGGATTCGACTCGCCATCCGCCGTGCGCCGAAATATGTCGATGTTTGCCAATACATCCGACTGGACCGCTTCGAAATACGCCATAACGACGGGCTGCGAGGGAAAGCCGCTCTCGAGCTCGTCGGTCAGGCCGCCCACCACGGTGAGTGTCATCTCCCGCGACAGATCCTTGATGGCGTTGCGCTTGTCCTTCTGCAGCGACTGGGCCTGGCGCACCGTCTTCTGCAGCTGCTCCTGCAGGCGGTCGAGCTTCTCCTGCATGCCGGCGCGCTCCTGCTCCGGCAGTGCCTCGTACTGCGCCGGGCTGATCACCTGCCCGTCACGCATGGGCGCGAAGGAGAAGCCCGCAGGCGTGTGGACGAGGGCGATCTGGTCCTTGGCCGATTCGTGGCCGAGGGCGATGAACAGCTGTTCCTGCTGACTGCCGTAGCGCGCATCGATCTGTTCGGCGCGCGAACGGAACTCCTCGCTGTCTAGCAGCGCCGGAATGGCGGCGCGCAGTTCCTCCACGAATTCCTGCATCGCCGTGCGCAGGCGGCTGCCGTCGCCAGGCGGCAGGCGAAGGGCGCGCGGCCGTCGTGGTTCGTCGAAGTTGTTGACGTAACACCAGTCGTCGGGGGTGCCATCGGCGGCGGCCCGACGGTGCAGCACCTCGGCAGCGACGCTGCGCTTCCCCACGCCCTCGGGCCCGAGCATGAAGACGTTGTAGCCACGCTCGCGGATGTCCATGGCATCGGCGAGCGCTTCGCGTGCGCGCTGCTGGCCGATGAGCTCGGGCAGATCCGGAAGATCGGCGGTGCTCCGGAAGGAAAGGGTGCTCAGGGAAGCCGCCCGGCGCAGCAGGTCCGCCGGGACAAAGGTCACGCCGCCGGTGCTCGACGAGGGGGACGGGGAGGCTTCAGTTTTCTTGATCATGGTCAATGTACCGGCGGTGGGGTCGCTGCATCCTTGACTCCGGTGCTTCCAGCATCGCACAAACAGGGCACACCGTGGACGATGTCATCCGCAAGTCACGGCCATTGGCCGTCTCCGCCAACCTGGTCGACTACGCCGGCGCGCGAGCCGCGTTCACCTGGGAGCGGGCGCGTGCCGCGCTCGACGGCCTGCCCGGCGGCGGGCTCAACATGGCCCACGAGGCAGTGGCCCGCCATGCCGCGGGGCCACGTGCCGGGGTGACGGCGCTGCGCTGGCTCGGGCGCGACGGCGCGGTGCGCGCGTTCAGTTACGCCGCGCTCTCGCGCGAGTCCGCGCGCTTCGCCAACGTGCTGATGGAACTCGGCGTGCCCGCCGGCAGCCGGGTCTTCTTCCTGGCTGGTCGGGTACCCGAGCTGTATGCGGGAGTGCTGGGCACGCTCGAGCACCGCTGTGTTGTCTGTCCGTTGTTCTCGGCCTTCGGCCCCGAGCCGATCGCGACGCGCATGAGCCTGGGGGAAGGCAGCGTGCTGGTCACCACCAGTTCCCTCTACCGGCGCAAGGTGGCGGGTCTGCGCGAGCGGCTGCCCGCCTTGCAACACGTGCTCGTGCTGGGTGACGAGCCCGGCGAGCCGCTGCCCGAAGGCACGATCGATCTGAAGGCGGCCATGGCAGCGGCGTCCGCGGACTATCGCATCGGCTTCACCGACCCGCAGGATCTCGCCCTGCTGCATTTCACCAGCGGCACCACCGGGCGACCAAAGGCGGCGATGCACGTGCACGAAGCGATCGTCGCACACCACGCCACGGCTGCGCTCGCCCTTGACCTGCATCCCGACGACGTGTTCTGGTGCACCGCCGACCCGGGCTGGGTGACCGGCATGTCCTACGGCATCCTGGCGCCGCTGTCCGTGGGGGCCACGCTGGTGGTCGACGAGGGCGACTTCGACGCCGGGCGCTGGTACGACATCCTTGCGCGGGAGCGTGTGAGCGTGTGGTACACCGCGCCCACCGCCGTACGCATGATGATGAAGGGCGGGGCGGACGTGGCGCGGCAGCGTGCGTTTCCGCGGCTGCGCTTCATCGCCAGCGTCGGCGAGCCGCTCAACCCGCAGGCGGTGCGCTGGGGAGTGGAGGCCTTCGGTCTGCCCATCCACGACAACTGGTGGCAGACCGAGACCGGCGGCATCATGATTGCCAACTTCGCGGCGCTCGACATCCGTCCGGGCGCCATGGGTCTGCCCCTGCCCGGCATCGACGCGGCCATCGTCGAGCACCTGCCGGACGGCGGTGTGCGCGTTATCGATGAAGCCGATCGGCAGGGCGAGCTGGCGCTGCGGCGTGGCTGGCCGTCGATGTTCCGCGGCTACCTGAACGAGGAAGATCGCTACGCGCGCTGCTTCGTCGGGGACTGGTACCTCACCGGCGACATCGCCCGGCGCGACGGCGACGGCTACTACTGGTTCGTGGGGCGGTCCGACGACGTCATCAAATCCTCCGGTCACCTCATCGGGCCGTTCGAGGTCGAGTCGGCCTTTCTCGCCCATCCGGCCGTGGCCGAGGCGGGCGTCATCGGCAAGCCCGACCTGGTCGCCGGCGAACTGGTCAAGGCCTTCGTCTCGCTAAAGCCCGGCATCGTGCCCTCCGAGGCCTTGCGGCGCGAACTGCTCGCCTTCGTGCGCGTGCAGCTCGGCACGGCAGTGGCGCCCAAGGAGATCGACTTCCTCGAGAGCCTGCCCCGCACCCGCAGCGGCAAGATCATGCGGCGGCTGCTCAAGGCGCGGGAGCTCGGCCTGCCCGAGGGTGACACCTCCACCCTGGAGGGCGGTGCATGAGCACGGCCACACCAGGCGGCATCGACCTCCTTCGCACCATGCTGCGCATCCGCCGCTTCGAGGAGAAATCCGCCGAGCTCTACGGCGCCGGCAGCATCCGCGGCTTCCTCCACCTGTACATCGGCGAGGAGGCCATCGCTGCGGGCGTGATGCCGGCGCTGTCGCCCGAGGATGCGATCCTGGCCACCTACCGGGAGCACGGGCATGCCCTGGCGCGTGGCGTCCCGGCGCGCAGCATCATGGCCGAGATGTTCGGCAAGCGCGAAGGCTGCAGCGGCGGGCGGGGTGGCTCCATGCACCTGTTCGACGTGTCGCGCCGCTTCTACGGCGGCAACGCCATCGTCGGAGGGGCGCTGCCGCTGGCGGTGGGCTTCGGCCTGGCGGACAAGATGAGACGGCAGTCGCGGGTCACCGCGTGTTTCTTCGGCGAGGGCGCGGTCGCGGAAGGTGAGTTCCACGAATCGGCCAACCTCGCTGCGCTGTGGTCGCTGCCGGTGTTGTTCGTATGCGAAAACAATCTCTATGCGATGGGCACGGCACTGGCGCGTTCCGAGGCCTGTACCGATCTGTGTCTCAAGGCCGAGGCATGTGGTCTGGCGGCGCGCCGGGTCGACGGGATGGACGCGCAGGCCGTCGCCGCCGCTGCGCGCGAGGCGGTTGCGGCGCTGCGCGCCGGCGGGCCGCCGGTGTTCCTGGAGATGCAGACCTATCGCTTCCGCGCCCATTCGATGTTCGATCCAGAGCTGTATCGAAGTCGCGAGGAGGTGGAAGCGTGGCGCCGGCGCTGCCCCATCGAAACGCTCGCCGCCTCACTTCTCGCCAGCAGGGAACTCGACGCCAGCCTGAGGCTGGCGCTGGAAAGGGAGGCACAGGCCGAGGTCGAGGACGCGATCGCCTTCGCGCAGGCCGGCACTTGGGAGCCGGTGGAGAACCTGCTCGATCACGTCGGGGCCCTGCGCGCCGGAGGTGGGGCGTGAGCCCGCGGCGCATGAGCTATCGCGAGGCGCTGCGCGAAGGCCTGCGCGAGGCCCTGCGCAGCGACCCGCGCGTGTTCCTCATGGGCGAGGACGTGGGCCGCTACGGTGGCACCTACGCCGTGAGCAAGGGCCTGCTGGAGGAGTTCGGCGAGGATCGCATCCGCGACACGCCGCTGGCCGAGTCCGGCTTCGTGGGCGCGGGCATCGGTGCGGCGATCAACGGCATGCGGCCGGTGGTCGAGATCATGACCGTCAACTTCAGCCTCTTGGCGCTGGACCAGATCATGAACAACGCCGCCACCCTGCGGCACATGTCCGGCGGGCAGGTCGGCGTGCCGGTGGTGATCCGCATGACCACCGGCGGTGGCCGGCAGCTCGCTGCCCAGCATTCGCACAGCCTGGAGGGCTGGTACGCGCACATCCCGGGCCTGCGCGTGGTGGCGCCGGCCACCGTGACCGACGCCCGGGGCATGCTCCTGGCCGCGCTGGCCGAGCCCGATCCGGTGCTGATCTTCGAGCACGCGATGCTGTTCGGCGTCGAGGAGATCATCGATCCGCCGTCGGCGGTGGACCTCGAGGGCGCCGCGATCCGCCGCCCCGGCACGCATCTGTCGCTCATCACTTACGGTGGCTCCCTGCCCAAGGCCATGGCGGCAGCGCAGCGGCTGGCGGAGGAGGGCGTTGAGGCCGAGGTGATCGACCTGCGGAGCCTGCGGCCGCTGGACGACGCCACCATCATGGCCTCGGTGCGCCGCACCCGCCGCGCTCTGGTGGTGGACGAGGGCTGGCGCAGCGGCAGCCTGTCGGCGGAGATCATGGCGCGCATCGTCGAGCAGGCCTTCTACGAACTCGACGCCCCGCTCGCCCGGGTGTGCAGCCAGGAGGTGCCGGTGCCGTACGCGCGGCATCTGGAGCAGGCGGCGCTGCCCGACGTGGCCGGCATCGTCTCGGCGGCACGCGCCCTGGTGAGGTGAGGCCATGGACTTCACGCTCCCCTCGCTCGGCGCCGACATGGAATCGGCCACCTTCGTGAAGTGGCTCGTCGAGCCCGGCCAGCGGGTCGAGCGCGGCCAGCCCGTGTGTGTCGTGGAAACCCAGAAAGGAGCGATCGACGTGGAGATCTGGCAATCGGGAACCGTGCGTGAGCTGTTCGCCACGCCGGGCGCAAGCCTCCCCGTCGGTGCAGTGCTGGCGCGGATCGAGGCCGAAGAGGAGGTCGAAATGCCCCCATCAATGCCGCCAGCCACCGGCGCGCCGCTCGTGTCGATCGTGCCGAACGTTGTGACGGGCGTGCCCTTCGCTCGCGTCGAGCGCACTGGCGAACCCGCGCGACCGCGTGCGTCACCCTCCGCCCGCCGGCGCGCGGCGGAGTTGGGGCTGGATCTCGCCGGCCGCGCCGGCACGGGCCCCGGGGGCGTGGTGAGTCTCGCCGACGTCGAGCGCGCGGCTGGAGCGCCGGCACCCGCTGCCGTGCCGACCTCTGGTGTCGCGGCCATGCGTGCGGCCATCGCTGCGGCCATGACGCGGGCCAAGCGCGAGATCCCGCATTACTACCTGGGGCATCACATCCGCGTCGACACGGCGCTGGACTGGATGGAACAGCACAACCGCGGCTGCCCGCTCGATGAGCGGCTGCTGTTCGCCGCGGTCTGCCTGCGTGCCGTGGCGCTGGCGCTGCGCGAGGTGCCTGAGCTGAACGGTCACCATGTCGATGGTGCGTTCCGACCGGGCGAGGGCATCCACGTCGGGGTCGCCGTGGCGCTGCGCGGCGGCGGGCTGATCGCACCCGGCATCCGCGATGTGGACCGGCTCTCCATGGGGGCCCTCATGAGCCGCCTCAAGGACCTGCTCGGCCGTGCCCGCGACGGACAGCTGCGCAGCTCCGAGCTGACCAGTCCCACCATCACCGTCACCAGTCTCGGCGAGCTCGGGGTCGACACCGTCTACGGCGTGATCCACCCGCCTCAGGTGGCCATCGTCGGCCTGGGCCGGGTGGCGCCGCAGCCCTGGGTGGCGGCGGGACAGGTCATCGCCGCGCGGGTCATGCACACCACCCTGTCGGCCGACCACCGCGTCAGCGACGGCTTGCGTGGCGCGCGCTTCCTGGCCCACCTCGACGCACTGCTGCAGGATCCGGAGGCCTTGTGAGCGGGCACGATGAGGCCGGCCTGCGCGAGGCGTTGGTCGCGAGCCTGCAGGAGGTCGCGCCCGAACTCGATCCGGTCGCGCTGCGCGCCGACCGGCCCTTGCGCCAGCAGCTCGACATCGATTCCTTTGATTTCCTGAGGGTGCTGGAGGCCTTGCAGCGCCGCACCGGTATCGAAGTGCCCGAGGCCGCCTATCCCGCCTTCGACACCCTGGACGGGGCGGTCACCTGGCTGCTGGCGCAGGCCTGACCCCGCGTTGTCGCCTCCCGGCCGGGGTGGGCGCACGGGCCGGGTCCCGGCGTGCGCCTTCCCGTCCCCGCACCCGACCGCAGGCGGGCTGCATCGGCTATGCTCGGCGCTGACCGCATGACAGGGCGGCGCGTCCCGGGCGGACCGGGCGGCCGCGAGCGAGGACCCATGACCACGCAACAGCTGATCTACGAAAACGCCGTGCCCGTCACCCGCGAGCGCCACGGCGCCTGCAGTGTCGAGGCCGGCAACGATTTCGGTTTCGCCCGGCAGGTCAATTCCCTGCCCCTGATGGCGGTCGAGTTCCAGCCCGCGGCGGCCGAGTACGGCATCGTGTTCGCCGGCGAGGGCGATGCGTTGATGCCGGCGGTGATCCTCGGCCTGCGCGCCCAGGAAAACCTGTTCGTCAAACCGGATGGCCCATGGGACGGTCGCTACATTCCGGCCTTTGCGCGGCGCTACCCGTTCATCTTCGCGAGTAGCCCCGACGGCGCCAGCTTCACGCTGTGCATCGACGAGGCCTTCGCGGGCTTCAATCGCGAGGGGCGGGGGCAGGCATTGTTCGATGCCCAGGGCGCGCCCAGCGCCTATACCCAGGGGGTGCTTCAGTTCCTCCAGGAGTACCAGAGTCAGTTCGTAAGGACCCAGGCCTTCTGCCGCAAGCTCGGTGAACTCGGCCTGCTCGACCCGATGCAGGCGCAGATCACCGCACCGGGTGGCGACCGGATGTCCCTCGGCGGGTTCCAGGTCGTGAACCGGGATCGTCTGAAGGCCCTGCCTCCGCCAGCCCTCGCCGATCTGGCGCGCAGCGACGAACTCGAGCTCGCCTACCTGCACCTGCAATCGCTGCGCAACCTCGGCACCATGCTAGGGCGGCTGCCCGACCCCGTGCCACCCGCCACTGCGGGATCGCCCCAGCCGTCGCCGACCCCTGATCCGGCGCTGCACTGAGGCGAGACCATCGTTTCCGACAAGATCCATCCGAACCGGAGAAGAACATGCAAGCCCTGAGCATTCAACGGGACGGGCCGGTGGCGCGCCTGCGCTTCCAGCGCCCGGACGTCCTCAACGCCCTGGACATCGAAATGGCGCGCGGCCTGCGCGACGCCTGCCGCGAGCTTGCCGCCGACGCGGGCGTGCGCGTGGTCGTGATGAGCGGTGAAGGCCGCGCTTTCGTGGCCGGCGGGGACATCGGCCTCATGCGCCGGGACCCGGTGGCAAACGCCGGCGCGTTGATCGACCTCGCGCACGAGGCACTGCGGCTGCTGGCCGACATGCCCGCGCCGGTGGTGGCCAGCCTGCACGGCGTGGTGGCCGGCGGCGGGCTGGGCATCGCGCTTGCCGCCGACCTCGCCATCGCGGCCGAGGGCACGCGTTTCAATCTCGCCTACGCCAACATCGGTACCAGCTGCGACTGCGCCAACTCCTGGGCCCTGCCGAGGATCGTGGGCGTGCGCAAGGCCCTCGAGATCGCCCTGCTGAGCGACACCTTCGACGCACAGGAGGCGCTGCGTCTCGGGCTGGTCAACCGCGTGGTGCCGGCGGACGCCCTCGCCGAGGAGACCGAGAAGCTCGTGCAACGCCTCGCCAAGGGGCCACCCCTGGCGCTGGGCAACCTCAAGCGACTCATGCGTACGTCCTTCGAGCGGACG
>JBILUV010000008.1:0-30832 GCA_044370825.1 Burkholderiales bacterium | reverse complement strand
CACGCTCGTCCTGATCATCGGCCTCCAAATGCTGGTGTGGCCGTTCAAGGTTCTCCTGTCCGTGATCTCGCCCTTGCGTCGGCTGTTTGCGCTGGTCCGAGGCTACCTCTCGGTGCGCGCCGGAATCGCGTTGAGCGTGATCACCTGCAGCTACGTGCAGCTGACGACCCGCTCAATGCTCGACCCGGCTGCCGTCCAGCTCTTTCCCCAGTTGGCATTGATTGGGTTTTTCTTCTATGTCGTCGTAGGCAGTTTCCATGGCCGCGTCTCGAACCCCTTCGCCACGGTGAAGGACGCGGGTTGAGCACCTGCGGCAAGACCAACGCTGCCACCTCGGCATGATGCGGCTGGGGACTCCCGCGAGGACCAGACGGGGTTCGCCGAAGCGGCGGCGTCGGAACCGGGTCCGTCGCGCCGCGCGAGGTGACGTTTCGGGGTCAGACCCCAGGGGGTCACCCGCGACGCAGTGGGGGCGACGGGCATGGTGTAGCATGCATCATCGGAATGCAGACGTCGTATTTGCCGTGATCCTCTGGCGGCACCCACTTGCTGAAACCATGCGCTACAACAACATGTTTCACGGATTCTTCCGTAGCGCGCTCGCTGGGCTGTTGGTGTGCTGCGCGGTCGCATCGGTGCTGGCGGATCGTGGCGCGAAGCACGTGCATGTCGCGCCGATCGAGGGGATGATCGACCTTGGGCTCGCTCCGTATCTCCAGCGGGTCCTCGATGAGGCGCAGGCGGACGGCGCCGCTGCGGTGATTCTCGACATCAATACCTTCGGCGGTCGCGTGGATGCGGCAGTCGTCATCCGCGACGCCCTTCTCGGTGCGAAGGTGCGGACGATCGCCTTCGTGAACAAGCGAGCCATTTCCGCCGGAGCGCTCATCAGTCTCGCCGCCGAAACACTGGTCATGGCAGAAGGTGCCACGATCGGTGCCGCGACGCCGGTTCAGGCGGGGCAACCCGGCGAGGCGGCAAAGCCGGTGGACGAGAAGACTGTTTCTTATGTGCGCAAGGAGTTCCGGGCCACCGCGGAGTATCGCAAGCGCCCCCCGGAGATCGCCGAGGCGATGGTGGACCCTGACGTGGCGATTGCCGGCGTCATTGGCAAGGGCAAACTGCTGACGCTCACCACGGACGAGGCGATGCGCGCCAAGGTGGCCGACTTCCGGGCCGATAACCTCGAGGCCGTGCTCCTGCAGGTGGGTCTGGCCGGTGCCGAGTTGCGCGTCGCGCGCCCGAACTGGGCAGAGAATCTGGTGCGCTTCCTGACGCATCCTGTCATCAGTTCGCTGCTGATCACGGTGGGGATTCTCGGCATCGTCGTAGAGCTTCGTACGCCGGGGTTCGGCATTCCGGGAGCGCTCGGCATCGTCAGCCTGGGGCTGTTTTTCTGGGGGCACTCGCTGGTTCAGCTTGCGGGTTGGGAGGAAATCCTGCTTGTGACCGCGGGTGTTGTCCTGCTGGCGGTGGAGATCTTCGTGATCCCAGGATTCGGGGTCGTTGGCGCTTTTGGCATCGCGATGATGCTTGGGGGGCTTGTGCTGAGCCTGGTGGGTGCGCAGGACTCCATCGACACGGTGTTCGAGGCAGCACTGCGCGTGTCCCTGTCGCTGGTCTTGGCGATCATCGGGAGCCTGGTGCTGATGCGGTTCCTGCCCCACACGGGCGTGGGCCGGCGGTTGGTCCTCGACACCGGGCTCTCGGCGGAAGAGGGGTATGCCTCGGCGCCCGAAAGCGACCGCCAATGGCTCGGGCGGATCGGCGTTGCGAGTACGCCGCTGCATCCGGCAGGCATCGCCGAGATTGATGGCAGCCGCGTGGACGTTGTGTCGATGGGCGAGCCTGTCGATGCCGGGGAGACCATCGAGGTGGTGCGTGTCGATGGCAACAGGATCGTGGTTCGACGGTCCAATCAGTCAGTCAACAGGGGGTAGACACGATGGACATCGAGACTGGCATCACCGGTGGGCTTGGTTTCCTGATCTTCGTCATCGCAGGCGTGGCAGGGTTGCTGCTGTACTTCGTGCCGGTGCGGCTTTGGGTCGCCGCCTGGGCGTCCGGCGCCTACGTGGGGTTGCTCGATCTGATCGGCATGCGACTGCGGCGCGTTCCACCCGGTACCGTGATCACGGCACGCATCAGTGCGGTAAAGGCAGGTATCCAGGTCACGATCAATGACCTTGAGGCGCACTTCCTGGCCGGTGGTGATGTGGTCCGCACGGTCAACGCCATGATCTCGGCCGACAAGGCCAACATTCCCCTGCCGTTCAAGCGCGCGGCGGCGATCGACCTCGCGGGGCGAGACGTTCTGGAGGCGGTACAGATGTCCGTCTTGCCGAAGGTGATCGAGACGCCAAAGATCGCCGCTGTGGCGAAGGACGGCATCCAGCTCATCGCCGTCTGCCGCGTTACCGTGAGAACAAATATCGACCGCCTCGTGGGCGGTGCTGGAGAAGAGACGATCATCGCGCGCGTGGGAGAAGGCATGGTGAGCACGATCGGCTCGGCCAACAGCCACAAGGATGTCCTGGAGAACCCTGACCATATCTCTAAGCATGTTCTTGGCAAGGGTCTCGATGCGGGAACGGCCTACGAGATCCTGTCCATCGATATCGCCGACGTCGACGTGGGCGAGAACATCGGCGCAAAACTGCAGATCGACCAGGCTAACGCGGACAAGCAGATCGCCCAAGCCAAGGCAGAGGAAAGGCGAGCCATGGCCGTCGCGCTCGAGCAGGAGATGCGTGCGCGCGTGGTGGAAGCGGAAGCGGAGGTGCCTCGCGCCATGGCGGGGGCATTCCGGGATGGAAACCTGGGGATCATGGACTACTACCGCATGAAGAATCTTCAGGCGGACACGGCGATGCGCGAGGAGATCGCGCATGGTGACGATCAGCCGCCGCTCGGGTCCAGGAAGTAGGGGCGGGCACGTGAGTCAGTTCTCGATTGACGGGGTACCGGTACTTCTCTTCATCCTCCTCGCGGTGGGGCAGCTGGTCGTGTACTACTACCGAAGGCGTCAGCCGCCCCGGAGCCGGGGAACCCCTCCCGCGCCGGGCGAGCCCACATCTGCCGGGGCCCCGACGGACGTCACCCGGCGCGACACGGTGCCAGACGAAGCACCCGCCGCATCCGCGCCGCCGGCGCCCGCGCGGCATACGCGAAAACATGCGCCGGCACGCCCACATGCAGCGGGGGGTGCGCCAGACCCGAGCCGAGGCAGCCGCCGGCGGGAACTCCTCGGCAGCACGCGCCGCGTGCGGGATGGCGTTGTAGTCGCGGCCATCCTCGGCCGCTGCCGGGCCATGGACCCCTACAAGCCTGACTGACAACCGTTCAGGCGTTGGCTTGAAAGAGCAATCGTCGGGGTCGGACCTCGGACGGACTCTGATTTTTCTGGGAAAACTGCCGGAAAACAGGCCTTTTCAGCGCTTAGCGAGTCACTTTTGGGGCCTAAATCAGTGAGCTCTGCCCCGGTTGCATGGTTCTGTCCATACGGTGGGGGCGGAGGGTTTGCGGGGACGCGGATTCATAAAGGAAAAACTCTCAAGACCAGTCGGAAGTCGCGCTTAGAGGGCCATTCTAGGGGGGATGATGGCGAGTTCTGCCCCGGCTGGAGGGGTGGGGATCTGAAGGCAGGTAGCCGCAGTTCTATGCCGTAGACGTATCCAAGGAAATGCATGTGGCCGGTGATCGAGGGTCGCCGGACGGCCGGCTGGATGGAGTGGTTCTCCGCGATGCGCGATCGCCTCGCCAGATCTCGAATCTACAGGCGGGTGCGACGCGTGTCTCTCGGGAATCCCGGTGATGTAAGGCCAGTGGGCGCTTGCGTGTCCAAGCTGCAAATCGACTATGGGCCCGGCTACCGTGGGCTTGCGGAATGGGAGCTGCCGGGATCCCTGTGGGTGCGTGAAACCGGATGTCGCCTTATCGCTGGAACGTAGGTGTCGCCTGACACTTTTGGCCGGAAGGCTTGGCTGAATACCGTCCGCGGCCGATCGTCTCAATGGTCGACGTCAGCGCGTAGCGAGCGAACAATCCGCCTCAAAAAAACGCCATCGTGCGCACCTCGATGCTTTCGCGCTTCATCGCACCGGGCGGCGTTGTCGGATCTTCGAAGGCCGTATGGCCCATGAAACGGGCGCGGCCATCAGTTTCGGAGTCGTAGGTCTTGAGCAGCAGGGCCTGGCTGGCCTGCATCAGGGGAAAGTAGACCCAGCGGTGCCGCGGCGAGTGGCGCATGACATAAATCTCGCCAGTGCGTTCACGGTACTTCAGCTCCATCCTGAGCATGTCTTGCTGTTCGTGGGTGGTGGCATCACACATGGCCAGCGGCAACTCCTCAACCTGCCGGTACAGAGGCTTCCACACGTTGTAGAAGGCCACGCGCCGGGCGAGCAGGGCATCGGCCTCCTCGGGCAGGAGGTCCCGCACCCGCTGCGGGCCGCTCTTGACCGTATAGTCGCTGTGCACAAGCATGACCGCCGGGCGCTGCACCACCGTCTGCACCTCGAGATCTGCGGGCATGCGCTTGCGGATAGTGTGATCGAACACCACCACGCGCCTGGCGCCACTGTGACGTTTCACGAAGTCGATGATCTGAGGGTAGAAGACGGACTTGAGCTCGTCGTCGTCATCAAAGGCTTCGAAGCGGGTGTCGAATTTGTGCAGCTCGAAACCCTCGCGGTCTGCACTGAAGCGGTCCGCCAGAGGCCAGCCGTCCTCGATGGGCATTTCCCGCGCGTCCGTTCCTGGAGGATTGAGCTTCACCTCCGGGCCCGGCTCATAGAAGTAGTAATCGGGGGGCATGCCGTTGTCGACGGTGTAATTCAGCGTCGCACATACTGTACGGGGCCGTGTCATTGCGGTGTCTCCGATGGCCCCTCAGACCCGCGGCAGGTGTGTGGGGGGTGCCGCGGGTCGTGCCGTCGCTGTGGCTCAGGCTGCCGGCGGGGTGGTGGTGAAGCCCTGGTAGACCGTGGTGTTCTTCCAGCAGGGGAGTTGTTCGACGCCGTGCGTCATCCAGCGCACGACGTTCTGATGCTGGGCCAGGGGAAGCTGCTGCCAGCCATGCAGGTGCATGGGCGCAGCCAGAGCAATGTCGGCGATGGTGGGACCCTGGCCTGCCACCCAGTCCCGCCCCGCCAGGCGCATGTCCAGGATGCCGGCGAGCTTGTGGAACTGCGCCTCCTGGGCCTGCAGTGCAGCAGGGTCCGTGCTTCCGCCCAGCAAGGGTTTGACGCAGTTCTCCACCAGAAACACGTAACAGCTGGGAAACCAGCTGGAGGACTCCCACAGCAGCCAGCGGTTGATATCGGTACGTGTCTTCAGGTCGCGCGGGTACGCCGCTTCATTGCCGCGCTTGTCCGCAGCGTACTGCAGTATGGCGTTGGACTCCCAGAGCACGAAGTCGCCGTCCACCATCGCCGGAAGAGACGCGTTCGGGTTCACGGCCGTGTAGGCCGCTTCCTTCTGCTGGCCGGTGAAGTAATCGACGTGAACCAGTTCGTACGGTTCGCCGATCAGTTCCAGCCCCGCGAGCACCTTGCGGCAATTGACCGTGATCGGATCGGCATAGATCTTGAGCATGCGTGTCTCCTGGCCGCTTGCTGCGGCACCATGGGTGGGGGAACCTCTCTTTTCAACAGGCCCGGGTTTTTCGTGGCCTGATCCGTCACTGCCACGAGCGACGAGTCTATGGATTGACGGCACCGGGCGCACCTGCTCGAATGCAAACTATTTGTATCCTGAAGGGAAACAATGGCGCTGTCGACCGACATGCTGGAGGCGTTCATCAAGGTGGCCGAGCGGCTGTCGGTCAGTGCTGCGGCGAATGACCTCGACCTGGGCAAGGCAGTGGTCAGCAAGCGCGTGGCGCAACTCGAGTCACGGCTGAAGGTGACACTGTTCAGCCGCAGCACCCGCAAGATCGCGCTCACCCCCGCAGGCGAGGCTTATCTGGACTTTGCACGCCGTGCCCTGCGCGAGGTGGATGCGGCAGCCGAGCGCCTCAGGGAACTGCGCAGCGAGCTCAGTGGAAGGATTCGGGTCAGCGCCACGGTGTCCTGGGGGCAGCGTGTGCTGGCGCTGCACTTGCCCGAGTTCTTGCGCCTGCACCCGGCGGTGGAACTGGAACTGAACCTGACGGACAGGCTGGTCGATCTGGCTGTGGAGCGCACCGACCTGGCGCTGCGCTGGACGGCCGCAGCCGCCCCACCAGGCCTGGTGGTCGAGCCTGCCGCCACCGTGCGCTCGTTGATCGTGGCCGCCCCGGGGTACCTGGCCCAGGCGGGTAACCCGCGCAATCCTTCGGATCTGGCGGCTCACGAATGTCTGTCGTACTGGCGGGAGACGTCCGACGACACCTGGGTGCTGGCCGACTCGCGCGGTCATCGGCACACAATACAAGTGGGTGCGCGCTTTCATGCCAATGATGTCGAAGCCGTCACTGCGGCCGCGCTTGCAGGCCTAGGTCTGGCCCTTTTGCCAGACTACCTGTGCGAGCCGGCCCTCGCGGACAGACGTCTGGTGCAGGTGCTCGAGAGATGGGCCCCCATCACGCGCTTCGGGACCCAGGTCACCCTGCTGGCAACTCCCGAGCGCCTGCGCGTCGCGCGCATCCGCGCCTTGGCCACTTTTCTGCAGCAGCGCCTGCAGAGCGTGGCCGAAGACCCGGGCAGCCGCTGAAGTCTCGATCGCAGCGAATGCGCTGCCGGGTCTTTGGCCCGTGGTGACGGGCTCACCGTGGGGCTTGCAGGTCTGGCTGGATCGGCTGATGTGCGCGGCGGCAGCCTTCTTTCTCCTGAAGAATCGCCCCTGGGCGATCGGCATGAAATCCGAGGTCTGGGTCCTGGCTGTGATCTTCACTGGCGGCATAGGCCAGCTTCTGATGCTGGCGCGTACCATCTACCTGGAGCGCCGACAATCAACCGGTCCAGTTCAACTCGGGGCAGTGGTCTAGGCCGTCGACGAACGCCCTGACGCGCCACGCCCAGGGCGCAGAGATCAACGGCGTCGACGCCGCTGCGCCACGCCCACGCACCCCAGACCCAACGATACGAGCATCCAGGTGCCTGGCTCGGGGACCGGGGCCATCATGGTGCCGTACTGGATGTGGTCGAGTTCGATGCCGCCGGCACTGTTGCTGACGCGTATGGCCTTGATCCCTTCCTCGTGGGTGACACCGATGAATCTGTCCTCGCCGGTGGTGCCGCTGGAGGAACCATCGGCGAACCCGCCGAAGATGCCCGAGGCCACCACGATGTTGCTGCCGTCGAGTGCCTCGAACGTGACGCTCCCGCCGCCATCGGTCCAGACGATGCCGAACGCTGTGGGCAGGGGGCCAGCGCCGACGTAGGTGAAGGTCACGCCGCCGGCGCCGTTGCCGCTGAACCACGAGCGCCCATTTTGACCGAGCCCGTCGATCACGCCGTCGTCCGCGTCCACCGAATCGACCAGCGAGCCAAACTGTGCCGCGCCGATGATCGAGCCGGCGCTGGCAGAAAGGCTCGGGTGCAGGCTGTTGTCTTCCAGATCCTCAAGAAGGCTCGGGGCCCCGGCGAAGAATCCTGCGGGAAGGTCGGTAGCGGACAGGTAGGGGGACGGGCCGAATACAATTGCCGCCGAAACCGGTGCGGCGGCACAGGCGGTTGCCAGGGCAATCACGAGGCCGACGGTAGGGCGCTGGTGCATGTTGGTCTCCTGCTTTTTCGTGTTTTACTTCGAATCAGATTACTCGGGATCTTGCGGGGCAGCAATCAGACCAAGGTCGGGGTTCTTGCGGTCTCCGCCGGCATGCACCAGGCGGGCGGTGCTGGCAAGGGCCGCCATCTCTGCCGCGGCTTGGTGATTTCGACCGCCAAAATGACCCTATAACGCTCAAAGCTAGGGGGTTATTGGTGCGTTTGTTCCATTAAAACAATGTAGTACATTGGTCCGACCCCATTCGAGGCCCCCAATCCGGGCCCGACGTCTGGCGATCTTTTCGCGATTATCATCGCTACGTTCACGCCGTTGTGGAGGGCAACATGTACGGAGGCAATCGCGGCGTCCGGGCACGCCAGTTGTCAGTCGGAGTCCTGTCTCTGGCATTGGCAGCCGCAGCCCTTGCGCAGAACGGGACGGCTGGACCGGTCGCGCCAGGTCAGAGGGTTGGTCCGGTGGCACCCGCGCCGGCAAGTCCCGCCAACAAGCTACTCCTCGGCAACCGTCTGGTGGGCAGTTGGGCGGTGACGCGTGAGGATCGCGAGGGTGATCGTGTGCACACGGAGACCACGTTGATCCATTTCGATGCCCAGGGCCGCTACCGCACGGAGATCCGCAGCAGCTTGCTGCCCCAGCCCGCGGGGCGCGGCATTTCCGGACGCTACAAGGCTTCGCCTGCGAGCGAGAATGACTTCACGCTGACGATCGATCGTGATCTGGACGATCCATTGATCGACCGCAAACTGGCCAGCGAGTCGCAGCTCATGAAATGGCTGGATTTGGACAGTTTCCGCAGCGCCGATGGCGACATCGCGCGGCGGGTGCGCTGAGGGCGATCGACCATGAATATGCCGGATGCGTCGTTCCACACCCCGGAGTCCAGCCGCATGCAGGTCGGCCAGACTGGTCCTGCCCGTCGCAAGGCGCCACATGTGCGTCGGGTGAGCTGGACCTTGCTCGTCACCACAGCCGTCTCGGTGCTCGTTTGCATGTTTGTCGGGCTGGGGTCATCGCCCGTGTCGGCGGGCGAGTTCTGCTTCGGTGCCGCCGGGCAGCAGTGCGGGCAGTTCCGCAATGGCCGGCTCCAGGGTGTGGCCTTTTGCTCGCCGCCAGTGTCGGACATCGCGGTCTGCGCTGTTCACGGCGGCAGCCTCACACATGATCCCTGCTGCGTTGCCAACCCGAACGGCGTGGCCTGCGGGCGCCAACCGGAGAACGGCCGTTGTCGTGTGGAATGGGATCGCGCGGTGCACCGGTGGTTCTGGGGCTATCAGTGGTATCGGACCGTCAATACTGCGATCGAGAACGACACTGGGGTGGTGGTGCGTCCACAGTATTGCGCTCGTTCCGGTGCGGGCGTGCATCGCGAGGACCGATCGCACTGTTGCAGCGGCCGGTCTCGCGAGGCGGGCTTCCTGCTGCGCGTGGGGCGCCCTGATCTCTTTATCTGCAACTGACGACAGGGCCGGGGGACGCCCCACCTGGGCAGGCCGGAAGTTCTGCCTGGATGGTCCCAGGGATGAGCGTGACCAGCGAAGTGGCTGGATACCCGTCATGCGTACGCGGTCCCCTGCGATCTGCGCGGGCGCTGTCCCGTCCGTCCGACGTAGAGAGCCGATGTCGGAGGCGGATGTCAGAGTCCCCTGTTCGCGCGACGCCTCGTGACGAGGCCGAGGGTGGCCGTACCAGCAGCCAGCAGCGGCCAGATCCGGGGTTCAGGAATGGCGGGGTGTGGCGGTAGGTCGAGATCGCCGACCTGGGGTCCGGACAACTCGATGTCGTAGAGGCGGATGAGTGCGACGCGGCCGTCGGCGAACTCGCCCTGACCGCCACCCGCGATGTTGTCGGCGAAGAAATGCATCAGCCGGTTCGGGTTGGCGGCGGAGTAAGCGGAGGAGTTCATCGACGCGGTATCGAGGTCGAACTGGAAGACGCCATCCAGCTAGGCGGTGACGCGCCCGTTGCCTTGGTTCGTGAGCGTGATGCGGTGGTAGTTGCCGAAGGTGAGCGTGCTGGGCCCTGTGCTCGTGGGCCAGACCTGGAGTTTGTTGACCGGCGAGAAGTGGAAGGCATTGTCGCCGTGTCGGTTCGAGACGCCGAGAATGTTCTCCCTCGAGGCCTGGTTGGACTCGAACTGGAAGATGAGGTCCACGGAGTAGGGGTCATCATCGTTCAGCAGTCCGAATGTGGGTACGGACAGCGCCGCCTGATTCGACGGTGGGGATGCATCACCGTCGAAACGGTAGACCCAGCGGCCCTCGCCGAACACCGTATTCATCACGAAGCCGTTTCGGCCGAGAGGATCGATTGGGGAGAGGGCAGGGACGCCGGCCTCGACGGCGGCGAGCGAGTGGTCAAGGTTCCACGTTGCTACTGGCGTCGCTGCCCGGGCCACAACGGGAGACATCAGCGCAGCGGCCAGGATGGCGGGGACGAGCGCATTCATTTCTAGGTCTTCTTCGTGTACGCCACTGGCCGTTGGGTAACCTTCAGCCGGGACGCTTCCGGTAAATCACAAAACGTATTTAACAGGAATATACATCGGAATCGTCGTGCGGGGAAATGCCAGCCCAGAAGTGGGGTCGGCCAGCCCAGAAGTGGGGTCGGACCTCGAAGTGGTCATGATTTGTATGGCGAAAGCGTCTGGAAATGCGCTTTTTTCGGCGCTAGCGGGTCAGTTTCGGAGGTGAAAATCGCGAGCTCTGCCCATCCCCGCGCGTCAGGCCCTGATGTGTTCCTGCAGATCCCTAGCGGGAGCCCACCCCCGCTAGCTCGCCGGGTGCCACTTCCCGGTAGCGGATCCACCCGGCATTCATCTCGTCCCAGGTCTGATCGCCCCAGGGAACGCTTCGGTCAGGGTCGGGGTTGGCGGGATTGCGGGCGGAGTTATCCCAGCGCATCAGGAAGTCGACGCGGGTGCCAGCCCTCAGGATCTTGGGCTCGCGAAACTGGTAGACCGACTGCCAACTGAAGTCGTATTCGGGCACGGAGACAAGGACCTCCTCCCGGCCGTCGGGATGCACGGCGGTGAAACGCGCGGCCTTGCCGCGCAGGTGCGCATGGGGCATGACGCTGTAGAGGACGACGTCGCGGTCGAACACGTGGCTTACCGTGACGGCGTGGTCGGGAGTCCGCGGAGGCACCTGCAGGTCGTAGGCGCGCACGAACTTCAGTCGCATCGCGTGACGCGGCGGCGCGGCGTGGAAGTACAGGCCGATGCGGGTGACGTCGCGGACAGCGCGGCCGTTGGGCGTGTAGTGCATCTGGAAGCGCAAACCGGCGCCTTTCCGCAACAGGACACCGGCGTCTCCGGGATAGGGCAGGGGGTTCCGGCCAGGTGAATACCCGCCTAGCGCGGCAAGTTGCTCGATGAAGTCACGGTTGCCCGCACCTGGGTCGTCGACGCCGGCGAGGACGTGGTGGACCACGGCGCGGTCGCCCGGATGAATCTCGATGGCACGGATCCAGACATCGTGGTCAAGCGGATTGGCGGCGCGTGGATAGCGATAGTCCACCACGCCGGTGGCGGGGACGTCGAAGGCCGGCACCTCGACGACGAGATCGGGCGGTCCCAGGGTCCACTCGTCCGATGCTGCCGTCACGGCCAGCAACGGGTCGGTTCCCTCGCCCCGGGGCGCGCCCGCTTCCACCCAGCGCACGAGGGTGCGGCGCTCTGCTTCGGTGAGAGAGCGGTCGCCCTCGAAGGACCCGTAGTGCGGGTCTGCATGCCATGGCGGCATGCGCCGGGTGCGCAGGACCTCCCGGATCATCGGAGCGAAACCCCGCACCTTGTCGTAACCCGTCATGGCCCAGGGGCCGATACCTGCCGGGCGGTGACAGCCGGCGCACTTCGCGGCCAGCAGAGGCGCCACGTCCGCAGCGTAGGACGGCGCGGGCTCATGACGGGCCAGATCCACGAGGCAGCCGACGGGCTCGACGCGCGCCACGGCTGGACGGCGACCGGCCAGCACAGCCTCGAGGGCATCGGCCAGGTAGTGGGCCGAGGCTGTGGGCTTCTGCGCCCCATAGGCGAGACGGTCGTCGACCGGGCCGCGGTAAGCCAGGGTACGGGTGCGCGGGTCGATGACGAGGACTTCGGCCGTGCGGGTGACGCCGAGCGATTCGGCGACGAGCTGGCCGCCATCGACGAGGATGGGCAGGTCGATGCCGAACTCCCGTGCCTCGGTGGCGATCTCCTCCCGTGAATCCTGCGGGTTCGCGTTGAGAAGGCGGAACACCACGCCGCGGGACTCGAACTGATCGCGTACTTTTCGCAAGGCCGGCAAGGCCTGTCGCACGACCGGGCAGCCATTGCCCTGGACCATGAGGACGATCGCCGGGGCATCGGCATGGTAGTAGAGCCGATGTG
The DNA here is from genome assembly GCA_044370825.1 of Burkholderiales bacterium. Lineage (GTDB taxonomy): Bacteria > Pseudomonadota > Gammaproteobacteria > Burkholderiales. The sequence continues at coordinate 18,753 of JBILUV010000008.1, read as the reverse complement.
AATCGCCACGGTGGTCGAGCAAGCGGAAGTCGTCGACGCGGGCCCCTGGCTCGACTGCCATCGCGGGCAGGCAGGCGGTCACGGCGGCTAGCAACAGGGCGAGATGACGCAGGGAGATCATGGACCGGCTCCGGTGGTGGTCGGGGCGCGGCCAGGGTCCGCATGGCGGAGGTCGGCCGCGATGCGTAGGGTGATGTCCATCGGACCGGGAGGCAAGTGTCTCTCGTGTCGCACTGGATCAGGACCAATGCTGGAAGGCGACATACGCGAAGCCCGCGACCGAGCGAAACATGACGATCTGACGGGTCCGGGCGGAACTTGGGTCGGCGGTGCCGGCTCTGACGCGGGCATCGTCCGAGTCTCCCACTTCTTCTCCGATGGAGGTTTCATGTATCGACTCGCCCTCGTCTCGCTGGTGGTCGCCACGAGTCTCAGTCACGCAGCCGACCTCCCGCCACTCGCGACAGGCGGGCAACTCAGGAAGGCCTTGGCGGGCAACACGGTCCACGGATCCATGGATTCGTCAGGGCGCTACGCCGAGTTCTACGCCAAGGACGGCACTGTCCGGGGCGCGGATTACCGGGCGACGTGGAGCATCGAAGGTGACAGCATGTGCTGGGTCTATGAGGGGCAGCCGAAGGATTGCTGGCGCGCCGCAGTGCAAGGCAAACAGGTCAAGTGGATCAAGGACGGGAAGGCTCAGGGAACGGGCACGATCGTCAAGGGCAACGTCAACGGGTTCTGAGGCAGAGCCCGTATCGCCACCGACGGCTCTGGTCCGTTGGCGGCACGGCGCTTGTGTCAGGGTGGAGTCCGCAACAACCGTAAGGGAAGTCGATGCTGGGTAACGAGTCGCAGGCGTGCGACGCTGGGCGGGAGGGTGGTGGTGACTCGCTGCCGGGTCGGCCGCTCGTCGTGCTCTATGACGGCGCATGCCCGCTATGCGCACGGGAGATCGCGCACTACCGTGACCTGCCCGCTCTGCAGCCCCTGGCCTGGGTGGACGTCTCGGCTCTCCCCGATGGGCCTGTGGCGGATCGACTGACACGGCGCGAGGCGCTCGTACGCATGCACGTCGTCGCGCCGGACGGATCAGTGATATCGGGGGCGCGCGCATTCATCGCGATGTGGGCTCGTCTGCCCCGGTGGCGCTGGCTCGCGCGTCTGGCGGCGGTGCCACCGCTACCCTCGCTGCTCGAGGGGATGTATCGCGGTTTCCTGCGCTTACGTCCCGCGCTCCAGGCCCGCCTGCGAGCGGGCGAGACGCGCTGGCTGACGCGAGAGCTGCGCTCCGACCATGCAGGGGAAACAGGCGCGGTGTGCATCTATCAGGGCATTCTTGCCGTGAGCCGGGACCAGGCGGTGCGGGACTTCGCGCAGCGCCACCTGGCGACGGAACTGACGCACCTCGAAGCGATGGAAGCGTTGGTGCCGGCGGCGTCCCGCACCCGCCTGCTGCCCCTCTGGCGTGTTGCCGGCTGGCTCACCGGCGCGATCCCGGCCCTCGCGGGCCCGGGCGCCGTCTACGCCACCATCGCCGCAGTCGAGTCTTTCGTGGACCGGCACTACCTGCAGCAGATCCTGCGCCTGCCTGCGGACCACGCACTGCGGGAACAGTTGTCCGCCTTCCGAGACGACGAATTACATCACCGCGACGAAGCGCTGCGCGCAGCCCCCTCGCGTCGCGGATGGCTGCTCACGGTCTGGTGCGCCGTGGTGGGACTCGGATCCGCAGGCGCCGTCGTCATCGCCCGTCGTCTCTGACCCCCTGTCCGGGGTCGGACCTGCAGTGGTCATTGATTATTATAGGAAAAACGCCAAAAAATGGCCGTTTTTCGGCGTTAGAGGGTGGTTTTCGGGGTCAAAATGCTCGAGCTCTGCCCCGAGGTGTCGACCTGCGACAGAGGGTGAGACGCCACGAGGGCGGCAGGGCCCGATAGGGATGATTCGCGACGGACGCAATCACGCGGTGGAAACGGCAGCGGCGGAACTCACCCTTGGCCGCAGCTTCGTCGATAGGTATCCACCGGCCGCCCCTCGCGACGCACTGTAAGTCGCTGCTGAAGGCGTGTGGGGCGGCTGTGCTGCCCTGTATCAGTGCTTGTTGGCGCTTCGACCCCAAGGCTCGGTGCCATCCGGGCTTGAAGTCTGTTCGATGCCGGCAAGCAGCCAGCCGTCGCGGCCGCGTTTGGAGCGGACGAGGTGCCACACCTCTTCGAAGGGGGCCGCTTCCGCGCCGTCTTCGCGCATGACGCCGGAGTAGCGCAGGCTTACCATCACGGCGCTGCCGATGTCACGGACGCCCAGTACTTCGGCGGATAGCGAGACTACCTCGGTGCGGTTCGGGCGGCCGCCGCGGGCAGTGATGTCGGCTTTCAATTCGGCGTAGAGCTCGGGCGTGGTGAAGTCCCCCAGGCAGGCGAGGTCGCCAGCATCCCAGGCGCTCTGAAGGCGCACGAATTGCTCCGTCGCGGCCTGCACGAAGCTCTCGCCGACGAAGTCATCGGGAATGTCCCCCCGCATGTCGGCAGCGGACAGCGGGCCAGCCAGCCCGGACCCGGTGCCACCGACCGGCGGCAAAGGGTGGCCTGTGACACTCACGGCATCGCCCGTGGCCGCCTGAGTAACGATGGTCGGTTCGCTGAGGGGCGTGAATCCACGCCGCTCCTGAGGAGCCCGTGAGGCCGGAGGCTCGAAGGCGCGACCCGCGCTGCCCGCGCCGTTAGTGGCTCCCGCATAGGCGGGCGACGCCGGACGGGGCGTACCGAACAGGCCGAATCTTCGCGCGAGGAATAACGCCAGGAAGGCGAGTCCGCCCAGAAGCAGGATGGACCCGAGCGCTTCGGCAAACGCTCCGCCGAGCCCGAAGTGGGACAGCAACCAAGCGATGCCAAGCCCCGCCGCGAGCCCGCCGAGCATGCCGCCGAAACGATTGCCGGGCGTCGCTTGCGCGCCCTGCTGGGGGTTCTTGGCCGGCGGCGTGGCCTCACGCTGGCTGGAGCGGTCGTACTGTCGGCCCACGGACCGGCCTCCGCCCATGCGCCGTGCCTCGACGTCCTCGACCACAACCAACAACGCGGCAAACATCGCCAGCATTGCAACGAAAAGCCGTCCCGTGAACATCGAACGCATCTGCCTTGCCTCCTTTTGACTGCCGGATTACTGCCCGAACTCGCGCGCCGATGCCGATGCCGACGCCACCCAGGCTCATGAGAACAACGAGGATACGCCCGTTGGACCGTCCATGCTGCTCGTCGCACCTCGATGGCAATGGCGCGTCGCGTCCGCAGCGCTCGGGCGCATCCGGGACCTCATTGAGGACAAGACTTGAGGGCCGGAGTTTCCCTCGCCGTGCTCGGCGCGTTTCGGACACGACGCCCGCCTGCTCTGTCCCGCGGGGGAATGCGCAGACGGGTGTGTTCGACCAGGGTGCCGGGTGTCTGAGGGCCCGACAATCCCCGGAGCATGTTCCCGATGGCGGGGCGTGTCGGTCCAGGGGGCACGGTTTTGACCCCAAAAATGGGGTTCTAAGCTTAAAAAAGGGGGTTTTCGGAGTGTGTTTTTAAGAAAATACATGGTGTTACCTTGGTCCGACCCCGGGAGGGGGGGGGCGGGGTCTTGCGACTGGGCGGCTCTGGTGGCCTGCTCGAGCGCGCGTCGCAGGGCGCTGGCAGCTCGCAGGTGGGCGTCCATGGCGAGCACGGGTAACCGGCCTGCCGCACCGGCTGCGAGCCAGTGCGCCTTGAGTGCCTCGTAGGCGTCTTGCATTTCAAGGAATGCGGTGTCGCGGCTGGCGGCCTGGGCGGGTGCATCGGGGTCTGCCATGGCGAGCAGGCGCAATGCGCTGTCCCGTAACCGCGCCTCGGGGGCGCTCCCGCCCTTGGCGATGGGCGTGTCGCCGCCAGCAGCGCGGGCTTCGGCCGCCAGTTCCGCAGCAGACTCGTACTGGCGTGCGAGACGCAGCAGGGCCGGCAGGCGGGCGGCGCTGGTCGGCGTCATGCCGGATCGATTGAGCTGAACGATGAAGTCTGCAATCGCGGTGTTGAGCGCCATGATCGGCTGGCGCGCGCGGGCGTCCGCCGCCCGCGGTGGATCATTGTCCTCGATGGCGGCGCGCAGGGTGGCGAGCGAGAGCTGACCGAGATGACGGATTTCCTGCGCCAGGGCATCGAGAGCCAGCGCGGGCACGGCGAGCACGGTCCTGTCGATGAAGCGGGGCCGCCCGGCTTCCTCCTCGATGCTTCGAAAACGCGTCTGCAGGAGCCTGGTCAGCCGCGTTGCCCAGGGCCATATGAGCACGACACCGAGAACGTTGAACACGCTGTGGAACAGCGCTACCTCGGCCGCCGGCGCCGCCTCCAGATGCAGCCGCGCCCGCAGCACGCCGAGCAATGTGACCAGCCAGGGGAGCAACAGCAGGGCGACGACTCCGGTGAGCAGGTTGAAAAGGATATGGGCCGCAGCGGCGCGCTTGGCGTTTGCCGTCGCCCCGATGGCGGCGAGCAGTGCCGTGACCGAGGTGCCGACGTTGGCCCCGATGACGACCGCGGCGGCACCCTCGGCCGCGATCAGCCCGCCCTGGGCTGCAGTGAGCGCCACGGCGAGCGAGGCGCTCGACGATTGCATCAGCACGGTGAGCACGATGCCTATCAGGACCAGCACGAGCACGTCGCGGACGCTGGTTCCGGCGGGCAGGTTGAAGTCTGTCGACAGCCCCGAGAACGTGTCCTTGAGCATGTCGATGCCCAGGAACAGCACGCCGAATCCGGCCAGTGCCATGCCGAGTGCGCTGCGTCGGTCGCGTTCGCCGGACAGTCTCAGAATCATCCCGACGCCTATGAGCGGCAGCGCCAGCGCCTCGATCTTGAATTTGAGGCCCACCAGCGCGACCAGCCAGCCCGTCATGGTGGTGCCGACATTGGCGCCGAAAAGCACCCAAAGGGCCTGCGACAGGTTGAGCAGGCCCGCGTTGACGAAACCGATGGCTGCGACGGTCACCGCGCTCGAGGACTGGACGAGCGCGGTGACGGCCACGCCCGACGCGAGCGCGCGCAGCCGTGTCTCGGTCGAGTTGGCGAGGATGCGCTCGAGTGCCGGGCCGGCGGCGAGTTTGAGTCCGTCGGTCATCAGGCCCATCCCCAGCAGGAACAGACCGACGCCGCCTGCAAGTCCTCCCATGAGAGCAAGCGCGTTCATGCTCCGGACGGCGTGGCGGTGATGAGTGACAGCGAGGGGAGCGAACCCAGGCGGGGAAATGGCGTGGCGTTCCGATCGCCTCCGGTACCAGTGTCCGGTGACGATCCTGCAACCAGGCTGCGGTCAGAGCGTTTCGAGAAAGCGCAGCAGGGCATCGCGGTCCTGGCGGGGCAGATGGCGAAAGCCTTCGCGCGCTGCGAGGGCCTCGCCGCCATGCCAGAGGATGGCTTCGGTGACACTGCGGGCGCGGCCGTCGTGGAGCAGTGCGATGCTGCCGTTGACGGTCTTCGCCAGGCCGAGTCCCCAGAGCGGCGGGGTGCGCCAGTCACTGCCACCGGCTTCGAAGTCGGGACGGTCATCCGCCAGTCCCGGGCCCATGTCGTGCAGCAGCAGGTCGGTGTAGGGGTGGATGGTCTGCCGCGAAAGCTGCGGCAGGCGCGCGAAGTACGTGGCGGTGGTGAGCGTGGGCGCATGGCAGGCGGCGCACTGCAACTGGTCGAACAGCGCCTCGCCACGCCCGACCTCCGGGGTATCCCGGTCGCGTCGTGTAGGCACGCCCAGACCCAGGGCCCAGAGCTCCAGTTCATCCCAGGCGAGGTCGCTGAGCTCTGGCTCGTTGCCAGGCACCTCGCGGCGGCAGGTCAGCTGGAGGTCGGGGCAGTTCTGTTTCGGGAACAGGCTGGAGGTCACGCCCATGTCGCCGATCGCGGCAGCGGCGATCTGCTGACGCAGATTGGGTTGGTTGGCCTTCCAGCCGAAGCGCCCGAGCACGTGGCGCTGGTCGATCTCGTTCCAGACGCGATTGGGACGGCCGTTGAACCCCAGGGTACGTTGGCGCTCTGCAATGGCCAGCAGCACCTCCTCCGGAACAGCCTCGAGCAGACCGAGGCCGAAAATCGGCGGTGCGTTGCGCAAGGACCTCATGGTCTCGGACTCCAGCTCGCCGAAGGCCGCGTTCTCGATGACGGGCAGCGGTCGGCGCAGGCGCACCTCGGTGCCATCGTCGAGCCCGACGATGTGCTCCTGCCATTCGATGTAGAGGTCCGCTTCGGCGGGCACCGGGTCGTAGGCGGGCATGAGGTCGAGGCTCTGACCCTGCAGCGCACGATTCTGGATCTGGTCGCCGTAATGCGGGTGCGGTCGCGGACCGCCATGGGCATCGGTGCCCGGCAGGCTCAGGCGCAACACCTGGCCGATCGGCTGTCGGTTCGCGCTGTCGGGCGGGATGCCACGCCCGCCGCGCACATGGCAGGCGCTGCAGCGTTCGGCAACGAAGGTGGGGCCGACCCCCCAGTCACCCGTGCTCAGTCCCGGAACGACCCAGCGTCGGTTGAAGGTGGCCTGGCCGCGTGCAAAGGTGTCGCGCTGGCGCTCGGACAGCGGCGGACCGGGTTGCAGGTACGCCTCCCCGTCCGCGCGCAAGACGGTGAAGCCTCCGGCGGACAGTGCATCTCCTTCACTGTCGGCCATGCACAGCGCACTGCAGGTGCCCGCCAGCAGGATGGCGGCAATCCGTCGAGGGATCACGGAGGAAACCCCATGAGGTTCAAAGCCCATGTGGATGGTCGCGCAGTCCCCACGCTCCTGTCCACAGATCCCCCCATCAGGGTCGGACCTCGAGTGCCCGTTGTTTATATTGAGAAAATCGACTGAAAATGACCAATATTCGGCCTTAGAGGGTTGTTTTCGAGGGTGAAAACGCGCCGCTCTGCCCCGATCGGCCCCGGTGCCACCTGTCGGCCGCGGCATGGTGTCCGACCAACTCACGAACCCGGTCCGTGTGCGGATCCTGGACGCGGGCACCCCGGTTGGCCCCCGTCAGGCGGGAAGATTCGGCGTGCTGGCGGCTTCCTCCTGCAGCCAGGCGAGGAATGCGGCGATGGCACGTTCCCGGGTTCGCCCCGGCCTGGTGACGAAGTGATAGCCGTAGGCTGAAGGCAGGGTGAGATCGAAAGGCCGGACGAGACGACCGGCGGCAAGATCGAAGGCCGCGATGGCGACCCGCCCGAGCAGGATGCCCGAGCCCGCCATGGCCGCCTGGATCGCGTGGTCGGTCTGGCGATAGCGCACGCCGGCCGCGCCATCGACGCCGCGCGCCCCGGCGGCTTCCAGCCATTCCGGCCAACCCACGGCCCGACCCGGAAAGGCCGCGTGGTCGTCGTGCAACAACCGCTGGTCGCGCAGTTGTCGCAGGCTCAGGCGGCCACCGGTGCCTTCCAGCAGTCCCGGCGCGCACATGGGGGTGTAGGCCTCGCCGAACAGTCGGATGGACTCGAGGCCCGGATACCTGCCACGCCCGTGGCGGATCGCGACGTCGAAGGCCTCGCGCTTCAGATCCACCGGCTTGTTGTCGGTGCTGACCTGCACCGCGATGTTGGGGTGACGTTCGGAGAACCGGTGCAGCAGCGGGACGAGCCATTTGGCGGCGATGGCCGGTCCGATCGAGACGGCGATCGCCGCCGGCACCTGCAGGCTGCGAACCTCGCGCACCCCGGCTTCGATCGATCGGAAACCGCGCTCCAGGCTGGGCCAGAGCGCCTGCCCGGCCTCGGTCAGCGCCACCGCCCGCAGCCGTCGCTCGAACAGCCTGAGCCCGAGATAGCTCTCCAGGGCCCGGATCTGATGGCTCACGGCGGAGGGGGAGAGCCCCAGTTCGGCCGCAGCCGCCTGGAAGCTGCCATGCCTGGCGGCCGACTCGAACACGCGCAGTGCCGTGAGGTGAGGAAGGCGCTCGCTCATACGCATGAGATTAATTCATGTGATGGTGAGCACAAGTCTTTTGTCACAGGGCCAACTGCCGCCGAGACTCAGGCCATCCATGGTCGCGCCGGCGCGCAGGGAGGACGACATGAAGATGCTTCGTGAAATGTTGTGGGGTCTGGTCGGTGTGTTGCCGTTGTCGGCCACCGGCGCCGACCCGGTCGTGCTCGGCCAGGTGGACCTGAGCTTCTATGCCGTCACCGGTGGCGTTGTGCAGGAGGTGCTCGAGCGTTCCGGGCAACCGTTCGTCGTGACCCAGGGTTCCCACGGGGAGATCTACCCGAGGCTGGGAACCGGGGAGGTGGACATTCTCGCGGCCTCGTGGCTGCCGAACGCCCACGCGGCGCTGTATGAGAAGGTCAGGGCGCACACCTTCGTGGTCGCAGAACTCTATCGCGATGCGCGCCTGTTCCTGGCGGTACCCGATTACGCGGATCCGTCGATCCGCAGCATTGCCGACCTTGCCCGGCCCGAGGTCGCGGCCGGTGTCGAGAAGCGCATCGTGGGCATCGGCCCGACCTCGGGTTTGATGGTGGGTGCGGCGAAGATGATGGAAAGCTACGGTCTCCGTGCCGCCGGTTATGAACTCATCGCCGGCCCCGCCGCAGACTGGGTCGCGAACTTCCGCCGCGCCCACGACCAAGGCAGTACGGTGGTGATGCCGCTCTGGCAGCCGCAGTGGCTCAACGCCAGTTATCGTCTTCGGATCCTCGACGACCCGCAGAAGATCTTCGCCGACGGTGACGGCGCCTATCTGGTGGCAAACAAGGCGCTCATGACAAAGGTCACGCCGGAGGTCCTGGAACGCCTGAAGCGCCTGCGCCTGTCGGTGGCAGCGGTGACCGCCATGGACCGCATGGTCAACGTCGACCGCCTGACGCCGCGCGAGGCGGCACGGCGCTGGATCGCGAGCGAGCCGGAACTGACGCGCGACTGGTTCCCCGCGGCGCCGTGAGTGAACGGCCCGGATGGCGGGCCGCCCGTCACGAAACCACGCCGTCTCAACTCTTCTGGAGAAATCACCTTGGATCTCGGAATTCGCGGCCGCAAGGCCATCGTGTGCGCTGGCAGCAAGGGCCTGGGAAAGGGCTGCGCGGCGGCGCTGGCCCAGGAGGGCGTCGAAGTCACCATTGTGGCGCGAGGCATCGAAGCGCTGGAGAGGACAGCGGCGGAAATCCACGCCGCCAGCGGTTCGGTCGTCCATGCGGTCTCCGCAGACATCACCATACCCGCGGGACGGGCTGCAGCCCTGGCCGTCTGCCCTGCGCCTGACATCCTGATCAACAACGCGGGCGGTCCGCCACCAGGGGACTTCCGCGGCTGGGACCGGGACATCTGGATCGCAGCGATCGACGCCAACATGCTGACGCCCATCGAACTGATCAAGGCCACGGTGGACGGCATGATCGCCCGCGGTTTCGGCCGCATCGTCAACATCACCTCCAGCGCCGTGAAGGCGCCGATCGACATCCTGGGCCTGTCCAACGGCGCGCGCACCGGACTCACGGGATTCGTGGGCGGCATTGCGCGCAAGACGGTGCAACACAACGTGACCATCAACAACATCCTGCCCGGTCTGTTCGGCACAGACACCATGTTCTCGCGCGTGGAGGCGATGGCGAAGGCCGGGAACGTGAGCTTCGAGGAAGCCAAGGCGTCGCGGCTGCGCACCATTCCCGCGGGACGGTTCGGTACGCCGGAGGAGTTCGGCGCGCTGTGCGCATTCATCTGCAGCGCCCAGGCGTCCTATCTGACGGGGCAGAACTTCCTGACCGACGGCGGGGCGTATCCGGGGACGTTCTAGCTGTGGTCCGTGTCCCACACGGCGATGTGGGCGACGTTGCGGGCCGAGCACCGGCGGCCACCCTGCTCGGGCGCCGCTTGGATCGCGCAGAGTTTTGCCGCATCATCCGGCGCCTCTGTCACGGCCTTGCGGTTCCATGCTGGATTCGATCAACCAGGACACCTTCTGGCTCTACGTCCTGACCGAGGCCGCGCTCTCGCTCTCTCCGGGGCCCGCGGTGCTGCTGGTGGTCGCTCACGGCATGGGGCATGGCACGCGCCGGGCGATGCACGCGGCGCTGGGCATCCTGTCCGCGAACGCGATCTACTTCGCGCTTTCCTCGACCGCACTGGGGATGGTGCTGGTTTCCTCGCCGGTGTTTTTCGGGGTGGTCAAGTGGGCGGGCGCCGCGTATCTCGCCTGGATCGGTGTGCGTACGTTGTACGGTCAGCCGAGTCCCTTGCGCATCTGCGATCCCGGCAGACAGGCGACATCAGCCGCCGCGACCTGGCTGGCGGGTCTCACGCTCCAGTTGGCCAACCCGAAGGTGCTGGTGTTCTTCCTGGCAATCCTGCCGCAGTTCGTCGACGCCCGTCTGCCGGTGCCGCCCCAGATGGTCTGGCTCGCGGCCGGTTCGATGATTCCGGAGTTCTTCGTCCTCGCGGGCTATGGCTGGCTCGGTGCGCGTGCGGCCCATCTCGTCGACGATCCGGTCTTCGCCCTGTGGGCCGAACGTGTCGCCGGCACGCTGGTGCTGGTGGTGGCGGCGCTGATCCTGGCCACTGCCGCTGGCTGAGTGGGCTGCCGCCGCGCCGTTCCCGCGCGCGCAGGAGGACGGCGCGACGGCTTCGCTGCGACGGACTGTCACCTGCTCAAGGCCGCGAGCCCCGGTCTTCTCTCGAGGCGTTGCGTCATCATCCCTTGGCCTCATCAGGTGTCCGGGGACATGACCGGCCCTGCACCATGGCGCTCTCGCGGTGGCGACCTGCCTTCAGGCATGATTCGCTTCGACACAACATCGGTGCCTGCGCGATCTTGTGCAGCCGATTCGCCGTCGTGCCCCGTCCCCGGGGATTCATGGCACTGGTTGCCCGCATCCCCTTCTCGCGCCGGATGGTGGCGGCGGCGTTGCACGCGGAGGATCCTCCTGCAGGCGAGGGCCGATGTGGGTCGGTGCGGTTGCACGGTTGCCGGAGGCTGGCGCAGAGATCAACCCCGACGGATGACGATGCATGACACGACACTCGCAGCAGGATGACCGTCTCGCCGCCGCCGAGGCGCGGTTCGAACTCACGCGCAGACGCGTGGGATTGTGGCTTGGGCCGCTCGCCTTCCTGGCGCTGCTGGCTTTCCCGGTGCCCGCGCCCTCCGCGGAGGCGGCCAGGCTCACGGCGGTGCTGGTGCTCGCGCTGGTGTGGTGGATCACGGAGGCGGTACCGATTCCCGTGACGGCGCTGCTGGCGCCGGCGCTGGCGGTGGTCCTGGGCATCGGTTCGGCCCAGGAGATGTTCGCGCCCTTCGGTGACCCGATCGTCATGATGTTCCTCGGTGGCTTCCTGCTCGCCGAGGCGATGGCCGAGACCGGCCTGGACCGGCGCGTGGCGGGCCATGTGCTGGGCCACCGCTGGGTCGGCGGTTCGCCTGCGCGAGTGCTGGTTGCCTTCGTGCTGTTGTGCGCGGGCGTGTCGGCGTGGATGAACAACACCTCGACCACCGCCATGCTTTATCCGATCGCGTTGTCGGTGCTCGCGGCCATGGCGCGTGGTGTCGGGCGCGATCCGACGCAGCTGCGCTTCGGCACCGCGCTGATGCTCGGGCTGGCCTGGGCAGCGTCGATCGGCGGCGTGATCACCCCGGTGGGCAGTGCGCCCAACCTGATCGCCATCGGCCAGTTGCAGAAGCTCACCGACGAGCGCATCCCCTTCCTTCATTGGGCGGCGGTCGGCCTGCCGATGGCGCTCATGCTGCTCGGCTTCCTGCTGCTCTACTTCCGACTGGTGCTGCCACCGGATGTGGCGCCCGCGCCGCAGACCGGTCCTGCGCTGGCCGGGGAGACGGCGCGCACGCCCATGTCGCGCGGGGAACGGCAGGTGGTCGCGGTCTTCGCGATCACGGTGTTCTTCTGGGTCCTGCCGGGTGCCGTCGCCGCGGTGCTCGGCACTGCCGACCCGGTCGCCGCGATGCTGCAGAAGAAGATCCCGGAATCGGTGGTGGCGATCCTGGGCGCGTCCCTGCTGTTCCTGATGCCGCCCGAGCCCGGTACCGGTCGGCGCCCCATCACCTGGCAGGTGGCCGCCCGCATCGACTGGGGCACGCTGCTGTTGTTTGGCGGCGGACTGGCGCTGGGCGGAGCCATGTTCCGCACTGGTCTCGCAGCGTCGCTGGGCAACGGCCTGGTGAGCGTCACGGGCAGCACGTCGCTGGTCGCGCTCACGTGCCTGTTCTGCTGGATATCCATCCTCCTGACCGAGACGACATCGAACACCGCCACCGCAACCATGCTGACGCCCCTGGGCATCGCGGCTGCGAAGGCCGCCGGTGTGCCCGCGGCACCGGTGGCGATGGCGATCGCGTTCGGCGCGAGCATGGCGTTCATGCTGCCGGTGTCGACCCCGCCCAACGCCATCGTCTACGGCTCGGGCAGCGTGCGGATCACGCAAATGGCCAGGCACGGGGCAGTGCTCGATCTCGCCGCCGCGGTGCTGATCCCGCCGGTGGTGCTGGTCGGATGCCACCTGCTGGGGCTGGCGTGAGCACGACGGCCCGGCCGCCGGGGCGTCCCGCGCTGCCGGGCTTCGAGTACCGGCTGATCGATGTCGGAGAGGCGACGATCCTCACAGCCATCGGCGGGTCCGGTCCGCCGTTGCTGCTGCTGCATGGTTTTCCGCAAACTCACCTGATGTGGCGCAAGGTCGCGGCCTCGCTTGCCGAGCGGTTCACGGTGGTGGCGACGGACCTGCGCGGCTACGGCGATTCGTCCAAGCCGCCGGGTGAGGCGGGGCATTCGAACTATTCGAAGCGCGCCATGGCGGCCGATCAGGCGGAGGTGATGTCCGCCCTGGGCTTCAAGCGGTTTGCCGTGTGCGGCCACGATCGCGGTGCGCGCGTGGCGCACCGGCTCGCCCTGGACCATGGCGCGCGGGTGACGCATCTCGCCGTGCTGGACATCGCGCCGACGCTGGCCATGTACCAGGCCACGGACATGGCGTTTGCGCGCGCCTACTACCACTGGTTCTTCCTGATCCAGCCGGCGCCGTTCCCGGAGTCGGTGATCGGCGCAGCCCCGGCGGAGTTCCTGCGGCATCACATGGGTGGCCGCCACGCCGGTCTCGCGCCGTTCCTGCCTGAAGTCTTGGACGAGTATGTGCGCTGCATCTCCGATCCCGCCACCATCCACGCCTGCTGCGAGGATTATCGAGCCGCCGCGAGCATCGACCTCGCTCATGACGAGGCCGACATCGCAGCGGGTCACCAGGTGCGCTGCCCGCTGGTCGCGCTGTGGGGTGAGCACGGCGTCATCGGACGCCAGTTCGATGCCCTGGCGTGCTGGCGCGCGGTGGCCGATGACGTGCGGGGGCGGTCGCTGGACTGCGGCCACTATCTGCCCGAGGAAGCCCCTGAAGCATTGCTCGCCGAGCTCCTGCCGTTCCTGAGTTTAAGTTGAAGTAAAACCTGGGTCAGGTCTTGTCTTTTGCCTACAAAAAAATAGGCAAAAAACAAGACCTGACCCCGGGAGTGTGTGATCCCAGGAGTATGAAACGCATTTGGAACGCCTGCGGGGGTACTGTCCTTCGATCGGAGGATGTGGCGTGTCCTCCGTTGCCATAGAGGAGTCGACTGCCGTGGCTCAGCCCAAGTTCGCATTGCCCCGACTGCCGGGTACCTTGCCACGACAGCGGCTGTTCAAGGTTTGTGACCAAGCCCTCGCCACGATGCGTGCGCTCTGGATTCACGGTCCTGCCGGCTCCGGCAAGACCCGACTGGCCTCGTCGTACGGAGAGCGTGGGGCCGGTACGGTCAGATGGTTCAATGCGGATCAGGGTGACCGTGATCCGGTTTCACTGTTCCACGGGCTCGCGACGCTGTCAGGCGCGTGCGACCTGCCGGATTTTGCCCGCGAGCAGCCCTTCGACCTCAACAACTTCTCCAGGCGTTTCTTCCGGGAGTGGTTCCAGACCGCTCCCCCCGGGACGATCCTGGTGCTGGACGACTGGCAGGCCGTCGCTGGAAGTCTGGCGGATGCGACTCTGCCAGCGCTGATCGACCAGATTCCGGATGGGTGCGCGCTGATGGTCCTCTCGCGGGCCGCACCGGCTCCGGTCCTGGCCCGGCACGTTCTCAACGATCGCCTCGGGCTGCTCGCGATGGACGAACTCGCATTCACCGCGGAGGAAGCGGGCGAGCTCGCGGAACATCTCGGCACCCTCCTTCCGGCAGCGGCGCTGTCAGAAATCATCGCCTCTGCGGGGGGCTGGGCGATGGGTGTGCATCTCCTGCTGAAGAGTGGGGTACGCGCGAGGAGCCTGTCCCGGCCCGACCAGATGCTTCAGGCCTATCTGGAGAAGGAGCTTCTTGACTCGCTCGGGCCAGTCGAGCGCGAGGTGCTCCTCACGGTATGTCTCGTCGACGTGATGGACGATGCGCTCGTCTCGACGCTCAGCGATGTGCCCGGTGCTCCTGACGTGCTGCGGGATCTGGCCCGCCGCAATGGCTTTCTCGTCTCGGTAGCTTCCGACGGCCACGGCCTTCGGTGCCCGGCGCTGATTCGGGACCTGCTGCGGGAAAGCGCGCGCGCATCTCTGGGTGCCCCCGCGCTCGAACGCCTGGCATCGCGAGCTGCGGACGCGCTGGCGAGCAGGGGACGAACGCGGGAGGCCTTCGACGTCCTCCGCAGTAACGGACCCGCGGGTGCATTGCCCGGGTTCGTCGCTGCGCACGGTGGCGACCTCCTCGCGACTGGACGAACGGAAACGCTGAGGCAGTGGCTCTCGGCCCTCGATGCGGGGGCCTTCGGTGCCTCACCCCGACTTCATCTATGGCGAGGGATATGCCGTTCCTACCTGGAGCCGCGCGTCGCCCTCGAGGACATCGGCGTGGCCTACCGCGGCTTCCGTGCCTCGAACGACACCGCGGGAGCCTTCGAGGCGGCCGTGGCTGCCGTCGAGAGCGGTCTCGCGCAGATCCACGACCTTCCCGCACTGGATCCGTGGATCGACGCCCTGGCCGAAACGATCGATGCGGCGCGGACAGACGCGGACCGGCTCAGGGCCTGGTATGCACTGACGTATGCCGCGCACTGCCGGAAACCAGGGCAGCCGCGCATCCGCGAGGGCATTGCCTGGATTCGCGGGCACGTGCATCGCACGACCGACCCGCTCGAGCGGCTCCGGTGCGGGGTTGCCCTGATCTTTCATGCCTGTGTTGCGGCGGACCACGTGCTCGGTCAGGAGATCATCGATCTGGTCGCGCCACAGCTGGACGACCAGATGCCCTCGCCGGTGACCCGTTGGCTGTGGCACTACTGGCGCGGGCTGTATCACCTCTGGCGCATCGAGTACCCGGAAGCGATGCGCGAATGGGACGTCTGTGTCGGCCTGTGCGACACGCATGGCTTGAAGGCGCTCGAACACGTGGTTCTCGCGAATGTCGTCATGGTCGACCTCGCGGAGGATCGGCTGTCGGATGCGCGACGCCACCTGGACATCATCGATGCCGCGTTCACCGGGACCGAGTCGATGGCGCGGGCGTTTTTCTGGCTCGGGGAGATGTTCTACCGGTCTGCGTCCAGGGACCCCGCCGGCACGCGTGAGGCGATGGATCATTTCGTGCGCGGGGCCCGCGCGGCGGGACTCTTCAGCCTGGAGATGCTCGCGCTGACCGACGTGGCGGCGTTGCATCTCATCGACGGTGACATCGACGCGGCCGAGGTCCTGGCACGGGAGGCGCGCGCCCGCACCGCAGGAACGGTGGCTCGCCACTGCGACGGGCAGATCAGCGGCCTCGAGGCGGCCATCGCCTACCTGAAGGGGAACCGCGAGGAGGCGCGCGAACTCTTCTCGCGCACACTGGACCTGATCGGGCACAAGGGCACATGCGCCTGCCTGCTGTGGGTCCGCTCGGGTCTCGGGGTCCTGTTCTCGGAGGCGTGGCAGTCCGGCGAGCGGCCAGGGCTCATCCGGGAGTTGATACGGCTCCACCAGGTCCCGCCGCCGACGTCGTTCACGCGCCCGTGGCCGTGGCCGGTGGAGGTCCGTGCGTTCGGCAGTCTCGAGATCCGCATCGACAGCAAGGTGTGTCAGCCGGATCGCAAGGCGCAGCATCGCGTGCTCGACCTGCTGCGCCTTCTGGTGGCCGAGGGCGGACAGGACGTGCGTGCGGAACGCATTGCGGACACCCTGTGGCCCGATTCCGAAGGCGATGCCGCAATGACCAATGTCCGTGGCACGGTGAAGCGGTTGCGTGACTTGCTCGGTCATCCGGACACGGTCAGGGTGTTCGACGGGAAGATCGGGCTGAATCCACGCCTCGTCTGGACCGACGTGCGTGCTCTGCGCGAGCTCGTGGAGACGCTGGATGCACCGTCTGGCGCTGCATCGGTCGCCGACGACGGCCCCTCGCTCGTATTCGACCTCTATCGTGCGCCCCTTCTCGAAAGCGAGCGCGGGGACGTACTCGACAACGCGCGCGTGCGGCAGCGTCGGCAGTTTGCACGAGTCGTCTCTGTCCTGGTGCGCCGGGCCCGCGAGCGCGGGCAGGAAGCACACGCGGCGGATCTGCTCGAGCGAGCGCTGCTGCGCGACCCCGAAATCCGCGGTGTCGAAGGGATCGGTCCGATGACGGTGGCCGTTGCAACGGAGATTCAACGGCGCGCCTCGTAAGGTGATCGGGTCGTGGCGATCTTCGCCCGACCCGAACCATGAGGAGCGTCGATCCATGGATACCCAACGCCGTCGCCTGATACTTTCCACCGCAGCTGCAGTTGTCGCGACACCTGCTCCAGCGCACGCTGTCCAGACCCCCGGCATCTGGAGCGCACGCGCCAATGGCCTCGAGTTTCAGGGGCTCACGCTAGGAGAGGGGCCGCTCGCCCTTTGTCTGCACGGGTTTCCGGACTCGCCCTGGACATACCGGCACCTCATGCCAGAGCTCGCCCGCGCAGGCTACCGTGTCGTGGCGCCCTACATGCGGGGCTATGCACCGACGGGCATCCCGTCCGATGCGAACTACTCGACGCGTGCTCTTGCAGCCGACGTGAACGCGCTGCACGCCGCCCTCGGTGGGGACGAGCGGGCCGTCCTGGTGGCTCACGACTGGGGTACGGTGGCGGCCTACGGAGCGCTCGGTGCCGCGCCGGAACGGTGGCGCCGGGCAGCGATCATGAACGTGCCACCACTCGCAGTATTCGGACAGGTTGCGTTCCGATACGAGCAATTGAAGCGGTCGTTCTATTTCTGGCTTTTCCAGATGCAGATCGCGGACGGACTGGTCGCCGCCAACGACCTCGAGTTCATAGAGGGGCTATGGCGCGACTGGTCTCCGGACTTCGACCCCGGGCCGGAGATGGCGCGGGTGAAGGCGTGCTTGCGAGACCCTGCAAACCTGAAGGCAGCCCTGGGCTACTACAGGACCTTCTTCGACCCGGCGATCTTCGGCGGGCGGGCGTGGTCGGACGAGCAGGGTGCCGTTCTCGGGCGGGCACCGAAGTGTCCGACCTTGTATCTGCACGGCACCCGCGATGGCTGCATCGCGCTGGACGACAACGGCGCGGCTGCGGTACGAGGCGTGTTGCCAGCGCGTTCGGTGGTGGAACGGATCCCTGGCGTCGGACACTTCATGTTGGCGGAGGCACCCCGCCAGATCAACGCCCGGATCCTCGCATTCCTGTCGGAGTGAAAAAGATGGGGTCAGGTCTTGTTTTTTGCCCACAAAACAATAGGCAAAAGTCAAGACCTGACCCCGCTGTTGGGGCGTAATGAGAGGGCTATCGTGATTCCGGTCAGTGTGCCGATCATCCACCGACCACCGGCGCCCAGAAAGCCGGCCCAGGTGAGCAGAGGGGTCGTGGTTCCCGGCGCGTACCGGTCGACCACCAGATGCCAGACATTGGCCGCAAGGATGGCGGCGAGGTCGAAGGGTAGGAGCGGCACGGTGGCCACTCCGGCCGCGAGTGCGCTGAGCGCCGCCCGTCCCATGGGGCCCGGCAGGGTGAACGCGACGAGCATGGCGACCAATGGCAGATGCAGAGCGTGCGCAAGTGGCGTCGAGGCGGTCGCGACGCCGCGTGCGTCCGGGTAGACAGCGTGCTGCCCCACGACAAGGATGTCGGCGATGGTCACGCGCGCGAGAAGAACGCGGTGGCCACCGTCAGCGCCGGTCTCCAGGGCGAGCAGACGGAATTCTGGCGCCAGCCATTCGAAAGCCACGCGATATGCCGGAAGAAGGAGACTGACCACCGCATCCGAACCCAGGGCTGCGACTGGCACGAGCATGCAGGTGGCCAGCAGCAAACGGCGCGCGGCGCGCCATCCCGCCAGCGGGGTCGACTGCGTCATGTCGCGTTGTCGTCCCGTGTCGGGTTCGTTGCGCCGATCCAGAGTGCGAAAAAGGCCCCTGTGGCAGCGACCAGCACCAGCGGCGCCACGGTCCCGTGCAGGACGTCGAACCACTCCCGTGCCGAGCGCACGGTGTGGAACAGGGCGATGACCCGTATCTGGTTCAAGACGAAGAGCAGCGCGAGGCCCACGGCCACGCCGAGGAATCGGCGTCGCCACGCAATGGGTGCCACCAGGAAGGCACTCAGCAGCAGGAAAGCGACATCGGTACCCTCGCAGCCGTTGAGCACGTTGATGCCGCCTCCAGGGGCGGTGAGCCGTGAACCGCGCGCGGTGACGCCCAGGGCGGGGTCGGCCCAGTCGAGTATCGCGGCAGCGGTGCCCACGGTGAGGTGGTGCACGATGAAGGTCTCGAGCGCGCCGCCGGCCGCGCGGGCGTAGAGATGCTGCATGAGCGCGAAG
>JBILUV010000284.1:0-4454 GCA_044370825.1 Burkholderiales bacterium | reverse complement strand
GGTGCCATCGCTTGCCTGGCTGCCCGGGCGTCAGCATCGTCTCGTGCCTGTGTGCGCGGCACCCTGGTGGCGCATCAATGCCGCAGTCAGCGCTGCCGCGAGAGTGCCGAGGGCCCAGGGCGGAAGCGGCACGTCCGTGTCCGCTGGCATCGTCACCAGGGTGTTTCCGGTGACGGTGCGCAGCCAGGCGAGGAAGCGCGGATGCGAGAGCACCATCCCGCCTCCGAGGGTGCCGAAGCGGTAGTCCACCGGCGCCCCTGGCGTCGTGGACGCGACGAAGGTGGTGATGCCCACCAGCCAGGTGGCTCCATCGATGTCCGCGAACACCGGACTGCCGGAATCGCCACCGGCCGCGCCTGTTTCCACGGCGTTGCCGAGCGTGCCCGCGCCGAGGCTGCCGTTGCCTGTCGGGCCATCAAAGTCGAACAGGAAGAATGCACTGGTGCGACCGCTGTCGTCCGTGGTGTCGCGGATGGTGTCGATGACGTTGCGTCCGACGCGGCGTACCGAGGATGACCCACCGACAGAGACACCCACGTCGCCGTTGCCGGATGCGCCGTGCCCGACCAGTGTGGCCACCTGTCCTGCCTCCAGTGGCACTTCGCGCACCGGGTGGATGAGCACCTCGGCCGGTACTTCGCTTTGCAGCTTGATGACGGCGAGATCATCGTAAGGGAAGCTTGCCGTGGGATACCGTACTACAGAATCGGCGACGATGACGGTCTGCGAGCCCGGCGCCAGATTGAGGACGGCACGGACATCCTGCGGACTGGCGCTGCCGACGACGTGCGCGGCGGTGAGCACGTAGCGCGGGGCGATGACCACGCCGGAGTAGGCTGCCGTGCCGACCATGACGCTGACCGTGGCGCGCCAGGGGCTGGTCGCGCTTATCGCATCGACACGCAGCGCCGGGGTATCCGGTGCCCGGCCGGCCATCAGGGCCAGCGCGGGCGACGAGGCGCCGAGGAACAGCAACGCAGCGATCCAGGGCAAAACGCGCCAAGCGTTTTGAAATGACAGCCTCATGACCGATGAACGCGCCAACTCGTGCGCCTGGCGCATTCCTGTCATCTCGGGGTTCGCAAGCAACACGGCGCAACATCCATTCGGCATGTGAGGAGACAGGTGTGTGTTCTCGGGGGCGTCATCCGATGCATCTAGCGTAAGAGTGTTGCCATGACACAGGCAACGTCGCCTCGAACAACATCCGGAGATTGACATGAATTCTCGAATCGCACTTCTCGCCGCGCTGACGGCGCAAGCTCTATGCGCCAGTGCTCCGGCGCTGGCGTGGAACACCCTCACGGGTCAGGCTCCCATCGTCATCGGCCACCGCGGCGCATCCGGCTACCTGCCGGAACACACCCTCGAAGCGTACTCCCTGGCCATCGCGCAGGGCGCCGACTTCATCGAGCCGGACCTGGTGCTGACAAAGGACGGCCATCTGATTGCAAGACACGAGCCAATGCTGGACAGCACCACTGACGTCGCCGCCAAGTTCGGCGCGGGCCGCATGAGCACGAGGATGCTGGACGGTGTGTCCACAACCGCCTACTTCGCCGACACCTTCACGCTTGCCGAGATCCAGACGCTCCGCGCGGTCCAGCCCCGGGCGAGCCGGGACCAGAGCTTCAACGGCATGTACGGGATCCCGACGCTCGACGATGTGATCACTCTCGCAAAGGCTAACAACGTCGGCATTTACCCTGAACTCAAGCACAGCACCTACACGGCGGCTCAGGCCGTCGCAAACGGCTTCTCCAGCACCCATTTCGAAGACACCCTGGTTTCCAAGCTGCATGCGGCGTATGGCAACACCTCGGCGGCCCCGGTATTCGTACAGTCGTTCGAGACCGCCAACCTGAAATACCTGAATGGCCAGACCAGCATCAAGCTCGTCCAGCTGGTGGACGCCGACGACGTCAATGCGGACGGTTCGATGAGTCTCGTGGCTCCCTATGCTCAGCCCTACGACGTGGTTGCCGCAGGTGGATCCATGACATTCGCGGACATGGTGACCGTTGCCGGGTTGGCAGACATCGCGACCTACGCCGACGGCGTCGGGCCGTGGAAACCTTACCTCCTGAAGACGGTGGCGGACGGGGTGGATCGCACAGGTGACGGCGTGATCAACATCAACGATCGCCGAATCGACGGCTCCACCGGTGTCATCGAGGCTGCGCACGCGGCAGGGCTGCTGGTGCATACCTGGACCTTCCGCAACGATGCCAGCCAGTATGGTTTTCCCGGCGGTGCGGTGGGTGGGCAGGCGGAGATGGAGTACTTCTTCACGATGGGAGTCGACGGCGTGTTCACGGACTTCCCCGACACAGGTGTCGCCGCCGTTGCCGCGGTGCCGGAACCGGGCCAGACGGTTCTTCTCGGCGCCGGCCTCGGTCTCCTGGGGGTCGTGGCTCTGCGCAAGCGCCGTCGCGCGGATCTGCAACAGCGCTGAAAAAACTGCCCCCACTCGAGACGCTCGGGTGGGGGCAGTGTGTGCTGATGGGATCAGACGACGCGACGCGGATGGATCAGACTTCGCTCTCTGGCTTTCAACCGACAGCAATCGGTGACAGACCGCGCTCGCGAGAGTTGCGCGCCACGTATCCGATCAAGCCGAGGCCCAAGCCCAGAAGGGTCCAGGTCCCAGGCTCCGGAACCGGGGCGAGCACGAGCAGCCGCGACTGGCCATAGCCCGAGTCCTCCGCCACCAGATAGATCACGCCGGTCTCATCCACCGTGACGCCTTCGAGCGCTTGCGGCGTGAGACTGCTCAGGTCGAGGCTGCTGAGGGTCTGGCCAGAGCGGTCGACCTCGACGAGTCGCCGCGAATCGAGGCTGAGCACCAGGAGATGATCTGCCGCCGCCGTGCCGGCGAGAGCATCCACGGGCGACAATGTCTGGATGTCCGACAGGCTCGAGAGCCCGAGCAGGGCGGGATCGAACAGGGACGACATCGATGAGGTGCCGCCGCCGGGTGCGAAGCTGAGACTCCCGGAGAGCACCGCCCGGGGGGAATTCTGCTTGACGGTGAAGAAGCGGCCGTCACGCGGATCGACGCTGATGCCTTCGGTGCCGAGGTTGCCGGCGCTCGCACCGAAGGAAACCCAGTCCGCGGTCGCCAGGTTGACCGATCCGCCCGCCATATAGGTGAAGCGGTAGGCGTCCTGCAGGCGCTCCTCTGCCACCACCAGCACACCGCCGCCGAGGTAGGTCAGGCCCTCGGCGTCGTTGTGGGTGCTGGCGACGGGCCAGCCGCTGAACTGCATCACTCCAAGGGTCTGACCAGTGCGGGAGATCTCGACAACTCCCAAGCCCTCATCGCCGACGAAGAACAGCGAACCGCGGTCGCGGGCGTAGGTGACGGCGGAGGCCTCCAGGCCGATGTCCCCGAGGGTGTCCAGGGCGTAGTCGCCGACCAGCCGATAGCGCGACAGGTCGAGGGAGGCAGCCCCAGCCGGGGCTGCCAGGAACGCGAAAAGGCTGATCGCGATCAGGTCGCGCCTGTACACGGCAGCCCCCCTTCTCAGGAACGGCGGCGGGAGGCGACGCCGAGAAGCACCAGCCCCGCGGCGAGCATGGCGTGGGTACCCGGTTCGGGAATGGGAGCAATGGCGCCGGGAGACCCGATCTGGGCCCCGCTGGTGGTGAGATAGGCGCCGTTGACGCCCGCTGCGGACAGGCTCGATATGGCGACGCCGTTGAGTCCGGCGGCATTGTCGAAGGTCGCGAATGGCGCGCCCGAGGGCGAGGCTCCGAAGCTCACGGAGGCCTGCGACACGCCGACGGCGTCGAAGATGGTGACGCCATCGCCGCCGGTGCCGAGCCCGACTCCGCTGCCGCCGTAGAAGCCCAGCTGCACGGATGAGGATCCGGCGAACCAGTTGTCCCGAAAGGCTGTGGCCAGCGCGGCGTCGTTGGTTCCCGAAGCGTTGCTCTCGATGAAGATCACCGATTCGCCCGGCGCGATGCTGGCGATGCCTCGCATGGCGACGCTGCTGGCGAAGGCATTTGAACTGTCGTCCATCCTCCAGGCGGACAAGGGCACGGCCGAGGCACCGAGGTTGGTCAGTTCGAACCAGTCGGCGTTGACGGGAGAATTGCCACTGCTCCAGGGCGCCACTTCGGTGATGCGGATGTTTGCGGATGCCGGCACGGCTGCCAGCGACATGGCGAGGGCAGCCGAAGCCAGCCCGAGGACGGATGTGCGCACGAAGGTCTCCTGTTGTTCGAGTTGGCGAAGGACCTGAAACGTGCGACGACGCACTCCCTGGCCCGCCTGCCATTGCAGGTCGTTACGTCGCCAACAAGGCAGACACGTGACGCGGGAGTGGTCTCAATGGATCACGAAGACTGCCGCAAAGTTCGGGGTCACAAACTTCGGGGTCACACAAACTTCGGGGTCAGGTCTTGCCTTTTGCCATTTCGACGCCTTCCCGCTCCGGGAAGCCTGG
>JBILUV010000379.1:0-3013 GCA_044370825.1 Burkholderiales bacterium | reverse complement strand
GGTGGAGCGAAAATCGGTGACCATGCGCAGCACGTCGGCCAGCGAGGTGCCGTGCGCCAGGGCCCGCTCACTGGAGCGCTGGATGGTCGGACCGTCGGCCATCGGGTCCGAGAACGGGACCCCGAGTTCGATGATGTCCGACCCCGCCTTCACCAGGGCGTGCATGATCGGCACGGTGACGGCCTTGTCCGGGTCGCCGGCGGTGAAGAAGGGGATGAGCGCCTTCCTGCCGCGGCTCTTTAGCGTTTCGAAGGTGGAGCTGATGCGGGACATTGGGGAGTCCGTGTTCCTGGGCTATAAGGTGATGCCGGAGTGCTTGGCGACGGTGTTCATGTCCTTGTCTCCCCGACCCGACATATTCACGAGCAGCACCTTGTCGCGGGGCATGTCGCGCGCCATCTTCATGGCGTGGGCCACCGCATGGCTGGACTCGAGCGCCGGGATGATGCCCTCGAGACGGCAGGTCTGGTGAAAGGCGTCGAGCGCCTCGTCGTCGGTGACGGCGACGTACTCGGCGCGGCCAGTGTCCTTGAGCCAGGCGTGCTCGGGCCCGACGCCGGGATAATCCAGGCCCGCCGAGATGGAGTGGGTCTCCATGATCTGGCCGTTGGCGTCCTGCATGAGATAGGTGCGATTGCCATGCAACACCCCCGGGGTCCCGGCGCACAGTGTGGCGGCATGCTTGCCGGAGGCCAGCCCGAAACCGCCGGCTTCGACGCCGATCAGTCGCACGTCGGCATGCGGGATGTAGGGATGGAACACGCCCATCGCATTGGAACCACCGCCGACGCAGGCCAGCACCGCGTCGGGCTGCCGGCCTACCACCTCGGGCATCTGGGTGAGCAGTTCACGTCCCACCACGGAGTTGAAGTCGCGCACCATCATGGGATAAGGGTGCGGCCCGGCCACGGTGCCGATGATGTAGAAGGTGCCCTCGACGTTGGTGACCCAGTCGCGCATGGCTTCGTTGAGCGCATCCTTGAGGGTGCGGGAGCCACTCTCGACCGGCACCACCGAGGCGCCCAGCAGCTTCATGCGATAGACGTTGGGAGACTGGCGCTGCACGTCCTCCGAGCCCATGTAGACCACACACTCCATGCCATAGCGCGCCGCCACGGTGGCCGATGCGACGCCGTGCTGTCCGGCGCCGGTCTCGGCGATGATGCGCTTCTTCCCCATGTGCCGCGCCACCAGCGCCTGCCCCATGGTGTTGTTGATCTTGTGGGCGCCGGTGTGGTTTAGGTCCTCGCGCTTGAACCAGATCTGGGCGCCGCCGCACTTCTCGGTCAGCCGGCGAGCGAAGTACACCGGGCTGGGACGGCCGACGTAGTGCTTGAGCTCGTACTCGAACTCGGCGATGAAATCCGGATCCTGGCGCAACCGGTCGTACTCGGTACGCAGTTCGTCTAGGGCGTGGATGAGGGTTTCGGCGACGAAAACGCCACCGTAGGGGCCGAAGTGCCCACGGCCATCGGGCAGGTCATACATCTGCATTGCGAACTCCTTGCACGAATGCGGTGATCTTTTCGTGGTCCTTGACGCCTCTGGCGCGCTCGACTCCGCTGGACACGTCGACCGCCCACGGCCTCACCGTGCGCACGGCCTCACCGACGTTGTCCGGCGTGAGCCCGCCGGCGAGGACCAGCGGGCGCGGCAATGTACCAGGGATGGAACCCCAATCGGCGGTCACTCCCGTTCCGCCGTGTGCGCCTGGCACATACGCGTCGATCAGCACGCCACGGGCAGCGGAATGAACCTTTGCCGATTGTAGCAAATCGACCCCCGGAGCCGCGGCCAGCGCCTTGATGTGCGGCCGCCCGAAACGGATGCAGAACTCGGGCGTCTCGGCGCCGTGGAACTGGAGCAGGTCCAACGGCACCTCGTCGAGCACTGCGCGGACCTCGTCCTCCGCGGGATCGACGAACAGGCCCACGGCGGTGACGAACGGGGGAAGATGGCTGACGATGACGGCCGCACTCGCCGGCGTCACGTGCCGGCTGCTGCCAGCATAGAAGATCAGGCCGATCGCGTCGGCGCCGGCGGCGGCGGCGGCGAGGGCGTCCTCGGCGCGGGTGATTCCGCAGATCTTGATCCTGGTGCGCATGGCGGGTTTCCCGGAGACGCCCCACCACCGCCGATGGGAGGCGGTTCGGGAAGTCCGTGGCCCGGATCGTACTCCACGCCGCGCAGGCTCAGGCCATCGGGCGCGAAGGTGGGCGCCGCCAGGGAGCGGTCGCGCGCATCGAGGATGTCGCCGATCCAGCGCGGTGGCCGGCGTCCGGCGCCGACGTAGACCAGACTGCCGACGATGTTGCGCACCATGTGGTGCAGGAAAGCGTTGGCACGAAGATCGAAGCTGATCAGTCCATCTTCGACGTCGATGTCGATATTTTGCAGCTCACGCACTGGCGAGCGCGCCTGGCATTCGGCAGCCCGGAAGGAGCTGAAATCCTGGGTGCCCAGAAGCAGTCCCGCGGCCTCGCGCATGGCGCCCAGGTCGAGCGGCCCGGGCCACCAGCCGACGCGACCATGGTCGATGGCTGGTCGCGCGGTGCGGCACAGCAGCCGGTAACGGTAACTGCGGGACCGGGCGTCGAAGCGGGCGTGGAATGCGGGACCGGTCTGGCGCGCCCAGAGCACGCCGACCGCCGGCGGCAGGAAGGCGTTCACGCCACGGGTCCAAGCGGACTCGGGGCGGCGCGCATCGGTGTCGAAGTGCAGCACCTGCCAGGACGCATGCACACCGGCATCGGTGCGACCGGCACAGAAGACTGTGATGGCATGACCAGCCATGCGGGACAGGGCCGCCTGCAGGGCATCCTGGACCCCACAGCCACCCGGCTGGGTCTGCCAGCCGCAGAAGCCGCGACCGTCGTACTCGACTCCGAGGGCTATGCGCTCCGTCATGACCGGCAGCGAGCAGGAAGCGCGGCGGCCCGGGTCCGGGCCGCGCCGGTGTCAGCTGAGCGTGGCAAGCAGGTCGCGCGCCGCCTTCTTCTGGGAATCGTCGCCC
>JBILUV010000378.1:0-3020 GCA_044370825.1 Burkholderiales bacterium | reverse complement strand
CGTCGGCGCACCGCTCGATCGCGCGCACGAGCCCTCCCCGACAAGGCGTCGCGAAAGGCCTACCGCGCCACGACCTCCTCGATCCAACTCGCCAGCCGCTCCCTCGCCTGCGGATCGGTCAGGGCGCCGATATGCCCTGCCTCCGGGAACAGCCAGTGCGCCTTCGGCGCGTTGGCGGCGGCAAACAGGCGCTTGGAGTGCGCCGGCGGCACGATGCGGTCGCGACCGCCGGCCATGAACAGCACCGGCACTGGCGCGATCTCGCCCACCACCGACACCGGACTGAAACTGTCGTCGATGGTGTAGCTCGCCGGCCACTTCGCCCAGCGCGTCCACCAGACCGTGTCCAGCGCGTCGCGGGCGATCTCGCGATAGCTGGAGAATGCGCTGTCCACCACGACCCCGCTGAACACGTGACGGCGCGGCCCGCGGGCGGCGTACCAGGCGGCAAGCGAGCCGCCGAGACTCTGACCGAACAGCACCATGCGGTCGCGCCGAATGCCAACGCGCCCGAGCAGATGGCGTGTCGCCGCATCGATGTCGCGCATGGCGCCCTCCACCGTCGGCACCCCCGATGACCGGCCGTAGCCGCGGTAGTCCAGCAGCAGCACATCGAAGCCGGCGGCGGGCATCCAGCTCACGGCGGCGATGTGCGTGCTGATGTTCTCGGCGTTGCCGTGCAGGAACAGTACCGTGGCACGCGCCGGCGCCGTCGCCGGCAGGAACCACGCATGCAGGGCAACGCCGTCGGAGGCGCGCAGCTCGACGTCCTCGTGCTTCAGGCCGATGTCGGCCGGGGTGCGGACGTGTCCGTTCATCGGCTGGAAGAACAGGCCGGTGCAGCCGCCCAGCATCAACATCGCCAGCAGTGCCGTCAGGGATCGCAGCATCAGAAGTACCCGTTCAGGTGAAGGCCCACGGTACTCCAACCGTAGCCGAATTCGTGGCGGCGCTCGAGCTCGAGCCGCAGTCCGAGCTGTCGTGTCAGCGTCGTGTCCACACCCACTGTGGCAGCGCTGCGACGCGGATCCGGCCCGTCCAGATAGGCGAGCCCCTGCAGCACGGCGTGCAGTCGCACCCGGTCGTTCCAGTCGTGCATCAGCCCCGCCCGCGCCCCGATGCCGATGCTGGCTGCCTGCGACAGATGCGGTGAAACATACGCCCCTGCCTGCCCCATCAGGTAGCCGGTCGAGAAAGCGCCCAGGGCCCATGCCCGGCCCGCCCCGCCAGAGACCTGGTACACGATGGGCCGCTCACCGGCCGGTCCGCGGCTGCGATCCAGCCCGAACTGCACCTGCCAGGACATCCGCTTCGCCAGACGATCGCGCGGCGCGATGGAGGTGACATCGATGACCGTGAAGCGATGCAGGAAGGGCCGGCCGTCGCCACTCTCCCGCCGTGCCACGATGTCGCCGAACTCGATCTGTGCGCCCCGGCCGTAACCAGCCGCCGGATCCAGGAGGTCATGATAGGCGCCGCGGAACCGCAGTTCCGCGAAACCGTTGCCATCGACCGTGCCCCCTCCGACACGCAGTCGCGCCGAACCGTGGCCCTCATCCGGCCGCACCGAGGGGGTGGGCACAGCTGGCGCCTCGGGGACGTCCAGACGGCTGCGCACCAGCATCAACTCGCGTAACCGCGGACCGGTGACCGAGGCGGGGCTCTGCCCGGACAGGCGCTGGATGTCCAGGTAGTCGAAAGAGAGGTCGAGCAGCCTCGCCCGATGCTCCGTGCCCCGTTCGGCCAGCCGGACATCGGAGGGTGCCGTGCGGCCTTCCGCCACCGCCACGGCGAGGTCCACATCGGCTGGCGGCAGTTGCGATGCGGCGTGCTGGAACTGGCTGGTGCGCGACGGCCGGTAACTCACCCGTCTGACCAAGCCAGGCTCGTCGCGCACGGCACGGATGGTGTCGGCCGGGATCACCCAGGCCGGGAAGCGCTCGGCCAGGTGCAGCGAGGGGCGCGCCACGTCCAGCAGCCACAGCAGCTGGTAGGAGCAGTTCTCGTCCAGGAAGTAGTACTCGAAGCGCGCCGAGCCCAGCTCCCAGGTGTGCGCCAGCAGTCGATCGATCTCCTCCGACGTCAGGGCCAGTTCGTACTCCCAGATGTCGCGGCTCTCGAGGTCGTTGTACTCGGCGATCTTCAGGTAGTAGGGGGTGAGGCTGAAGCGCCCCTCGTAGCCGCCCATCAGGCCCTTCCAGGCGAACGCCAGTCCGCCGTCCTCGCCGGTATAGGCGGCGAAGTTGACCGCGTAGTCCAGCAGCCGTGTACGGTCTGTCTGTGCCCGCCCATCCAGGCGCAACAGGGTGTGGCCGTACATCGATGCCGGGCTGTTGATGAAGGCCGCGGGGAACACCAGGGTGACACCGCCCGGATCGAGTTCGGCGCGCCAGCGCTCGAAACGCGAACACGGCTGCTCCGGAAGCCGGACCGGATCGAAGCCAAGCCGTTCCTTCAACCATCGATAACGGGCGACGAACAGGCACTGCGGGTTCTGCTGCCTGTCGGTCTCCTCGAGGTTGGAGAAGAAGGCGCGCAGAGTGGCGTCCAACTCGGCGTCGGGGTCGGTCTTGCCCTGGGGCGCGTTGAAGAAGGCGGGATCATCGGTCTCGCTGCGCACGCCCCCAATCAGCGTGGGCCGATAGTGCAACAGCCGATGCCAGGCCGGCTCCCGCGCCAGCCCGAGGGCCCGGGCGCGAGCAACCAGTTCATCGGCATAGGGCGACGGCGCCGCCCACGCCTGGCCAGGCAGGACGAGACAGAGGATCAGCCAGAGGAATCGCATAAAAAAACCCAGTGCTCTCGCACTGGGTTTCCGCGGGTGCCGAGGCCGCTCAGATGCGGGCCATGTAGACCGCCAGCCGCTCGTCGTCGGCCATGACCTGGCGCAGCGCGACGCGGACATCCTGCGCCGGCACGTCGGCGGACGGGAAGATCCGGCCGACGTTCTCGCGCGTGGAACGGACAAAGGCTGCCTTGTCCTGGGCCTCGACGCCGATCAACTGGGCCAGCGCATCCAG